>NZ_BFAY01000011.1:350902-701804 GCF_003112675.1 Leptospira johnsonii | reverse complement strand
ATTCTTCTATAAATTCTCTGACTGTATGTGTTTCGTTGGTGGCTACTACATAATCGTCTGGCTCTGATTGTTGTAGCATCATCCACATCATGTTTACGTAATCAGGTGCGTATCCCCAGTCTCTTTTTGCGTCCAGGTTCCCTAAATGGATCGGGCCTCCTTTTCCTGAGACCAGGCCCGCAACTCCCAAGGTGATCTTTCTGGTTACGAAACCTTCTCCCCTTCTTGGAGATTCATGATTAAATAAAATTCCGTTGGAAGCATGTAATCCGAATGCTTCTCTATAATTTACGACTGCCCAATATGCGTATAATTTTGCGACTGCGTATGGAGATCTAGGATAGAATGGGGTTTTTTCGTCCTGAGGAACGGCTTGCACTTTTCCGTACAATTCGGAAGTGGAGGCCTGGTAGAATCTGGACTTCACTCCTGTTTGTTTGATCGCATCTAAAATCCTTAAAGTTCCGACTGCGTCTACTTCTGCAGTGTATTCTGGAACTTCGAAAGAGACTCCTACGTGAGATTGAGCGGCTAGGTTATAAATTTCGTCCGGTTGTACTTTTTCCAAAACCCTGTTTAGGTTACTGGAATCGGTTAAGTCTCCGTAATGTAGAAAAAGGTGAGGGTTTCCTCTTAGATGTTCGATCCGATCCCGATTTAAGGAACTGGTTCTTCGAACGATCCCGTGTACTTCGTATTTTTTTTCCAAAAGAAGTTCGGTAAGATAGGACCCATCCTGTCCAGTGATCCCTGTAATAAGCGCCTTTTTCATTCTGGAACCAAAAACCCCGGGTTTGTTATTGGGGCAAGAAGGATTAGATTACCAAACTGGTCCGAAATTCCAATATTTGTAGGACTTCCAACAAGGGGTTTAAACCGTCCCTTTTACCCAATTTTTCTTTCTGAATTCATAGATGAAAATCAGGGAAAGTGATGCAATCCAAACGAATATAGCTGCCCAGATCCCAAGAGTTCCACCTTTCCATACGATCCCGAAAAGATAAGCTAATGGAAGCATGACAGCATATGTGAGAAGAATATAGATCCTAAAGACATAGTTCTGTAAACCTGCTCCTCTCAAGGCAGCGCCAATCACCATATGGTATGCATCTCCTATCTGGATAACTCCCAATAATAGAAGCACCGGATAACATTCTTCCACCAAGGTCTGGTCTCTGGTCATCGCATACACGATCGTTTTTCCTAAGAAGATAAAACATAAACCTATGAATCCCATCACATGTGCAGAAATGAAAGCGGAACGAAATGCGGAATGATAGGCAAGTTTGTATTTTTTTGCGCCCATCGCTTGTCCTAAGATCGTGGTCGCTGCTACTCCAAATGCATATCCGGGTAAGAATGCAAAACTTAAAGTAGAAAATAGAACGTTCGATGCCGCAACTGCAAGTACCGAGATCAATCCTTGGATCTTGGAGAAGATCACAAATGCAACGTTGACTAAACCTTCTTCGAAGCCGGGAGGGATCCCAACTTTAAAAATTTCTATTAAATGTTCTTTGCTGGGAAAAAGGGCTACTCCTTCGAAATATTTCCCAAGTCTATAATAAAAAAAGAATATAGGAAATACCAAGAGTCCAGCAAATCCTGCTAGGGAAGATGCAAGTCCTGCTCCTCCGATCCCCATAGGAGAAAATCCTAGGTTCCCGTAGATCAGTATCCAGTTTAAGATTATGTTAGCGATAGTAGTTACCGCCATGGAAACAAAACCTGCCTTGGTCAATCCAAGACCATCCATGAATCCTCTGAAACAAAATCCTAAAAAATAAAATCCGCTGCCTATAAATCTAAAATATAAATATTCGGTCCCGAGTGTGTTTACAGTTTTTTCAGGACCGATCCAAAACATGAGCCCTTCTGAAAACCAAGGTCCTGATATGGATAAAACACATCCTAAAAATATGGAGAGATAAAATGTAGAAACTCCTACTTTTCCGATCTCCGATCTCTTACCTTCTCCAAATCTTCTTGCGACTATGATCTGTACTCCCATTGAGAATCCGATCAGGAACGCAACGAGAGTGTAATAACAGGTTCCGCCTATACCTATGGCTGCGATCGCATTTTGTCCTAAGTATCCGACCATAACTGTATCCGTAATCCAAACCAAAGATTGGCTGAGCATTCCGAACACAACTGGCAAGGCTAAAGAAAGGATTTTAACGTTTAATCGGCTTGGGTGATAGAGTCTGAGTATTTTTTTGTATGAAGGAACCAAGTAGTTTCCAGCTTTGAAAGAAGGGTTGTGCAAACAACTTTTTTTCCATGAAAAACGGTTTATCCCGGTAACGAGAGAGTTAAGGTGACTTAAAAGCGTAGAAGAAACATGGATTCGAATCTAGGATTTGCAGATCTTCATAATCATCTTTACGGTAGTCTCAAACCCGAACTTCTTAGGCAGATGGGATTGAATAATCCTTCTCCTCGTTGGGAAATTTTTACAAAACCTTTCCAAGAACTTTACGGGAAGTCCATCAACACTGAGACCTTCTTCGAAGATCATAAATCTTTAGAAGATTTTAAAAAGATCTACTTATTCAATCACCAAGGTCCTTTTCCTGAATTCCAAGCAAAGTTTAACCTGATCATTGCACTTTCCAAGTTCGATCCTCAAGAGATCAAATTTGTATCTAAACATATCACAAAAGATCAATACGAAGAAGGTGTGATCTTTGGAGAATATCGTATCATGTATTCTCCACTCGACACTTACGAAGGTATTTATTCCAAAACTTTAGCCGCATGTGAGGGTTTTGAAGAAGCAGAGTCCGAACTTTCCGGGAAAGCTAGATCCCGTCTGATAGTTTCCTTACATAGGGACGGAGAAGTTTTTAAAGAATACGAAATGTTAAAAGAGATGATGGAAAAGGATCCACTCATCAAAAAATATCTAGTCGGATTAGATTTTTGTTATATTGAAGAAGGTTTCCCACCTAAAGGTAAAAGGGAATTTTTAAAAGAAGTACAAAAAGATAATATTGCGGAAACTTCTACTGCGCTTACCGTTCTTTATCATGTGGGAGAGTCTTTCTTGGACAAGACCCTTCTCTCTGCGTCTCGCTGGGTTTTAGAGGCGGCAGAATGGGGAGCGCATAGGTTAGGACATGCCATTGCAGTTGGTTTGGATCCGGATGCATATCTTGGAAAAAAAGTTTTAGAGCCCGTTTCCGAAAGAGAAGACACACTCAAATTCCAATTAGACCACTGGGAAGAAATTTCCAAATACGGAGAATTAACTCCTAAAAAAAGATTAGAATCGGAATTGGATTTGATCCGACATAAGGAGAAGGTAGAAATTTCCGTTACTGAAAACCTGGTCTCTGAAACAAAGGTATTTCAAGAGTATTGTATGGATCGGATCAAAAAAACGAATGCGGTCATAGAGTCTTGTCCTAGTTCCAATGAATATATCGGGATGGTAAAAGATAAAGCTCATCATCCTTTAGTCAGATTCGCTCGTAATGGTCTGAAATTTACGATTTCCACGGATGATCCTGGAATTTTCGGTACCAATATCAAAGAAGAATATGATAAGGCGGAAAGTTTGGGACTGGACAGAAAACTTTTGGAAGAGATCAGAAAGGATTCTTTTCAATATACATCCGAAATTCTTTCCGGAAGGATAGGATCAGAGCAAGGGGTAATTCTCTAAAGATGAGATCCTTTTTTAGATTCAACAAGTTAGTCGCTCTTTCTATTATCCTAGCTTTTGCTTTTCCGGCATTTTCCCAGAATCAAAGCGATTTCTCGGATCCGTACGATTATAATTTAAGAAATTATAAAGATGAAAAATCTCCCGACGGATTTAGAGAATATTCTCTTCCTCCGAAAATGGACAAACCTGTCTTGGTAAATCCTAGAAATGTGCAGGTTCCTTTTCAAACTGGTTTGCCTACTTCTACAGGAAGCCAAGGGACTAGAAGGACTACGAATCCAGTCCAAGGTAGAAGCGACGACGGTCTCTTCAATCCGGTCACTGGAGAAGTGAATACCGAAGCTTTGCAAAGACAACAAGAGCAGGCAAGAGATCGTAAAAGGAAATTAGAAGAATTCGGGAGCGATCATCAACCTTATACCGAATCCAGACTTCGCCGTTTTTCGATCATATTCTTTATGACATTTCCAATTGCCGCCGGCGTTGCATATGGGGCTTTATCTGCTGCAGATCCAGGTTACCAAAAAACGTTCGAAGGAGGATGGATCGTATTCGGTGTGGCTTCTACCCTAGCCTTAGCCAATGCCTGGCTGGATTTGAGAGATTATGATCGTATGAAGTTGGAAAATCAACCACAGAGTCCTACTCCGAATCCCACTGTGCCAGATAAACTTTCCGAAACGATACATCCTAAAACGATCCCAGGATACGGATTGTATTCCAGAAATTTCGAATATAGAATGGAATTCGAATTTTTCGGCACTCGTTTCTAATAGAACATGAGTCCTTTTTTAGATCCTAACTTACGGATAAAATTGGTTTCCAAATGGGGAAGGATCTCGCTCTTTTTTGAAGGGAATATCAAGCCTATATTACGATTTATATTCGGTGTTCTAGGTATTGTTTCTCTTTTTATACTGATCTTTCTATATGGATTTTATTTTCCCCCGGAATGGATCCATCCGCTTCGATTGATTACGGTTACTATAGTTTGGTATTTGGTAATTTACGAATTTTTAAGTTTTCTATTCACATTAACTCACTATCGTATTTATTTAAAATTACATAAGATAGAAGCGTTTGTAGTCTTACTAGTGATCTTACAATTCTTCTTTGAAGAAAAAATAGAATCTATTCTTTCCCAGCAAAGAACAGAAGAAGTTGTACTCTTATTCTTATCGTTAAGCCAATTGACTTTGGCATTCGGAGGATTTGCGCATTTTTTACGAAGGGCCAGGCTTTCTCTCGGAAAAATTTCTCCTTCTTTGGTGATGACCGGAAGTTTTGCGATCCTTATTTTTTTAGGAACTGCTGCCTTATGCCTCCCTAGGGCGGAGGCTAGGCCAATCCAATTGGTGGATCTTTTTTTCACTGCGGTGAGTGCGGTATGTGTGACTGGTCTCAGTACGATTGATGTTTCTCAGGATCTGACAGGGACGGGACAGGTGATCTTGATGGTGCTTGTCCAACTGGGCGGTCTGGGATTGATGACTCTGACGGTATTCTTCGCATTGGTTTTAGAAGGACAGGTTTCCGTTACTGAAAAACTGATCGTCAAGGATTTATTCAGCCAAGAGTCTATAGGAAGGGCGGGCTCTATTCTAAAACAGGTTGCTTACCAGACATTTGCGATAGAAGGCATCGGTTCCGTTTTTCTATACTTAACATTTCCGAAAGAGCTGGGATTTTCTCAAAAGGAACTCATCTTCCAATCCGTATTTCATTCTATAACAGGATTTTGTAATGCAGGTTTTGCTCTTTTTCCGAAAGGATTGGCAGAGCCCTATTTTAAAGGATCTTATTCATTTCTTTCTATATTGATGGTCTTAATCGTATTTGGAGGCCTAGGTTTTCCGACTGTGAATCAGCTTTTAAAGAAGATCAGATTTGATGGAGAATCATTTCGGCAGCGTTTTTCCTTGGGTTCTAAACTGATACTGATCACTACGGTAATCTTATTGCTCTTCGGTTGGATATCCTACTGGGTATTGGAAAGGAATTTTAGTTTGAAGGGCCTAAGTTGGTATGACCAGGCATTTCACTCTTTATTCTATTCGGTAACAACAAGGACCGCAGGATTTAATACCTTGGATACTTCTTCAATGGGAATTCCGATGGTGTTTGTGAGTTTATTTCTGATGTGGGTGGGAGCTTCTCCCAATTCTACCGGAGGTGGGATCAAAACTTCCACATTGGCACTTGCCGTTTTACAGTTTAATCAATTTTTTACTGGAAAGGAAAGAGTGGATGTTTTCGGGCGAACTGTCGCTGAAAATTCTCTTGCCAGGGCGTCAGTTGCGATCGTACTTTCCATGTTTATAATATTCTTGGGGATATTATTTTTGATCTGTTTCGAGAAACCTTTGCCCTTTCTGGATATTTGTTATGAGGTAGTTTCCGCTTATGGAACTACGGGTCTTTCTAGAGGGATCACTTCTAAGTTTGAGGCTCCCGGAAAATTACTTTTATGTTTTGTAATGTTTGTGGGCAGGGTAGGAGTGTTGACTGTATTATTAGCGTTTGTACCAAAACGAAAACCCAGAAGATATTGGTATCCTGAAGAATATGTTGTGGTCGGTTAAAGGAAGGTTTGAATGAGAAAGAAAAGGATCGCAGTCATCGGCCTCGGAGATTTCGGGATAGAACTTATAAAAAGACTTTATGAAGACGGACACGAAGTCACAGCAATCGACCAGGATAAAAACAAGATAGATCGTATCAGAGAATTTTCTACCTACTGTGTGGCGATCGATTCCACAGACGAATCCGAATTGAAAGAGCACGGTTTGGACGAAATGGATGCGGTTGTGCTGGCGATCGGAGATAATTTTGAAAATCTGATCGTGACAGCAGACGCATTAAAGAAGATCGGAGCGATCAATATATTCGCCCGTTACCAATCCGATCTGAACAAAAGGGTTTTGCAGATGTTGGGGATCGAGAGCCTATTCAATCCGGAAGAACAAGCGGCTCAGTCTATGGCGGAACAACTTGCAAACAGCAGCGTAAAAGGTGTTACCTTACTCGGGCAAGATTATAGAATTCTAGAAGCCGTGGTCCCGAAACATATGCAAGGTAAAACCGTCCAAGGAGCCAAACTGAGAGAAGATTGGAACTTAAATCTGATCACAGTTAAAAGGCCTAAGAAGACCAGGAGAAAATCGGACCGAAAAGACGAAGAGGTTTTAGGAATTCCTTCTCCTAATCTCGTATTGTCGGAAGGTGACATCTTAGTTCTGTTCGGAAAAACCGAAGATCTAGAACAGATGATCGGAAAACGTTAAGAGTCTCCTAAAACTTTTACATAAAACGATCGAATTTTAAATGAAAACGATCGGATTTGGGAGTAAAATCTAGTTCGATCCGGTCGAAAGAATATAAAGCCATGAGAGTTCTGATCCTTTTGCTATTATTAGGATACAATTTTTGTTCCCCTCTCCAGGTAAAATCCCAGGTAGAGGTGGAAAGATCAGATCATATTCGCTACTACGAAAAAACCTACGCATTCCTTCCGTTTTTCGGTCAAGCGCCGCCCATTATTATTCGTGAAAACGAGGATCTGATCCGTGAAAAATTTGCGGAGAAGGGCTACAAAGAGGTGGATATCTCCAGGGCGGATCAATTAGTACATTACGATATATTAATTTTTCCAAGAGGAAGTGTAATCGATCATAGAGCAGACCTAGGCGCCTTTGGCGGATGGACTAGCGCCAGAGGAATGAGATACCATTCTTACGGTGGGACTTCCAGCAGATTAGCAGCGGTCCCTATTTTAGGAGGTGTAGGAGGATATTCTCCTTTTGCATTTATGGGGAATTTCGGTAATTCCAGGATCTCTGGCGCCAGTCCTTATTACGAAAATTTTTACGATGTGATCTTTAAATTAGTGATCTATGATGGAAAGCGTTATAGAGGACTTCCTTCCAGCGTACTTTTAAAAGCAAACGTGGAAGGAGAAGGTAGATCCGGGCCGATGTTCGACGTGATCCCTTATCTAATCACCGGCTTTTTTAAATCATTTCCTAATTTCGCAGGAGAAAAACGCGAAGTTATCTCCGAAGAAGAAGTTTGGAGATAACATTGCTTATCCCATAGGATAAGGTATCTTTTTAGAAACCTCGTCTATCTTCTTCAAAATATCGTCCGACAAGATTAGATCCGCTGCCTTTAAACTTTCTTCTAATTGTTCTACTGTATTAGCTCCAATTATGGTAGAAGCCACATAGTCATGTTGTTTGGACCAAGCAACCGAAAGAGTGGTCACACTAATCCCCGCTTCCCTAGCGATTTCCATGAGTTCTTTTGTGGAGGCAAGAGTGCCTTCGTTCAAAAAACGATTTGCCATTCTTCTTTGTCTTTCTGTAGGAAGTTTTGCATAACGTGTGAATCTTGCGTTTTCCGGCGGGGTAGGTCCGTTGTATTTTCCAGTCAATACTCCTCCTGCCAAAGGAGAGTAAGGAAGTAGACTGATCTGTTCTCTTCTGCAAATATCGGAAAGAGCGTCTTCGAATCTTCGATTCAAAATGCTGAAATTGTTTTGGATGGATTCGTATCTGGCAAGTTTGTTGGTTCGGGAGACTTCCAAACTTTTCATGGTCCCCCAAGCGGTTTCGTTACTGCTTCCTATATATCTGACCTTACCCTCGTCTATCAATTCGGTCAAAGCTTCTAATGTTTCTTCGTATCCGAAATCATGATCCGGCCAATGTGTTTGGTATAAGTCTATATAATCAGTTCCAAGTCTTTTTAGACTACCTTCTATCGCTACTTTGATATTTCTGCGATCTAACGCAGTCTTACCTTCTCTCACTGGAGGAGTGAACCATCCATGACCAGGGCCACAAACCTTGGTAGCGATCAGGATAGATTCTCTCTTTTTAGTTTTTAACCAATTGCCGAAAAATTTTTCAGTAGCATGAACATACTCCGCTTCCGGAGGAACAGGATAGATTTCAGCAGTATCGTAAAAATCTATACCTGAATCGAAGGCTTTGTCCAAAATTCGATGTGCTTCCTTTTCATCACAACTGGAACCGAAAGTCATGGTTCCCATACAAATTTCGGAAACCACCATCCCTGTTTTTCCAAGCCTTCTTTTTTTCATTCTTACCTCTTTTTATTTTCCTTCCGCCCAGGATTCCTTTCTGGGGTCGGCTCCGCCATATAAAATCCCTGTTTTAGGATCTTTTAAAGAAATACAAGGAGCCCCAAAGTCGTATTCCCATTTTTCTCTTTCTTTGACTTCGTAACCAAGCGCTTCGAGCGCTTTTCCTTCTTTTTTATAGATCTCTTCTTCTAATTCTATTCTTCCCGGATAATATTTATGGGGTGAGAATGCATCGGGCCAGTTCAAAGAACGGAAGCGAGGGGCATTCACTGCATCTTGTGGATTCATCCCGAAGACTACTAAATTTAAGAACACTTGGACTACCGCCTGGGTCTGCATGTCCCCACCTGGAGTCCCGAAACTCATCCAGAATTTTCCATCCTTGAATACCATTGACGCGTTAGGCGTAATTGTAGGTCTTTTTCCTGGAACCAATGCGGACGGGTGGTTCGGGTCTAAACGAAATTGGGTCATTCTGATCCCTAATGTGATATCACCTTCTATGATTGGAGACTGAGGGAAATCGCTCGGAGTTAAGGACAAAGAATTTCCTTTGGAATCGATAATACTCAGGTAAGTAGTATCTCTTCCTATTTTTCCGGATTCAGTTCTTTCCCAAAAACTGGGGGTAAGATCAAAGAAAGATCCCTCATTTAAAACGATCCGATCTTCTTTTTGGTAGGCGAACTTTTTGGCGCTTGCAGGAGATTCGAATAAGAAAGGATTTCCCGACGGAGGAGTCTTTCCGAATGCTTTGGATTGTAATAACTTTCTTCTTTCTGCAGCGTATTCTTTACTAAGAAGTCCTTTCTCCGGAACGGAAACATAAGCAGGATCTCCAAAATATTTTTCACGATCCGCCATTGCTAGTTCGATCGCTTGTACTACAGTGTGAACATACTCTTTGGAGTTATGCCCCATGGATTTTAGATCTATCCCTTCTAAAATTTGCAAAACGATCGGAACAACCGCTCCTTGGTTCCAAGTACGATTGGAGAATATAGTATAAGGCCCGTAATTTCCGTGTAAGGGAACTTCCCAGTCTGCGCTGTATCTCACTAGATCAGATTTCACCATGGTGCCATCATGTTCTTCGTGAGCTTTTGCGATCTTGTCTGCGATCGGTCCTTTATAAAAATAATCCCGAATTGCTTCCAAAGATTCTGCGCGGTTTTTTCCGGAAGAAGAGGCCGTCTTCTCCGCTTCTGCTAGTTCTTTCAGGGTTGCGGATAATGCAGGTCTCTTGAATCTTTCTCCTTGGTGAAGCGGTTTCCACCATTTGTCTCCCACGTAAATTTTTGCGTTATAAGGAAGTAAAAACTTAAGACCTAATCTTTTGAAAACGCCTATGTTCAGATTCCTCATTAAAATTCTATGAACCGGAAAACCTTCTTCTGCGATTTGAATGGCTGGTTTACTTACTTCTTCAAAAGATTTTGTCCCGTATTTTTTGAGTAATGCAACGATCACATCTGGAGAGGCAGGAACCAACTGAGAAGAATATTTCAACATTGGAATGGACTCATGTCCTCGGGATTTAAAATATTCTATCGTAGCTTTTGCGGGTGCAGTCCCAACTCCGATATAACTATGAACTTCTTTATCTGCCTGGTCGTAGTAAAGTAGAGGAGCTACTCCAGGAAAAGAGGCCTCTTCTCCTTGGGTTACGTTCAGGACTAAAAGAGCAGCCACTCCTGCATCAGCGGCATTCCCACCTTTCTCTAAAATTTCCAGAGCGACCTTGGTGGCGAGAGGATGACCGCTTGCAACCATCAGCTTAGAACCTTGGGCTGTAGGTCTTTCCGTATGATACGGATCTTGGAAGCTCATAGTTTCCCCCGGTTGGGAAGTTGCGTAATATAATATTACAAGAACTAGAACGACGACTAGCATCCCTGCTAAAGAATACGTTAGGATTTTTTTCATGATTTCCTCTTCACTGCGAGAGGATCTTTCTAATTCTTCCGAAGGAACGAGCAAGATTTTTTTATACTTGAAAGCTCAGAAAGGAATGAACGGAATTTATAACTTTTAAATGGAAGTATAGTCCAATCATAAATAGGGAATTCGAAAGGATCTCCCGGTCCGGATTATAGAGGCTTAATTTGAGCAGACGTTTTTCTTTTCATTATGCTTGGATCGTTTTGATCATTACCTTCTTCACTTTGATCGTTGCCGCAGGAGTGCGGTCCATGCCTGGAATTCTGATCATTCCTCTCGAAAAAGAATTCGGTTGGGATAGATCCGCGATCTCTTTTGCAGTCTCTGTAAATCTTCTATTGTACGGACTTGTCGGACCATTCGCCGCAGGGCTAATGAATCGTTTTGGCATAAAACGAATTATGATATTCGCGCTCGGACTATTGATCACCGGAATTCTGCTAACAACGATTATGCGAACAAATTGGCAATTAGTAGTTCTATGGGGAGTGATGGTCGGATTCGGTTCGGGGATGGCTGCCTTAGTTTTAGGAGCCACAGTGGTCAATCGTTGGTTCGTTTCTCATAGAGGACTTCTCATGGGAATTTTAACGGCGAGCACAGCCACAGGTCAGATCATTTTTCTTCCGTTTTTGGCTTCTCTAACGGAACAAGCGGGATGGAGAAACGCAGTCTATGGGGTGGCTTCTATTATAGCGATACTTCTTCCTGCAGTATTCTTCTTAATGAAAGATTCTCCTAAACGATCCGGACTCTTACCTTATGGAGCAAAAAGTGAAGAAGAAGGGATCCTACCTGTTTCCGGAAATCCATTCATGGAGGCGATCACCGCACTTAAGGTCGGATTGAGATCTAGGAATTTTTGGATTCTTGCAGCAAGTTTTTTCGTATGCGGCGCAAGTACAAACGGACTTGTAGGGACTCACTTAGTACCTGCATGTTCGGATCACGGGATCCCGGAAGTAAGAGCCGCTGGTCTTTTGGCATTGATGGGAATTTTCGATCTGGTCGGCACAGTGGGTTCTGGTTGGCTATCGGACAGAGTGAATAACAAAATTCTGTTATTTATGTATTATGGATTGAGAGGGATCTCTTTATTATTACTGCCTCAAGCATTCGATCCAGAATCGAATAGGCTTTCTATCTTTGCAGTATTTTACGGATTAGATTGGATTGCTACCGTTCCTCCTACAGTCGCATTAACAGCTAAAATATTCGGAAGAGAAAAAGTCGGATTGATGTTCGGTTGGGTGGTCGCATTCCATCAGATCGGAGCTGCGGTTGCCGCATTTGGAGCAGGTTATATCCGCACGGTGCAGGGAGAATACGATCTTGCGTTCATATTTGCAGGAACATTATGTGTGATCACCGCGCTTGGGATCTTTGCAGTATCAACTGAGAAGGAAGAAGTAAAACTTTCCGAAACACCTGAATTCGCATCATAAAATTATAATGCAATACAGGTCATAGATCATCGTAGGATCTATTCCAGAAGTTCTACTTTTCCGGATATTGGAGTAATAGAGCGGATCTTATCTTTTTTATAATCTAATTCATATAGAGTATAATTATTATAAGGTCTATATTCCTGGTCCTTGGATTGTTTTACGAATTCAGGATCTCCTAAAAAGTAGACGGATCCGTTTTTGACCACAGGGAAACAACCTACAAACGAAGAATCGTATCTTTGTTTGGTTTTTAGATCTACGACTACTATGTTTCCCAATTTTCCGTCCGCTCTTTCTGTGAAGGACAGAACTTTTCCGTCGGGACTAAAACTGATGTTTACTTGTTCTTTGTTTTCCCTAGGCTCTTTGGACTGAGGGTTTATCGGAAAAGGGTAGAATGGATCGGAGAACTTGACCAATTCTCCAGTTAAAGAAGGAAGTTTATAAAGTCTGTTTTCCTTTTCCGTTGATATACGTACTAAAACCAGATCTTCTGCAACCGTATATACATCAGTGATCTGTAATTTCCCGCTTTCTATCCAAGCGAGTGTTTTTAATTCGGAAGTTTCTAGAGAATACTTATGGATGGGAACTCTGAGGGATTCTTCTCCATGTTCCGAATAACGTACTTCGTTGCCTATCAATACCAGATTTTTTTGATCCGGAGAAACGAAAGGTTGGTAACCCGGAAGGGATTTTATCTCCTTCTCCTTTTCGTAGTCGTATAATACTGTTTCCCATCTATCGCCATTTTTCCTGGAGAAGATCACAATGGATTTATCTTTCAAGAACCCGCTATTGCCGGGAAACGCGTCTCTAGTACCTTTGATTGTCTTAACTTTAGAGTTAGTTAAGTTTAATAGATTCAGATCTTTGGAAGTTTTAAAAAGAATATAATTCTGTTTTCTGAAAACCGGGATCCCTTTCTCTTGGGTTCCTGTATAAACCAGTCCCGTTTTTCCATTGATCGAAGAAATGGAGATCAGTCTTAAGATACCTTTGTCTTCCTGAACGGCATATACCGGACTCATAAAAGAAACAGGAGTAGGAGTGACTGAGAAGATCGGATTTTGTAAGATCGATATGATAAAGATAGATCCGAGAATTCGGAAAAGAGCAAGGTTCAGAAGTTTATTTTTTGATGTATCCTTCGCTTGCATACAGTCATTCTCCGAAAAAAACCAGGTTTCGTCAGTAAAATTTATTCGATCGAACCCGGTGAACTTCCCAAAGGGGATAAGATCAACGTTTGATCTCGAAAGTCCTAAACGTATTTTTAGCGTCTTCCCATTGGATTGTAGCTTCCGTTACTTTAGCTTTAGAAGGTCCTCTTTGAACTGCTTTGTACAAATCTTCGATAAAAACTTTGTCTCCTTCCACTACAACTTCTACTTCTCCAGTAGGAAGATTCATAGTGTAACCTTTGAGTCGATTCTCTTGCGCTCTTTGTAGCACAAAATATCTAAAACCAACTCCTTGTACGGCTCCTCGGATCCTGATTTTTGCTCTAGAATTGTTTTTTGCAGCCATTCACATTATAACTCCTAGGAGCTAAATTATACTTCCTCATTCTTCAGAAGAAGCCTTATTTACCATCCAAGAGGAGAAATCCTGCAAAAACTGCCAAAGTATTTCTTTAGATTCTTCGTCTGCTTCCCAGTCTTTTATCGCCTTACGATAACAGGAAAGCCAAACCCTTCTTGCTTTTTCATCGATCGGAAATGGAAGATGCCTAGCTCTCATTTTTGGAGGCCCGTATTTTTGAACATAATAGGGCGGACCTCCAAGAACTTGTACCATAAAGTCTGCTGACTTTACTTTGCTCTCTTCTAGATCTTCAGGAAACATCCAACGAATTTCGCTGACTGCTATTTGATCATAGAAAACGGAAACAAGTTCCCGAATGGAATCTTCTCCAACCTTTGCAAATAATTCTCTGAGGCGCGGACTGGGAGGAGGAGGTCCTCCGGGAGGAGTATAGAATGTCGCGCTCATGCTGAAGATCCCTTCTTCAGAAAATCCGAAATCTTAGGTTGGAACTCTTGGACTAGTTGTCGATACACATCTTGCTTAAACGAGACCACGGTCGAAAGGCATTCTTGGAAGGGAATGAATCTCACTCTTTCAAACTCTTGCTCATGAGCCGTTAGATTACAGTCTTCTGCTTTACCGTTCCAATATAGAAGATACCATTTTTGGGTTTGGCCTTTATACTTTTTAAGATTAGAGCTTAAATGTAGGGACTCAGGAAAATCATAATTGATCCAACTTGGATATTCATAGATGATCTTAGCGTCTTGGATGCCTACTTCTTCTAAAAGTTCTCTTTGAGCGGCAGTATTAGGATCTTCTCCATTATCTATTCCTCCTTGAGGAAACTGCCAAGAGCCTTTAAAATTGAGTCTTTCTCCTACTAAAACCTCTCCTTTAGAGTTGAAGACCACCATCCCTACGTTCTTTCTATACGGTTTGTCCATCTTAGTAGAGATTTACATCATATATTCGAGAGACAAGCCTATAAAAAAATTTGGACCTAAAGTAATATACGTTTAGTAGAAAAATATGATAAATCAATTGCGGATAGACAAAGAGAGGGCATAAGATTCTTTGGATTAATATTCCGATCTAATAGGAGGAGATGTTTCTCACGATGTCGGTCAGATATAAAATTCGCAGACCTCGAGTATTCTCAGAGAAGGATTTCGAAATTAGGGAATCCGAGATACCCGGAATCGGAATGGGATTATTCTCCAAACAAGACCTAGTCAAAGGTGATACTGTCGGATTTTATACCGGTAGGGTCCTTGACGATAAGTCGGCCAACTCCGCAAGATACTGTGAGTCCAAGTATTTACTTTGGATCTGCAAAGATCATTGGATCTATGGAGAAGGTAAAGAATCCAACTATACTCGTTATATCAATCATAGCTCTAAACCGAATGTAAGATTAGTGGTTTCTACTCGATGGAAGACTGCGAGATTCGAAGCAATGCGCAAGATCAGAGCAGGCGAGGAATTGTTCTTCGACTATGGAGACGAATACTGGATCCATCTAGATGTCTCACCTGTGGAGCAGAACTAAGTTCTGCTTAGATGCGATCAACTCCCATTTAACAACGAATAACTCGATTTTTTTCGTATAGGAAACAAAAAGTTTCAGGGATCAAAATCATTAATTTTAACCCTATTTCCTGCAAAGAGTGGATTCCCTTTAAACGATAAGGAATATTGGAACCTGGGGCGCGGTTCTGAATTTTTTATCCGACATAAAAAAAAACAGTGGAGGAACTGCCTTTATAGAAAATAAGGCGCTGCCTTATTGGACTTGGATCCTTCCGTTAATCCTGTTTCATTTCGCTTCCAAAGCCTCCTTGGCTTTCCAAGTGGATACCGGGGTCTCCATATCCTATCTTCCTATTCCTATCGGTATCGTATTATGTTTTTGGTGGGGACCGGCACGCACGTTACCCGCTATGTACGCCAACGCATTATTCACCGCCAACCTCTGGGGGCTTCACGATGTGGATAAATATCCCATTTATTGTCTTTGGGAAGTTTTGGCAGTGGGGATTTCCTGGTTCTTCTTTATTAAATGGAAAAAAGGAAAGTCTTCCTTGCCGGATTTAAGAGAGACTGTACGATTTTTACTCTGGGTTGCCTTCCCTGCTGCGATATGTAACGGATTTTTAGTCGCCGGTGGGCTTGTTCTATTTGGTGATCTTTCTCAGGATAAGTTGCTCGTATCCTCTATTCAAGGAATAGGAGCCACGTTATTCGACACATTGAGCGTTTCCGTCCCGATTCTGTTATGGGCTACTCCTTGGATGGAGCTAAAAGGTTGGGCAAGAACGGAAGGTGCCTGGGAAAAAAGAGAAACAAGTTGGGATCGAACTAGACTCAGAAATTTAAAGCCCAAAAGGATTATAGAGATCCTATCAGTATTCTTACTCTGCGGTGTTTTCGGTGCGATCATTCCTTCCTTAGAATACTGGTTCGTATTTGCGTTATTCGTTCTTTGGGCCTCCTTGAGATACGGGATCACTATGGCGTTGATCGCTAATATCTGGGTACAAATGGTGACCTTCGTATTTCCGGTCCTATTTGGACGTTCAGAACATTACCAATGGTTTAAGGACGATAAAGAACTTATCTTTTTATTGAACTTGGGGATCTTATGCGTAGTCGCTTTGATCACGGGAAGGGCTACAAGTGATTCCAGAAAAGAGCTACAAAAAAGAAGAAGGATAGAAGGTAAACTTCTACAGAGCCGAGAACAATACCGAAAATTTTTCGAAGAAAATCTTTCCGCGAATTTTATCACAGACCCTTCCGGAAATATTTTAGCTGCCAATTCTTCATTCCTAAAAATGTTCGGTTTCGAGTCCCAAGCAGAAGTTTCTCTGAAAAATTTTGCGGATCTTTTTCCTTCTTATGATGATTATTCCTTTTTCTTACAGAAGATACAGATCAATTCCAGATTAGAGACCCACGAAGAATTTTTTCAGGAAAAGAATGGATTACCCATCCATACCACGGGAAATTATTTCGCTACATTCAATAAGTCGGGAAGTATAGATTCTATCCGAGGATATCTAATGGACGATACTCTTCGTCGTAAGTTAGAAGACCAACTTATAGAATCGAAAAAATTAGAAACGATCGGAACTTTGGCGGGCGGGATCGCTCACGATTTTAATAATATTCTTCAGATCATTTCCGGGTATGCGACTAGAATGCAACTGGAATCTTCCAAATTCGCTTCTTTATTGGACATGTCACGTTCTATCAATGCGGCTGCAGGAAGAGGAGCGATCATAGTTCGGAGACTTCTTTCCTTAGCTAGAAAAGGAGGCGGCGGATTTAGAACGATCTTTGTCGACCAGCTGGTAAATGAAACGGTTGATCTTTTGGTCCCTACATTCTCCGAAAAAATAAAATTCAAAAAAGACTGCAAAGAAGGACTTCCTACAATCTTGGGAGATTATTCTCAATTGGAGCAGGTGCTTATTAATCTATGTCTAAATGCAAGAGATGCACTTTCAGATGGAGGAGAGATCTCAATCCGTGCGTTTGGTGTGCAAGGATCAAGTATTAGGGAATCGTTCCCTCTTTCAGAACCAGCAGAATATCTTTGTATCGAGATTTCGGATAACGGAGAAGGAATGAGCGAAGAAACCAAAAAAAGGATCTTCGAGCCGTTCTTCACTACGAAGACCAAGAACCAAGGAAGTGGTCTTGGAATGTCCATGGTCTATGGGATCATGCAAAACCATGAGGGAATGGTACAGGTCAGTTCCCAATTGGGAATAGGCACAAGCATACGATTATTCTTTCCTGTGGCAAAGACCAAGGCTTCTCAATTTATAGAAAGTTCCGCAAAAGATCCTCAAACCTCTACAGGTATTATTCTAGTAGTCGAAGAATCCACGTATTTATCGGAAATCCTACAGGACCAAATGTTGGCCTTGGGATTTAGAGTGATCGGAGCGGAAAGCGCGAAAAAGGCGCATGAAATATTAAACAAATTCAAATCTTCTGTGGCATTGATCGTCATCGATCTGGATCTTGAAAATCTTTCTTCCTTGGAATTTTTGGAAACCATCAAAAAAGAATGTCCTGAGTTGAAAATTTTTGTCTCAGGAACTGATTTCGGAAATGAAACCAAGGAAAAACTTTCCGTACTCGGAATTAACGACCTTCTGGAAAAACCCTATAAGATCAGGGACCTGATCGAATACTTTTACACGAAAAGTTTCTAAAATTAAGCTGCCCTTTCTTTTACTCTAGCATTCTTAAAGAAAAATGCAAAGCCCTGCACCAGATCATAGATCGCAGGTAACTGAGCCAAAGAAATCCCTACATCCCCATGAGAGATCAAAGGTGTTAGCACCAATTTGGATTTTTTACGAGGAAGATTATCTTTTAAGATCATGGCTTCTTTCGCAGGGACCACATTGTCTCCCAAACCATGAACAATAGAAACATGACAATCTAATAAATGTAATTTATCCTTAACTTGCAATTCTTGCAAAAAGGAACTTTGAGATCCTGCGTTTGACACGATCTCTTTCCAGATTTTTTCCCTAAAACTTTTATCTTCTCTGAGCTTGAAGAATACTTCTTTGTTTTCAGCGCTGATATTTTCCAAAACTGTGGGGAGCTCCAAGTTCTCTCTGGAAAAACTTCCATCCAAAACGCAAGCTTTTAATGCAAATTCCAACTCTTGGTTGTCGGACTTAAGAGCATACTTTACGAAATTATAAAGTAGGATCATTCTTCCATACTCGTCTCCCTCGTCTGAGGTCATCACGTAATCCAAAGTGGATTGAACATCGCAATACGCGCCGATGGTAAGAATGGAGGAAATGTTTTTTCCTACTTCGGGATCCGATGCTGCGATCAGTCCCATACTTCCAGAAAAAGAAGGAGCGATATAAGAAAGTTTTTGGTCCGGGCAATATTCTTTATTAGAAGAAATGTGAAGGATCAGTTCTTTTATTTTTTCGACAGTCTCTTTTCGAATGTGGAACTGTGTAACTTCTACCAATAAAGGAGAAATTACGGTATAGCCGACTGCCGCTGCGGATCTGCAAACTGCCGCGAATCTTGGGTCCTTATTTCCCAAGTAGGCCAATCCATTTACTGCTAAAATAGTCCCGCAGGATTTTCCTTTCGGAGTGTAAAGGATCGCGGGAATTTCAAATTGATCCGTTCTAACTATGATCTCTTGTTCTGAGACTTTTGGCGGAGTCGGTAATTGGCAATGAAGAGCGAATTTAGCCGCTTTCCAGAAATATTTCATCTTTGTATCCAAACCCGAACTCGTTAAGATCGGATAACAATTCAATGACGATTTGAAAAGTAGGGCGACTCACTCGCTAGCTCGTGATCGCGCTCTACGCTCCAATCCGCTTCGCGGGATTTCCGCTACGATCGCTGTCGCATAGTAAATCAATATATTACCTCGGAACCAAGAATCCACGTTCTGCGCCCATCCATCCTATCTGGCTAGTAACCAATATTCCGCAAACCAATCGATCAAACTGGCAAATTCTACTTTGCAGGCCCTTTCCTGAATTCTATTCTCCGAGAAAAAAATCACATTAGGGCATTCGAATGAAAAAAGAGAAAAGAATCAGAACCAAAATTTTGCCTGAGGACAATCCGGCCTTAAGCAAGGAGGAGATCCGGCTCCTTCTGAACGCATCGAGAACACACGAAAATCATTATCTATGGTTTCGTATGCTGTATTCTTTCGGGCTCCAACTTTCCGAATTGGTCTCCCTGAGAGTGGAAGACTTGGATTGGTCTCATCATAAAATATTGATCCATCATTCCCAAACCTTAAACCCCAGGAGTCCGTCCATTCCCCTTTCTTTAAGAAGGGATCTTTGGTTTATTTCCCAGGGAAAACAGGGGGAGGACTTTTTGTTTTCCGGTAGGATGGGCAAACTTCGTCCCAGGACCGTTCAAAAAATGTTTTCTAAGCTAGAAGAAATGACGGGTCTTCCGATTTCCGTTTTTAGGCTCAGGAGAAGTTTGGCTTCTCACCTGATCGAGGCGGGCTGGGACCTGGAAAGTATCCAGGAACAATTGGGGCTATCTTCCCAAAAATCCCTGAGAGACTTGCTCGGAAAGAAACCGAAAAACGCTCCGAGCAAGATATTTCCATTGGAGGAAATTAACGGGTCGGCGGCATAATATTCCAAATTTAGGATTTTCCAACTATGAGAGAATAGAGGGGATGGGAAAAAATTCTTGTAAAACCCCATTTCCTCACTAATTTAGTCAATGGCGAACTTTCCGTTCCTCTTTTTGTATCAAAAAAAGGAAATTTTCTTTGTCGGAATATGATCTTATGGATCGTCGCTCGGAGCCTAGCTTGGAAATTAAAACTAAAAAAGTAGGGAAACATACCCTAGTTCAATTGGATGGCAGGCTGGATATCACTCATTCGGACGAGGTAGAGGCAAAACTTCTAGACGATGTCCAAGCCGGAACTGGTGATATAATCATTAACTTGCAAAATATTTCTTATATATCTTCTTCCGGGATCAGGATCTTTGTAGGAATGGTCCGGGAACTCGAAAAGCAGAATAGAAAACTCAAACTCTGCAATATCACTCCTAATGTTAAAAAAGTTTTCGATGTTGTGGAATTGTTGGATCTTTTCGAAGTCTACGAAACCGAACAAGAAGCATTAGCTACATTAAAATAATAAACCGGGGGCGCTTTTTATAATGGGTTCCCCCACTAGTACAGAAGACCGATCTTCCGAAATTTACGGACTCATCGGTCTTTTCTTTTTATCCATATTATCCCTATTAGTATTTAGGATCTCCGGGTTGGAATTCCCACCGGTATGGCCTGACGAGGTCTTATTCTATTCTCCTTCCCTAGACTTTGCGAAGAATGGACTATTCCGCACGGAAGTATTAGAAGGTTTAGTAAAGGGAATGGAAACCAAAACACTTTGGATGCCTCCCGTCTTCTTTTTGTTAAACGGTTGGGTTCTAAAATACGGGGGAGAAGGTCTCGAAGTCCTAAGATTATTCGCTGCGATCTTGTCAGTTGCGAGCGTATGGATATTTTGGTTCATACTAAAAACATTCGATTACTCTCCGATTGCAAGACTTGGAGCTTCCTTACTTCTATTCACAGATTTATTGTTCTTAAGAGTAGGTTGGACCGCGAGAATGGAAGCGCTCTGTTTATTTTGGGCACTTCTATCTTTACTAGTACTTGCAAGAAAAGCCAGATGGAAAGGAGAAGTTCCTCTCCAACAATACGAAGCTTTCTTGTCAGGATCCTTTTTAGGGATCTCATTTTTATCACATCCATTCGGCGCAATCTTCGGAGTGCCTGCATTACTCTTGATCCACCAAGCAAAAGCTTGGAAGGTTTGGATGTTTTGGTTGGGTGGAGCATTGCCTATCTTGGCCTGGGGAATATGGATCCATCCTGATTGGGAAATTTTTTTCTACCAATTCGGAGCTCAGTTCGGACGTAAAAAAGATCTATTCCAGTCCTTCTCTCCGATCACAAAGATCAAAGTATTATTAGGCGGTTATGAATCTCCGGGGCTGAGATTATTCTTTTATTTGGCTCTGGCTTACGGGTTATGGGTGGTACGAGGAGAAATTAAGGATAAACCTAAGTCCGCATTCTTCTTCTCCGCTTGGACAGTTTCGATCTTATTCTTTTTGATCTTATCCACAGAATACTATTACGTAATGTATTTGTGTATTCCTTTGTCCGCTTTGGGAGGATTCTTTTTCGAAAGAATTCGAAGCAGAAGAGTGCAGTTTATCGCTGCTATATTAGTATTTTCCAATATAGCAATTTTGGTGAATGCTTATAAAAGAATAGGGTTCGGAAATCCTGAATTCGATCTAAAGGATAGGTTTTACGAGGTTTTAGGTCCTGAACTAAAAGGTTCTAAAAAGATGTATCTACAAACAATCCCGGATCCCTATTTTCATATCCGAAAAGAATATCCGAATCTGAAGGTATTGGAGTTTATCCCAGGTGAACTTCCTATCCCGAAAGAGGATTTTATCCAAACTCTGGACTCTATAGATACGTTCGTATTTTCAGACCGTCAAAAAAGGAATGAATTCGTGCAGGCGTATTTAGAAGAGAATTCTTCCAAGTTCCGAAAATTCAAAATTACTGCAGAACCTTCTACACTCAGAAAAGTAGCAAATGTAGAAGCAGAAGTATATCGCAGAAGATAATTAAACTTTTCCGTTGTCTTTGATCTTTTTCAAAAGGTTCCGATTCGCTTCCTGTCTTAGGATTGCATTTTCGTATCTTCTGATCTCAATATCCGATTCAGGTTTAATTTTGGGAATGGGGCAAGGCTTCTTATTCTCATCTAAGGCCACGAATGTGAGGTAAGCGGTTGTAGCGCGGGTCACAAGCCCAGTATAAGGATTTTCCTTAGAAACCTGGACACCGATCTCCAAAGAAGTCCTTCCTGCATAATTAGCGGAAGCCTTCAGGATCACATGATCCCCCAAAGAGATCGGTTCCATAAAATTCAGCTTATCCACACTTGCGGTGACAGCTTCTCTTCCACAATGTCTTTGCGCCACCATCACTGCGATCAAGTCTATCCAGGACATTAAGGTCCCTCCGAAGAGGGTACCATAATGGTTGGTATGGTCAGGCATAACTATATGCCTGGTTTCCGCAGCGGATTGTTTCGGTGATTTGATAATTTCTTCCGACATCTATGACTTAGACGAACAATCCTAGTATTACGTTCTTATAATTGGCATTGAAGGATAAAATCGTTGAATACCTGAGCGATATAAACTCTTTCCTTATAGGTAAGCGCTGTACTTCCCGCAGAGATCAATTCACCTGAGTTAGAAAAAATTTCTAGGATTGAATCGTCCGGAGAAATACTAAATATTTTAGTAGGAGAATGAGATTCCGCATTGCTCGCATGTTTCAGGAATTTCATCACAGAAGGATGGGTAACAGTGAAAATATTCCCTTTTTCGTCTATCTCCAGATTGTCCGGCCCACTTCCAAGCAGGATCGATTTAGGTTCTCCTAATTTGATTTTTCCGTTCTCTCTCTTGATATCGAATTTTAGAACAGTCCCTTCGTTAAAGGAAGATCTATATAATATTTCTTTTCCGTCCGGTCTTTTTACGTAAAGGATCCCATTTCCCAAGGAAACTGGATTTCCTAAGGAAGACCAGGATTTGCCGTCAAAGTACGCGATCTCGGAACGTTTCATTCTAAAAAGATCATGGAATAAATAGAGCATAAATCCACCTTCACCATGATCGTTCGAAACAAAAATTTCGTTTTCGGAAGCGACTGAAAGATCGTTAGGACTAGTGACCAAAGGATCTTGTAGAGTCTGGACATGTTTCCATTTTCCAGCTTTGGACTTCGCGGAAGGTTTTTCCGTTCTTTCGAAAACTTCGATAGAATGTTCTTTGTATAAAGCGATATGAGAGATCACATACAGTCTATATTTTCCATTTTGGTTCAGAAGACTGATCCCGTGGGGTCTAAAGTTTTTAGGATACTCTACTTCCAATAATTTGGGTTCGAGTGGAGAAGAATTCAGATCCAAAAAGTAGATCTTTCCTTCTTGGTCTTTGATCCTTCTTTCGTGGGAAGATACATAAAGAAGTCCGGCGTCCCTATCAATTGCCAAATCTTCCGGGCCTGGCATTCCGGAAATTTTAGAGCAGCCTTTTAAGGGGATATCTTTGATATCGCCGGAACAATTACTGAAAACTAAGCCTAAAACGGCAAATATTAAGGGTAGAATGGAAACTCGCATGGGGGCCAAGGATCTGCCCTAAAACCGGCACTGGCAACCAGATTCAAAGTTCGCGGATGAATTTTATTCTTGCATTTTTTGTGCAGTGCATAAAAATGGAGTTAAAAAGGAATAGCAGGGCATGGACAACCAAAAACTAAACGATATAATCAATGCCGGGATTGGGGCCGTCCAGACTTCGAAAGAGATTTTCGATAAACTTCTCCAGGATCTAAACGACGGAAAGGAGAAGGTGGAGCAGAGATTCGACGAACTCAAAGCCCAGGGAGAGAAAGACCTGAGCGAGAATGCGTTAAAATTCAAAGTTCCTCTGGCTTGGGGAATCGTTAAAATAGAAGAGATTCGCGAGAATATCTTAAAACAATTTTTAAAGAAATGATGGGCGAATTTTTCCCCTGGGATAGGAAACGATCATGTTTCGATTTTCAGAGGGAAAGAATTCCGCTCTAGGCTGCTTTTTACTCTTTCAACTATCTTCTCTTTTCTTTTTTACTCCTTTACATTCTCAAAATTTTTCTTCTAAAACCATAACACCTAACTCAGACGAGTTGATCCTCGTGACTGAGGTAAGTTCCGGTGGGCCAAGATCCGAAAAGGTATACGGTTCCTCCGAATTTCTGAAAAGGGAATATTCTCCTGCTTCTACCTTTAAAACCTACCTAGTTCTGTCTTTACTCGAGAATCATAGCATCGATCCGAAAGAAAAGATAGAATGCTCAGACAAACATATCAAGGATTCTCCGAGGCTTTTAGATCTGAGAGATGCGCTGTTTTATTCTTCCAATGATTATTTCGAAAAAGTGTTTTCTAAGTTAGGAAAGGAAAAACTGGATCTTACACTACGCAAGATCGGTTATTTAGAAAATTTTAAATCGAAAGTAAGTGGAGAGGATTGGTGGATCGATCTTGTCGGCTTAAAACATGGCGGTAAGATCAGATTAACTCCTAAGAAAATACATTCTTCTTGGACAAAAATTTTTGAGAATGCTTACAAGCTTCCTAAAGACATTGTGGAAGAATGGAGAAAGACTCTTTTCTGGTCTGAATGCCCTGAAAGAGAGGCTAACGTGTATGGTAAGACTGGATCTTGGGAAGGAAACTTTTGGTTCCAAGGAGCTTTGCTAAGATCTGAAAACGATTATGTCATATACACGATCTTGAATAGAAGTAAATCGGGCTCCAGAACTGGAACGATCCAAAGATTTTATGAATTAACTAGATGTAAGGTTCCGAGTTTGGAATGAAGAGATACTGAAAAGAGGACTTTCGGAGTGACTGGACTTGAACCAGCGACCCCTTCCCCCCCAGAGAAGTGCGCTACCACTGCGCTACACCCCGGTCCTCAGTTGTATAATTTTTTGAGACCGATTCCTCTGTAAACAGGTTTTTAAGAGCTAGGCTGTCGATACGAGTTCGATCAGCAAAGAAAGTCAGGAGATACAAACCAGATGATCTGTCCTCCTTGGAATTTCTCTCTAGGAATATTCACTGCAAGTGCAGAACCAGGAGTGAATAGAAAAGATTTTCCTACTCCTGAAATTCCCAAAAGAGTTTCGGCAAAAGAACTTACGTCTGGGCTATGGCCCACTAAAAGGATGGCATCCGAATTGGAATTGTCTTTGAGGAGAGGACAGATCCTGAAGTAATCTTCTCCAGGAAGAAGATATTCTGCGGATTCGGTTTCTAACTCTGGCTTTAGGATCTTGGTATAAATTTCCGCACTTGCTTTGGTGCGAACATATGGGCTATGATAGATCTTTTTGATCTTAAATCCGGTCTGAAAGAACCGTGCCATCTTTTCGATATCTGTGATCCCTTTAGGAGTGAGCACCCTGGAGGAATCTTTGCCGTCTTCTGAATGGGGATCGGCTTCCCCATGTCGAGCTATGATAATCTTCATAGAATAAATGTAGAATTGTGCGTACGTGTTCTAATAAAAAGGATTGCTTCGAGAAGCAATGGAACTATCGTCTCCGGCACTTGGTCTAAGGATTTTTGAATGCCTCAATTTGCAATTGAAATAGAGCACCTACGCAAATTTTATCCGAAAGTAAAAGCATTACAAGGAATTGATCTAAAAATTCCTCAAGGCGGGATTTTCGGTCTTCTCGGCCAGAATGGTGCCGGCAAAACTACATTGGTCCGTATTCTACTTGGGTTTTCCAAACAGACCGAAGGTTACTGTAAAGTTTTGGGTTTGGAACCTTCTCCGCATGCTAGAACTAAGATCGGTTATCTTCCGGAAAGAATGGCGGTCCCTACTTATTTGAGTGGGAGAGAATTTTTAGAAGCGAGTTTCAAACTTGCGTTGGTACCTTCTTCCATTGCAAAAAAGAAAAGTAACGAGTTCTTAGAAAAGTTGGGATTGGCAGAAGCTGCTGATCGAAAGATTTCCACTTACTCCAAGGGCATGCTCCAAAGATTAGGGCTTGCAAATGCGCTTGGCGCAGAACCTGAACTTTTACTTTTAGATGAGCCTGGCACCGGTTTGGATCCAGCAGGTTATAAAGAATTTAGAGAATTAATTTTAGAAGAGAATCAAAAAAGAGGGGTCACCATTCTGATCAACTCTCATCGCTTGTTGGAAGTGGAACAGATCTGCACTGAGATTGGTATCCTTCATAAAGGAAACCTAATGGCCCAGGGCAAGTTGGACGAATTAAAACAAGGCAAGGATAGGATACGTATTCGATTGGAATCCGCGCCTGAATCATATTTGGAAGAGATCTCTTTGGAACATAAGATAGATGGAAAAACATGGGAAATACGTCCTAAGCCTGAAGTAGATCTGAAAAAACTTCCTGCGATTTTAGTGGAGAAGGGAGCGGAAATTTTCCTCTACGAAAGAAAGACCGAATCTTTGGAAGATGTATTCTTTAGACTTACACAAGGTTCCGGCGAAAATGGAGGATCGAATTGAGTTCTCAGACCGATTTCAAATTTTTTATCTCCTCCGCGTTTCGCCAGATCGGCACCTTGCTTCGGCTAACGTTCATCCAAGTTCTGAGACGTAAGGCAATCTTCTTTTATTTTTCTCTGCTTGGCTTTTTTCTATTGGGAGAATGGACCTGTACTACTTCAGTAGGAGGAGAGACCAGTCACGGTGTTTCTTCCTATATGTATTTTATCCTAACTTCTTTTTGGAGTCTTGTCTTTTTAGTGATACTGACTTCGGACCTTCTCCGCCAAGACATGGATTCTCAGGTCCATACTCTTTGGTTGAGTCGTCCAGTGGATCCGTTTGCCTATGTGGGAAGTAAAGGACTCACTTTACTCATATGCGTAGTAATGTTCGTGCTTCTGGCTTTTGGGATCAGCTCTTGGTTCTCTTTGGAAATTCCTTGGGAGTTCCTTTGGTATCAAGGAACCATGATGTTGGTGTATTCGTTTTTTGTTCTATTGGTTCTTTTGATAACTCTATTCTCGAACCAATCCCTTGCGATTGTGAGTTCTCTTGGCCTCATTCTTTTAAGCTGTATTTTGGATTTTGTAGCCTATAACCAAAATATAGATATGTCTGAGGAAGCGAGCGATATCAAAAAATTCGTTCTAAAAACGGTCTACTGGGTTCTGCCCCAGGTCGGGACTGTTTTTTATCATTCTTTCGCACTTTTTCTGGGGAAGGCAGATCCTAAAAATTTCTACGGACCTTATTCTTTCGTCCAAGTAGGAGTATGGATCGTCATTTTAAAATCCACTCTTTGGTGGAGCACGCGGCACAAAGAGATTTAGGCCCTCGGGCGTTTGTGGAATTTAATCTAGGGTTGACAAAACCTGCTCAGCAGTAGGATATAGCAGGCCCTTCCGCCGAGCGAAAATGAATATAAATTGGTACCATTTCGAAAAGGAAGGATACTATCTGAGCGTTCGGAACGTAAACGAACGCATTGAAAAGCTAAATCCTCTCTATATCCGTTTTACCACCTTGAACAAAAGTGTGGATAAACTAATTAGCGTTCTTTTGGACAGGTACCTGGTCTATTTGGATGCGATCTCCCTCAAAGAATCCGTTTTTTCTATCTTAAGAGAAAGTGCCATGAATGCTGTTAAGGCAAATTCCAAGCGTATCTTTTTCGCCGAAAACAATCTGAATATTTCCAATCCGGACGATTATGTACGAGGGATGGCAAATTTCAAAAAGGAAATGATCAAGGACAAGGAACGATATGCAGCCTTGTTGGAAAAAGTGAAATTCCATTGTTTGATCACTCTTGCATTCAATCGAACCAGTTTCTTGATGAGAGTCTCGAATAACGCTCCCATCATTCCGGAGGAACTAAAACGAGTAGAGAACAGGATCGGTAAGAGTAAAGAATACAACGACTTGGGAGAGGTTTTCGCAGACCACGCGGATGACTCCGAAGGAGCAGGTCTTGGACTTGCAATGTCCCTTCTGATGTTAAAGAACGAAGGGATAGCTGCTGATTCTTATAAATTAAAGGCAGAAGGCGGGATCACTTCCGCTTATATCAAAATTCCGTTGGACTTCAAACATCGAAATGTTTCTTACCAACGTACTGTGGAAATTATCGCAGAGATAGATAAACTTCCCACATTCCCTGAAAACCTAAATCAGATCATGAGTCTGATAAATAAGCCTGATTCTTCTATACAACAGATCACCGAACAAGTCGGAAGGGACGTTTCTTTATCTACGAATATTTTAAAACTCGCCAATTCGGCTTCTTTTGCACAAGGAAGAAAGGTGGAAACATTAGAGGATGCGATCAAGCTGATCGGTCTATCAGAATTAAATAATATTCTCTTGAGCTTAGGAACTAAAAAGATCCTGGAAGAGAGATACAAAGAATTCGAACATATTTGGGAGATGTCCAGTCTTTCCGCTTATATATGCAGAAGATTAGGAGAAAGAATGGGATGGAAAAAGACATTCCTGACCAATCTGGTTTGTGCCGCACTTCTTCATAATATAGGACTTGTACTTTTACTTTCTTTAGAAGGGGATACGATTGAGAAGTTAACCGATATCTCCGGCAAAAAACTTTTACCTTCTACCTTAGGGCTCGAAGAAGCAGCCTTAGGTATCACTCATACTTCTTTAGGAGGTATGATCTGTGAAAAATGGAATTTTTCGGATACGATCAAGGTCGCTGCGGAATACCATCATAGACCATTGATGGCAAAAAAGGAATCCAGAGATGTTGTATTCGCGGTATATCTATCAGATTGGATCATAGATTGTCTGGATGGAAAAGCGGATCCGGCAGCCATTCACTGGGAAGTCTTACAACATTTCGGTTTCAAAAAAGACGAAGAATGGTTGGAGTTCGGTAAGAAGGTCATAGAAGAATACAAAGCCTTTCAGAAATATTCCAGCTGATCCTTTTCTTCTCAAAAAAAACTTTACAACTTATATTTCGCCCGAAAGTCTAAGTACAAGTTAGCATATGATTGCCTGATTGTTTACAACCTTTTCCTCAAAGGACCCTCGTATCACGGGGGAGTTACATGATATAGTCTTACGACGACCTATGCATATAGGTTTGGGCAAAATAAATGGATCAAAAACCATCTTTGAATTTATCCGTATGGGATGCGGATAGAGAAAAAGAATTTATCAAAATTTCAGAGGACCTAGGGATCTCCGATCCGATCTCTGCAAGGATTATCGGAGAACAAGGACAAGAGTTTCGACTCGAACTAGGAAATACAAAAGAAGAAGGTACCGGAACTTTAACCGGAGCACTTCGTTTTAATGCGGATTCTAGTTTGGATCTCCCGGTTGCAGGAGATTGGGTGCTAGTCACAAAACTAAGCGGAGAAGAATATCTTATCCACAAGGTTCTTCCTAGAAGAAGTTTACTCGTACGAAAAGTCAAAGGAGAAACTTTAAAACCGGATCCTATCTGTGCGAATATGGATCGGATCTTTCTTTTACAAGGTTTGGACGGGGACTTCCAACCAAGAAGATTGGAAAGGACTCTGGTGCAGATCTGGGAAAGTAAAGCGACACCTGTAGTTGTACTCACCAAGAAGGATCTGTATTCGGACAGAGAGGAAGAACTTAAGGAAAAGATCGACATCGTCCGAAAGTCTTGTCCTGGAGTGGAAGTATTTTCAGTTTCCAATCATAAACAAGAAGGTTTGGAAGAATTGGAAATGTTTTGGAAAGACGGATCCACTTCCGCCTTTATAGGATCTTCCGGAGTCGGTAAATCTTCTCTTCTCAATTTGTTGATCGGAGAAAGGATCAGATCCGTAAACGAAGTAAGAGAATCGGATTCCAAAGGAAGACATACAACTACGAATAGATGGATGTTTCGTTTGGAATCCGGCGCTTGGATATTGGATACTCCAGGTATGAGGGAGATCCAACTTTGGTCTGACGGTTCCGGATTAGAAGAAACCTTTCCTGAAATTTTCGAAGCGGCTTCTAATTGTAGATTCCAAGATTGTTCGCATATAAGCGAACCTGATTGTGGAGTGAAGAACGCGATAGAGTCGGGTAAAATTTCGGAAGAAAGATTTAAAAGTTATCTGAAACTTAAAAGAGAATTAGAAAGGACTGCGAATTTGAGCGCTCCTAACTCGGTTGAATTCAGGGAACAAAAAGCGAAGTGGAAATCCATCCACAAAGAACAAAAAAGAATGCAACAACAACGGGACCGAGAAAGGTATCGTTAGTTTTGAAAAGAGCAGGGGAGATTTTCCTCTGCTCTTTTTAATCGATCCGAAAAAGATCCACAACCTTATAAAAGTCTTCCGCTTTCAATTCTTCCGGTCTTTTATCTAAGGAGATTCCTGCGGACTCTAGACATTCTTTCAATTTAGATCTTAGATCTTCTTGGGAGATCTTGAGAGGAAGACCGTTCGGATAAAAAGAATCCAAGGGAGCTTCTTTGATAGAAGAACCTATCTTTTTTCTTTTTCCCCAAAATAAGACTCTGCATAAAATTTCCAAAACTTGGTAAGACTCTTTTTTGGGAAATCTTCTGTTCGAAACGAATGTAAGAACGCTTGAATCGATATTGGGAGAAGGATAAAAACATCCCGCCTTGATGGTCTTTTTACTTTGGAATTTTCCATATGCTCCCGCGTAGATAGAGAGAGAAGAGATTTCCTTAGTGATCCTTTGAGCGAATTCTTTTTGGACTAAAAAGACTGCTCCCAATAAATTCGGAAGTTTTTCCAAAGAAAGAAGGATAAGTTCGGAAGTGATATAATAGGGTAGATTACCGAATAAAAAACTGCTAATATTCTCCTGGTTAGATAATGTATCTCTTGCGTCTCCTAAAACGATCTCCGTTCCTGGAAGAAACTCATTTAACCATTTATAATATACTGGATCGATCTCGTATAATCTCAGTTTTTTTCCGAGTCCGTATAGAATATGGGAAAGCGCGCCTAAGCCCGGGCCGATCTCCAAGATCAGTTCCGATCTTTCTAAAAGTTCGGGTGCCGCGCTGGAGAATAAAGTTTTCACAGCGTTTGGATCTATTAGAAAGTTTTGTCCCCATTTTTTGAGCGGAGCAGAAGATCTTTCGGACAGGAATTCCCGGATTACATTTGGTTTATAAAACGGGTATTCCGGGGAGTTCATCACTTCCAATAAACTTCCAACCGGGAGCGATTCCAAGCTGTTTTCTAAATCGATTCCATTCTCTTGGATCTTCTTTGATCCCGAATCTTGGAAGGATCAGTATGATCCCTTCTCCTTTTTTTGTCCGGTTGGCCAAACTAAGAAGTGAATCTTTTCCTACTTCGAATCGGATCAGTTTTTGGCCAGGATCAGGTAGATGGAATTCCCCGAGTCTAGGAATTAAGGTCCATTTTTCAAAACCTGAAATCTTTGGTTTTTCTTTTCCTCCGTATTTAAGAGATAGATTTTGATTTCTTTTCAAACATTCAGAGATCCAGTCCAGGCAGGATTCATGTTCTATATAGATCTCGTTTAGGGATTTCGAATTTCCACAGAATCTTTCCGGATCTTTGCCTAAAGACTTATACAGAATTTTGGGACTATACTTACATTTTCCTGCGAGAACTAATCTATTTTTTTCTTGGATCAAAAAGGTGAAACGATCTCCAAAAAATACATCAGGAAGTCGGATCCATGTGGAAGAAGTTGCCAATAGAAATTGAAATCCGCAGCAAATGCAAAATCCCAGAATCCAGATCTTTTTGAGAAGCGCGGTTCTAAGGGTCTTATTCTTAATAGAATTAGAGAGATCTAATTTGGAATTTTCATTTTTGTTAGAAGGGATCAATTTCCAGAGAAATAAAAAGCTTAAGAATAAGAACCAAATCCCTAAACCGAAAAACTTTGTATTTCCTCTATAATGGTGTATCCAATTCCAATTCGATTCTCCCCAATAGAGAGTGGTTCTTTCCAAAATTTCCAAAAGGAATAAGACGATCTGCCAGATTGGTTGAGCGATTATGGATAGATACATTGCTTCCAATACTAAAGAAAAAAATAATAGAGGAAGTAAGATCCCACAGACCGGAACTAAGATCAGGTTTAAGCCAAGAGACCCGAAACTATAGGTTCCAAAATAATAAATTAATGATGGTAAAGTGCCTATCCCTGCGGATAAGGAAACTAAAAGGTTTTCTCTCCAAAATCCTAGAAATCGGCGTAAGATCGTTTTGTCTTCCGAGATTGAAGGTAAACATTTTTGAAAACAGGGAAGTAAAAGTAGGATCCCGGAAACTGCGCCGAAAGAAAGTAAAAAAGAAACTCCGAAAGAGCGGACAGGATCCCAGAGATAAACTAACCCCGCGGAAGAGATCAATAGATCAGCCGGTTTAGACTTTCTAAAAAACAAAGATTGTAACAGTATCCAGGTGGAAAATATCCAAGCTCTTGCAAGCGAGATAGGAAAAGCTAGACAGACTAAATACAATAATCCGAACAGAACTGGGAGTATTCTAGGAATATAATATCCTAAAAAAGGAATTCGTTTTAAGATTGCGAACATACATCCGATCAAAATTCCCAGGTGCAGGCCTGAGGCCGCGAATAAATGTAAAATTCCTCCTTCTTTAGCATTTTTCTTAAATTCTTTGTCTAGACCTTTTGCATCTCCTAAAACCAGACCTATGGAAATTTCCCTGGCTCTATCTTCTATCTTTGCCCTATCCAAAGTTTGGTTGATCTTTTGGGAGAATTCTTTTTTCCAAGAGCTGGATTCTTCTAAAAAAGGAGCGGATCTTTTTGTATAGTCAGAGATAGCCAAAACAAAGAATAGAATTACCCCCCAGGAAAAGCAGGTGATCTTTTTATTAGAGAAGAATAAAAGAGAATAGAATATTATACTAATTGAATGTACTGCTGTCCAGACCAGGACAATATTGGGAAAGAAAACATCTAAGAATAAAGTGGATAGAAGTCCAAGAACTAGATAGGAAAATAAGGAGGAAGGGATCCAGTCCTGGTAGTTTTGTTCCAAGTATTCGCCCATACGAATACCTGTTTTGGAAAATTAGGATTGTGCGCGGAATTCGTATTCCGCGGCAAATTTTAATATTAAGCCGAAACTTTAGAAATTCCGATCCCGAGTTTTTCCCTTACTTTATCCAAGATCTGAGAAGAAGCCGCTCTTGCTTTATCGGATCCTTTTTTCATGACGGATCTTACATAGGTAGGGTCCGCCGCGATCTTCTCTCTTTCTTTTCGGTAAGGTCCGAAATAATCTAAGATCGTTTCTAATAATGCTTTTTTGAGATCTCCATAACCAGTTCCTGGATTCGTAAATCTGGATTGTAGATCTTTTTTACCGGATTCATCTAAGAAAAGAGAATGGATCGAGTATATTATACTTTTCTCATAATCCTTAGATTCGTCTACTCCGGCAGAATCTGTGAGAATTCCCATTACGGATTTTTTCAACTTCTTCTCATCATCGAAAAAGTTGATCGTATTTCCGTAAGACTTGGACATTTTTGCACCGTCTACCCCTGGAACGATCGCAGTCTCTTCGTCGATTTCAGGTTCGGGAAGTTTGAAAGTTTCTCCGTATTGTGAGTTGAACTTCTCAGCAATATCTCGTGCATATTCCAAATGTTGTTTTTGGTCTTTTCCTACCGGCACCTTATCGCTATTAAAGGCGAGAATGTCCGCAGCCATTAACACGGGATAAAAGAAAAGACCTCCGCTTGGAACGATTCCCTTTGCGACCTTGTCCTTATAAGAATGTGCTAATTCCAATTTAGGAACTGTAATGGACATGCTCAGATACCAGGTGAGTTCTGTAACCTCTGGAACTTCTGATTGGATCCAGAAAGCACATTTGTTCGGATCAATTCCTAAGGCTAAAAAATCACAAACAGCATCATAAGTATTTTCTGTTTGGCTCTTTGCGGAGCTAAAAGTAGTCAAAGCATGTAGATCGGCCACAAAACAGAATAGATCTGACTTGTTTTGATAATCGACTAACTTGCGTATAACGGAGAAGTAATTTCCTAAATGTAATTTACCAGAAGGTTGTACTCCGGTCAGTATCCTCATTGTTCCTCCGAGGAAGCGAATCGGTTTTGTGGATCGTCGAAAGTTTTTCCGGAAAGACGTTCATACTCTGCTTTTAATGCACTGAGTTCTGAATCTATCTTTCTATGAGCGGTCAGTTTGTTTACGGTAAACTTGTCTTTATAAATGACCGCGTAGTTAAATAATAGCTGGGCCATATCCACAAAAACATATTCCAAGGTTTTGCCGTTCAAACGGTTCCCGGAAACCATCGTAGAATCGTAATATGGTATGAATCTGTGAAGAACTTTCACTTCTTCGAGTACTTTTTCTTTAGAAGCAAGTACTCTTTCGTTCAACTGTCCCTTGGCTTCGTAGTCTTTTGCCAATAGATGGTTTTCTACCAATACGTTGATCTTCTCTGCAAATTTTCCCATGAAGGCCGAAGCCTCTGCAAGTAATCTTAATAAGTTTACTGTGATCTGATCTTCTACAGATCCGCCGGAAGTGTTTTGGTTAAAATTGGAGAAGGTATACTGGAAGCTTGGATACTTCTTATTAAATGCATCCAATTGTCTCAGAAGATTATTGATCTCTTCTATCTCCGCTTTAAATAGCCCTGGTTGGGTTACCAACACGTCCCTATTATGGTTTTTAGTCCCGATCTTGACAGTTCCCTCCAGAAGCGGGGTATAGCAAGACTGAAAGTCGCGGAGAAGTATATGGATTAGCTTATGAGGCATTCCCTTATAAGAGGATTTGAACGCCGCAGAGTTCATATTCTCCGGCATATGATGAGCGAAATAATCGTCCACAACCCCGTTCAAAAAATCGAATGAGATCTTTCCATTATCGTCTATTTTGAAATAACGTTGTCTTAGACCGTGAAGTTCCTCTTTCTTGTTCATCCTGGTCAGAATATCATCTGACAATTTGATCAATGTTGTTTCGACTTCTTTGGTGATGTCCGGAGATCCTTGGAATTTGGTCTCATTAATCGGAGGAACATTCAAAGAATCTAATATTTCTTCCCAAGTGATCACCTTTTTATTGGAAACCACATAGAATGCGCGGATCGCATCGGTAAGTTTAGGTCTTCCGTTTTCCAGATTTAAACCGTAATTCAATCCGGAGATGATGGAAGGAAGTTTTACAGATAATTTTTCGTCCTTCTTCACGAGGTCGGGAACGTGACCAAGAATAATATCTCTTGCATCGTTTCTGGAAAGATGACGAGCATAATACATCTGCATCTTCAAAGATCTGTTCAAAAAGATCTCCGGAGAAATTTCGTCTATGAAGAGTGAATCTAAGGAGATGAAGTTATTGAAGAATTTATTAAAATTCAATACCACATTATAAACCAAAGGTCTCCAATGTCTCCAACCTTGGCTTTCTGCGAGTCGGAGAGCCTGCAAAGTAGAAATGATCTGGTCTTCTTTTAATGCTTTGAATAACCTTTCGACAGAAGGAGCGATCTTGGAATTTCTTCCTAAGAAACCGACCTCTACTGTTCCGGTATCTTTTGCAAATTTCGTAATATTCGCATTTCCGCCGAAAAGATTTGCGAGGAATCCTAAACCAGGCCCGGCATCGGGTTGTTTTTTTACTAGCTTAGGTGTAGTTTTGGAAGAAGCAGAAGAAGACTGACTTGATTTGGAAGATTTGTCTTCTTCTTCAGGTCTTTTACCTGATTCTTCTTTTTTCTTTTGTTCGAACTCTTCGTCGACTTTTTTCATCAAGTCGATACGAATGAATATGTCGTTCGATTTTTGAATTACGTCGTCTATCTTTTGTTGATGTTCCGGAGAACGTGTCTTTCGATAGAGGTCAGCGAAGACCTTATGGGCGTCTGTGCGAGAAGTAGACAAACTTATTCCCTCTCGTTAAGCGGGTTCTCCACAATTTGCGCGTTTGCAGGTGCTCCGAAATTGAAGAGAGACGCAGGTAAACCTATACCGGTTTGGACTCCGGAAAAACTTACGGAGGTATATTCTCCGGTGGATCTGCTCTTCATTCTGAGGGAACGAGGAGTATTATCCGGACCCAAGGTGACTACGATCTCTTCGTAAGTCCTGGTCGCGGATTTTAGTCGAAGTGAACCTCCCACTGGAGTTACTTCTTCATATCCGGAGAGTAGGCCGGCCATTCCCCCGGTCATACCTTTCACGTCTTGTTTTCCTACAATTCCTCTGGAAGGGGAATAAAACCAAAGATAACGTCCGTTGGAGGCGATAACCCTTCCGTCGGAAAATTTTACATGGATATGATTTGGTTTTTGATAAGAGAGAGTTCCGGTGAGTTCGTTATTGATCGTAATACTCGCCCGAAAACTAGAAATCTCGGCCATCTTTCCGATGACGCCGCTTAACCTTTCCTTGCCAGGATCGGATAAAATAGAAGTGCCGCAGACCAGTAGAGCTGCGGCACCCAAAAAGGATAAGATACCCTTGGATGAAGCCATAATCGTTCCTACTATGGCTTCATTAGACGAAATTATCCAAGTACTTTTTTAAACTCGTCGGTCAGAGCCGGCACGACTTCGAAAAGATCTCCTACGACCCCGTAGGTAGCCACTTTAAAGATAGGAGCGTCTCCGTCCTTATTGATAGCCACGATATACTTGGAAGAGCCCATTCCAGCTAAGTGCTGGATCGCACCGGAAATTCCGCATGCGATATAGCAGTTCGGGGAAACGGTTTTACCGGTTTGACCCACTTGATGGCTATGTGCAATCCAGCCAGCGTCGACCGCTGCACGGGAAGCTCCCAAAGCTGCGCCTAAAACGTCCGCTAAACCTTGGAGAATAGGCCAGTTTTCAGGTCCTTTAATTCCACGTCCGCCGGATACGATGATAGAAGCTTCTGCCAATTGAACTTTGTTCCCGCCGCTTAGATCGGAAGAAACGATTTTAACTTTCGCGTCTCCTGCGGATGGACTTGCAGCTTCAGCAGCTCCTGCTCCAGCTTTTTGTACTACTTCTTGAGAGTTTGGACGAACAGTGAAGATAGCGATATCGCTGGTAATTTTGAAATTACCGTATGCTTTTCCGGAGTAGATTGGCTTCTTAGCTACTACTTTTCCGCCGTCTACAGAAAGACCTACTGCATCTGCTACGATTCCTGCTCCAACTTTTACAGCCACTCTTGGAGAATAATCTTTTCCTTGAGAAGTGTGAGGAACTAAAACTACGGAAGGTTTTTTGTCCTGAATAACTCCGGCTACTAAATTCGCCCAAGTTTCCGCATTGAAGTCTCCTGCATTTACAGTAACTATGCTGTCCGCGCCGACTGCTCCCAGATCTCCTGCGAATTTTTCAACTCCGGATCCGATGAGAAGAGCGGTTACTTTTCCTCCGAGTGCGTCCGCAATTTTGCGGCCAGCGGAAGTGATTTCTTTGGAGATCTTTTTGAGTTCTCCGTTTTTGAGTTCGCCTACGATTAAAACGTTGCTCACGGGTGTTCTCCTTAGATAACCTTAGCTTCTTCGCGAAGAGCTTTTACTAATTGTTCAGCGTAACCTTTCGCATCCGCCGCTTCTAACTTGCGACCAGGAATACGAGGTGGAGGGGGCTCCAGGCTAACTACTTCAATCTTGCTTGTAGGATTTCCTAAATCTGCAGGAGTTTTAGTTTCGATAGGCTTCTTCTTAGCAGCCATCAAACCTTTCAGGTTAGGATAACGAGGTTCGTTTAATCCTTTTTGAGCAGTGATTGCTACCGGTAGGCTGGTTTCCACAACTTGGGTTCCACCTTCTACCTCTTTAGTAGCTTTTACGGAAGTTCCGCTGATCTCTAAACTAACTGCGAAAGAAATATGAGCGATTCCGAGTCCTTCTGCAACTTGGATCACTACTTGGGAACTATCGCTATCGATAGATTGGCGTCCGCCGATGATGATATCTGCATTTTCAGCTTTCGCGAAATTTGCGATCAGTTCTGCGGTTAGAACGGTATCGAATGGAACGTAATTGTCCACTTTGATCTGAACGGCACGATCCGCTCCCATTGCGTATGCTTGGCGTAAAGACTCTTGAACGCGATCCGGTCCTAGAGAGACTGCAATAACCTCTCCACCGTTTTTCTCACGTAATCTGAGTCCCTCTTCGATTGCGAATTCGTCGTACGGAGAGATAATCCATTTAATTCCGGCTTCATTGATGGACTTGTCCCCGACTTTGATATTCGTTTCGGTGTCAGGCACCTGTTTCACTAAAACGATGATCTTCATGAACTTTCGTTCTCCAAATAAATAGGGCTATAAAACACGAAATTTCTGAAAAGCTTGAATGCAAACTACTTTTTTGCGGGTATTTCGGGAAATCTCGCCTATCGGAACAGAATGAGTGTTCTGCTCCAAAAATAGATCCAAAATAATCCTAAAATGATAACCAACACATTTGCATCAGATTGAAGGAAGAAGGTTAATCCCCAGAAAAACGGTAAAAGGAAAAAGCTAATCAGAAATAAGAACCAGATCCAAGACTTTCCACTAATGGGAGTAGCGAATGAGGTCTCGATCTCTAGACGGATTTCTTCTAAACTTTTGGGAAATTTTCCTAGATTGCGGATCGCGAGAACCAAAGCGAGAAGGCAAATCAAAGTTAATACGACAGAATACAGCATTATTATTCTCCGTTCACGGGATTCTGGATAATTGCAGGGATTTTAAAACCGCTTGCCTGTCCTTTTTAGTATGGAACCTGATCTGTACATCATCTGTTTCCGGATTTTCCACAGAGAATTCTATACTCATCTTCTTATCGTCCCCAACTCCAGGGGATTCAGGAAAGATTACGGAAGAAGATTGGTTAGCGGTCACACTGAAAGTCGCCTGGCTCAATACTTCTCCTTCGAATTCAGCTCTAAACTTTCCTTTGGGATCTTTTGGAATATAATAATCGTAAGCTTTTACTTCTTCATAGACGTTTGGTTGGCTTTTACGTTCCGACCTTACTGTCTTTAGCATGTAAGCAAATTGGGAAGGATTTAGGGATACGGATTTTTTGACCTGGGCGGAAGCTTTAGGATCTAATCCTAATTTATAAACCTGCAAGAACGTTCCTCTGTAAAGGAGCATATCCGGATAACGATTTACCGTATCCAAAGGATAATTTCCTTCTAGATGGATCTTATCTACTTTTTCTAAAGTAATAGGTCCGTCTTCTAGATTAAAGTCCTCATCGATTAGATACACATTCCAGCCAGATTCAATGAGTCTGCTTGCGTTTTCTAAAAACGGACGCGTCTTGTGTATGAGATAAGTATCTCTTCCGCTTAGATAACGAAGAGGACTTGCGAGATCTTGTTTCTTAGTAAAATATATCGCCTTCTCACTTGGAAGAGATACAGACAATCTTTCAAATTCTTCCGAATAACCGGACAACATTCTTTCGAAGAAGATCAATCTGTTTCTATTATAAAGATGATATATATAACCCGCAAAGATTAAGGCGATCAGAGCAGACTTGATCGCTTGTCTTTTGATAGGCAGAGAGTATAATCCTAAAACCCCCATTATGCAGGCAAAAGGAATTGGAAATAAGACCCAGCGTCTAGAAGCCCAGTAATGATCCGGATAAATGCTAGGATCGTAGAAGTAAACAAAAGAGAGAAGGGATCCTAATAGTAAGAACACCAATGAGCCGGAAGATTGTTTTCGGAAGACTAATAGATCGTATCCTCCGATTCCGAACAATACTAAGAGAAGAGGAACATATAATACAAAGAATATAAAACTGTTCTTTTTGAAATAAAAGAAATCGGTTAGATTCTCCGAATTGCTAATTACAGGTTGAATGGCATAAGCGAATGTAATTAGCAGAAATAAGAAAGAAAGAATGGCGACCCTTAAGATCTTTTTATTCTTAAGGATTGTGTTTTTAAGTAATTCGATCGATTTTTTTCCGATCTTTAAATTGGAGAAAAATAAGAGGCCGGATAATAAGATAGAAGAAGAAACACAGAAGAAGGTTAACTTCAGTAGCTGTTTGCTTTTCCATAGATCAACCATGTACGGTTTGGAATTGATGTAGCCATATAAAACGCCTAAAATCGAAATCGCAGAGTATCCAAATAGAAAATTAAACCCTCTCCAGAGTGATTTCTTTCTTAAGAACAATAAATAACCCACGAAGATCACAATTGCAGGGAAATAGATTAAACTATCGATCCTGTTAAAACTGCTTAGCCCTAGGATCCCGCCTGCAAAGAACATCCATCCTTTGTTCTTTCTGAAAAAATAAAGAGCCAGGTAAGAAGAGAATAAGATCAGTAATTGGCCCAGAGGTTCCGAGAGGGTAGTTCTAACATTCCATAGCTGAGCCGGATTGAAAGCGCAGAAAAAAACTGCGATCAATGCCCCCCAAGGACCTATCCATTTCTTTACGATCAAAAATATAAATACTAAGGACAATACTCCGAATATTGAATTCACTCTGAACATTGCATCTAATCCGAACAGATCGGCAGATAAGGCGAGGAAAGTGGGAAAAAGCGGATAGAAGCGTGGGGAGAGAGAGCCAATCGGAACGGATGGATCTTGAGGAGAATGATCCGAATGGATTGCTGGATAACCGTAGATGATATTGTTCCCCAAAACTTGGGTAAGCTCCTGGTAACGGAAGTCATCAAAGTTCAGACCGCCTGTTTTTTGGATCTTACTTCCAAAAACCACATACACTCCGTGGTCTCTATCGCCTTTAATATACTCGATCGGAAAAAGAGAATACATTGCCCCTGCGCTTAAGAGCAATAAAGATAGAATGGCATTAGTAAATAAATTTCCGGAGCCGTTCCAGCCGGAGATCGGGCTCAATCTAAGATCAATCTTGCGAAAGAATATATAACCGATGAAAGACCCGGAAACTAAAAGTTGGATCAATACAACGGAGAGAATTTTGTAAGACTCGAAAGAAACTAAAAGAAGTGCAATGGACCCGATTATTAATATGGAGAGAGTGAAGGAGACTAAGTTTCTGGATAAGGGTTGTGGGAGTCCTTTTTTATGAAGAATGACCGATATAAAATAAGTGTTTAGGATGATGCCTAAAAAAAATAAGAAATTTACCAAGGAAACCACTGCCTAATACGAAATAATATCATATCCTCGATTTGTAAAGCTTGTATTTACAGATCAAGATTTAAGACTTCTTAAATCTTGTCTCGAAGTGACAGAGAGAAAATGATAGGTTTATTCTCAAAAAAAATCTAAAAAAGTAAGGGAATATACTCGGAACCAGTTAGAATAAGTTCCGTAACTCGGTTGCAATTTACAGTGGGTCCAAAATACTTAAGTTGAAACTGAATAGGGCATTAGAATGAAGGGAATCCAAGAAAAAAAAATAGATCTATATAATCCAACCGATGATCATCTTTCCTTGAGGGAGAATGTAAGGGCCTTTGCCAAAGAAAATCTGGATCTTCAGGCAAAGGATCATGATGACGAAGAATCCTTTAATAAGGATCTATTTCGTCGATTAGGAGCCGAATTAGGAATATTCGGGGTCACTGTTCCGCAAGAAGACGGAGGGATGGGACTTGATCCTGTGGCAAGTGTGATCATACATGAGGAATTCTCCGCTTATGATCCCGGATTTACTCTATCATATTTAGCTCATGAAGTACTTTTCGTAAACAATTTCTATCATAGCGGCAATCCTTCTCAAAGAGCAAAATACATGCCAAAGGTTCTCTCTGGGGAATGGATCGGTGGAATGGGAATGACCGAACCCGGAGCAGGGACGGACGTTCTTGGAATGGAAACGGTCGCTACACGCAGAGGCGACAAATTTGTGTTAAACGGCCGAAAGCAATTTATCACGAACGGGATCGTAGGTCAGGTTTTCTTAGTATATGCAAAAACCAGCAAGGACTCTCGCAGAACGACTTCGTTTATCGTAGAGAGCTCTTATCCTGGATTTAGTTTTGGCAAAAAGGAAGAGAAGATGGGAATGAGATCCTCTCCTACTACACAGCTGATCTTTGAGAACTTAGAAGTTCCTGCGGAAAATTTGATCGGCTCAGAAGACGGTGCCTTGACTCATATGATGAGGAACCTGGAGATTGAAAGAGTAACTCTTGCGGCTCAATCTTTGGGGATCGCAAAACGTTGCGTAGATGTGATGTGCGAATATTCCATTCTGCATAGAGAAGCCTTTGATAAAAAACTCATAGAGTTCGGACAGATCCAGAGATTGATCGCCGAATCTTATGCAGATTACCAAGCAGCAAGAGCATTGGTATATGATGTAGCTTCTAAGATCCATCCTGAAAATCGTAACTCTCTCGGAGCTGCTTCTGCAAAATTGGTCTCTACCCAAATGGCTGAAAGAGTTTCTAGAAATGCGATCCAGGTATTAGGCGGTTATGGTTATTGTCGAGAATACCCGGTGGAAAGATTACATAGAGATGCAATCTTGCTTTCTATCGGTGGCGGAACAAACGAAGCAATGCAAAAGAATATAGCTGCTGATTTAAAAAAGTTATACACAAGCTCCTAACGTTGTCCTTTTTTCTCCAATTTCGGATAAGCTTTATATCCGTAGTGTGATAATATACTGCGGATGCTATCTGGATGGGTTTCTAGGAGAAAGAATGAAAAATACAATCGGAAAAATAATCAGCACGTCATGCTTATTGGGTATACTGATTTCTGCGACAGGCTTGGGTGCGGTCGATAGGGAGCCTGGAAATCAGACTAATAGCAATTGGTCGATCCAATACGGATTTGGATATGGAAATGCAAATGTGCAAAATCTCGGATGGTTTGGAAATCCTAATGCGGATATACTGCCCGGATTACTGCTAAATGGAGGCGCTGATCCGGCGCTTTTATATTTAATGTCCAGGCCTACGCCTGCTCCGAAAGGAGATGTATATAGCACTAGATTTTATGCGGAATATGCTCCGAACATAATCGGGTTTGTATTCGGATTGTCTTCCGATATAGTTCAATTAACTTTTCCTGCAAATGATGCTGCTGCTTTATATCTGCTCCAAGGAATCTCGAATGGATCGATCCCATACGATTCTTATACAGTATCTTCCGTCTTATCCACTCAGGCAATGCAGAAGATAAGTGTAAATTCAAGCACTCTGGATTTCGGGATAAATTTCCATATGAACCCCAGAAAAACCGTTGATCCCTACTTTATGTTAGGACTAGGCCTCGGAGGTTGCGCTCATGATTGTTATGCAGGAAAAGTATTCGGACGTTTGGGCCTAAAAGTGAATATGGGTGCTCTCTATACTTTTTTCGAAGCGGAGTATACCAATTATTGGTTCAAATATACTGAGATCCAAGATGCGTTACAAATGCAAGGTCCTAAGGCCAGCATGGGATTCGGATTGTATCTATAGCCTATATCTTTTTTCGGCGAGGTGTTTCTCGCCGAGTTCTTTGAGAGACCGTTTCCGTAAAGTTCTTCCCGTATAAGAGCCCTTTAATAAGTTCTGTTTGCAAGGGGCTAGGAAGCCCGGGGATGCAGGAATTTCATGAGAAAAAAAGGGCCTAATATGGTCGTTTTACACAAAAATAAAAGGAATCTATTCTTAACGGTTTTATTTATATGTTCAGTCTTCTATCTTCTAGATTGTTCTGCCGGCCAAGGCCAGGGAGATCATTCGGTATTCGGAAGAAAAGCTTCTTTAACTAGAGAAGGCTTACAACTTTCAGCAATTGATGCTCCTCCGTCAGATCGTCATCTTCATGCGGAACATTACCCTTCTTCCAATGAAAGAAGATTGGACTTGTTTAAATCCAGAGTAGTGGGTTTAGGCGGCGGTTATATGGGAGTCGGGACAGATCAGAATTTAACTTTGATCGCTTGGGCAAGAAGTGAATTTGCTTATCTTTTCGATTTTGATCCAGTAACAGTTTCCATCAATCGACTTCATCTCCATTTTATAGAAATTTCTCCTACTTATCCAGAATACGAAAAACTTTGGGATCCTAAGAATAAGAGCGATGTTCTTCTTATCATTGAAAAAAGATTTTCTAATGATCCAGAATATCAAGTAATTCTAAAGTCTTATCAGATTGCCCTTAGAAAAGGAGCAGTTCCTCAACGTTTAGGGGATTTGCATAAGATCTCAAAAGTATATCCTGCGTTTACTTCTTTTCATAATGATACAAAAGACTATGAGTTCTTGAGAAATATGGTCTTAGATGGAAAAATAATCGCGATCGACGGAAACCTGTTGGGCGATAAGACCATAAATTCTATCTCCGAAAAGGCAAAAGAATTGGAGATCCCGATCCGTATTTTATATACTTCTAATGCGGAAGAATATTTCAGATATCCGGAAGGAATGAGAAAGAACTTCCTGAATTTGTATGGAGATTCCAAAAGTATCGTGATCCGCACCGTCACAAAAGGCGCTAAAGTGTACGGATTTCCGGATGGAGAAATGTTTCCGAGAGAGTTTCCTTTTCATTACAATATCCAATCGTTGGATAATTTGAAAGTTTGGCTGAACAAAGAAAACGTTCTATATACAACGATACTTCTTCGTAATCGTAAACCGATCGAAAAAGGATTTTCCTTGATCGAAGCATTACCTCCGGAACCTAAACAATGATCCGAAGTTGTATCTTCTGTTTGGGGATTGCATTTTTTGCAGTCCCTTGTTCTTCTCAGAACGTTAAGACTGGTTCTCCCGCTGATACAATTCGAATTGTAGCTGTAGGGGATATCATGTCTCATCAAACTCAGATCGATACAGCTTACGATAAAGAATGCGATTGCTGGAAATTCGACGAGGTATTCCAAGAAGTTTCTTCGATGATCTCGGAAGCGGATCTTGCAGTTGGGAATTTGGAAACCACTCTTCCGGGAGATCCAAAACAATATACAGGTTATCCTCAGTTCGGCGCGCCGGACTCTCTCGCAAAAGCGATCAAAGACATCGGCTTTGATGTACTTTCCACTGCAAACAATCATTCCTGCGATAAGGGAAAGTTAGGAGTCGTAAGAACTCTTTCCGTACTGGATCAATTGGGTCTGAAACATTTGGGAACTTACAAGGACAAAGAAGAATATGAAAAAAATAGAATATTATTCGTCCCTGTAGGAAATCTGAATCTTGCGTTTTTAGATTATACATACGGAACCAACGGCCTGGAAGTCCCTGCCGGGACGGTAGTCAATCTGATAGATAAGGAACAAATCGCTTCCGATATTGCTTTGGCGAAAAAATCCAAACCGGATGCAATTATCGTAATGTACCATTATGGAACCGAATATTTGCACCAACCGGATCCTTCCCAAGTGGAAATGGTGGACCATGCTTTTTCTTCTGGTGCGGACATTGTCTTGGGAGGACATCCTCATACTCTCCAAAAGTTCGGTAAAAAGACGATAAAGGATAAATTCGGGGTATCAAAAGAAAGATTTTATATTTATTCTTTGGGCAACTTTATTTCCGGACAGGATAGGCGTTATGTGGATGGAGGAATTATTCTTAAATTCTCTTTATCTAAAGAAAACGATAAATTAAATATTTTTGATATATCTTATGAACCTGTTTGGGTTTATATAGATAGAACGGGACCAAAGGTCCAGTTCAGATTATTGCCTGTAAAAAAATATCTGAACAACGACCAGGAAAAAAAACTCACCGATACCGCTTACCAAAGAATGAAACAATTCTATAAAGACACAGTAGATCTACTCGGCCCTTAATTGGTATCTGTAACCTGCCGCCTGAACTTAGGTCGGCGGGGAATCCGGCTTATTCTTCTTATTTTTTCTCCAACGCTTCATACAAAAAAGGTTCACTCATAAAGTATTTCCCCGTCTAAGATCCGAGGAAAGAAATGAATCTATTATTTACCGAATATACATTAGGAAAAAATAAGCTAAAAAACAGAGCCGTTATGGCTCCTATGACTCGATCCAGAGCAATCGGAAATATTCCGAACGATTTGATGGCTGAGTATTATTCCCAAAGAGCGGGGGCGGGGCTACTTATTACAGAAGGCGTTTCTCCTTCTCCCAATGGTTTAGGATATGCAAGGATCCCTGGAATTTTTTCCGAAGAGCAAGTTCAAGGATGGAAGAAGGTAACGGATGCGGTGCATACAAATCACGGTAGAATATTTGTGCAGCTCATGCATTCAGGAAGAGTGGGGAATAATCTGAATCTTCCTGAGGGTGCGGAATTAGTAGGGCCTTCTGCGATTGGACTGAAAGGAACTATTTGGACGGACGCTGAAGGAAACCAACCTCATTCCTCCCCTAGAGAAATGAATTCAAAAGATATACAAGTAGCGATCCGAGAGTATGTAAATGCTGCGGAGAACGCGATCAAAGCAGGATTCGATGGAGTGGAACTTCACGGTGCAAACGGATATTTAATAGAACAATTTTTACATCCGAGTTCAAATCATCGAAACGATGAATACGGCGGAGATTTGAAAAAAAGAAATAGATTCGCTATAGAAGTTGCTACCGCTGTCGTAGAAGCGATAGGTGCGGATAAAGTAGGGATCAGACTTTCTCCCTATGGTGTATTCAACGATTTAGAAATTCATAATGAAATAGATGAACAATACAAGGATCTTGCTGTTGCTTTAGGTAAACTGGGATTGGTTTATATTCATATCGTGAACCATTCTTCCATGGGAGCTCCTGCTCCTAAGGATTCCACAGTTGCTGCGATCAGAGAATCTTATAAATCCCAAAATCCAAATGGGACCTATATTCTTTCAGGCGGATATGATCCGGAGCGTGCAGGTTCGGATCTGAAAGATAAAAATGCCGATTTAATCGCATTCGGTCGTAACTTTATTTCGAATCCGGACTTAGTGGAAAGATTGGAGAAGGGGATCCCTCTTGCCGAGCCTGATGCTTCTCTATTCTATACTCCAGGAGAAAAGGGGTACACCGATTATCCTGTAGCCGCGCTTTCTAAGGTTTGATCTAACGATTCTCGCTGCTTGGTTTTTCCGAGCGGCGAGAACTGAAAAATGTCAGCAGGCGTCGCCTGCGCCTCTCAATAATAACTGCAAAGTCCCGTTCTTTAATTCGTATAAAGATTTAATAGAAGAGTCGTATCCTATATCAGTAAATAATAATATAGGGACCGGATCTTCTTCCCTATAGATCACTCCGATCAAATGGAAAGAGCCGCCGTAAAATCCTAAATCTTCCGTAAGTTTTTCGGATTTTTCGAAGGAGATCAGAACTCTGTCCGTTCCGAATTTGCGACCGAGTAGATAGAGGTATCTTCTTTCTGCGCCTTTTTTATGATAAGCGATCCTACCCGAAAGAAACGTTTCCTTTTTGTTATTCTTGAAAGAATATACTTCTTCCATTGTGGAATGAAGCCATTCTGTTTCGGGATATCCTCTTGCCTTCCAAGTGGTTTCTGCTAAGTTTTTGAAAAGAGTATAATCTGTGTCCGTTTTGGATAATTCTTGGAGAGGAATTGATTGGAGTCCAAGATCCGGAGAGTATACCAACCAATCTTTTTTGGCTTTAACATCTCCAGTTGGTTTTACTTTTAATGCGGGGAATTCCTGGCATCCATATGTAGTAGGCGAGGCTGCGGCAAAAGAGGGACCTTTATTTCCTTCTAATAATGAAAAGGAAGGAAGAGAAGTATTCACACCACTTCTGAATTTATAATCGAATTCGTATTCGTCTTTTGCTTCTTGCCAACCTTTTTGGCCGAAGAATGCTAGTGGAACAAAGATAGGAAGATCCTTTGGATCGTATCCGGACCAAACGAATCCAATTAATTTGTACTCGTCCAAAGTGTCTGGCGGTGTGAGTCCTAAGAATTTTCTGGAAACAAAACCTGTTCTACCATCTTCCGCTTTGATCTTTGTCCAATCGATTGGGCCTTTTGTTTCATCGGGAAGGATTTTAACCTTATTTCCCCGATTCAATGTAAAGATGATCTTTCCGTTTTCAGGAGCTTCTCTGACGTTTAACACTCCTGAGGTGATCAATACATAGTAGTATGTATCTGAGGTTTGCGCGACCAAAGAAAGATACAATGGTGGCAGAAGTAAAAGTAATAAGATCCGAAATTTAAACGCCATTGCAGCCACAGCATCGTTTTACGATCCGTGTCCGCAAGCTTTTTAATCTTGGATCAACCTTTCTATAGTTTTCTCGGACAGCTGCTTCATCTGAATGTCTTTACCGGAAAGGTTTTCGATCGATTTCCGGAAATTTTCAGGGTTCTTAAGCATTCCGACGGAGAGCACGTTCTCGGATTCTACTTCGTATTTGCGGATAGAATCCATCAGTTGGTCCTTTTTTACTTGGACCTGTTCTCTCAATTGGTTTAGATCCTGGTTCGGATTTTCTACCAATTCTCTGAACAAAGGAGTTTCTCCGAAAAGGATATTAATAAGATCCTCTTTAGGTGTGCTCTTAGCTTCGCTCAATACTCCGAGCTTCATTTGTTCCTTAGAAAGTTCTTCTTGGAGATTTCCCAAGGTTTCTTGAACTTTCAAGTATCTAGAGGTCAAGCTACTAGAAAACTCGGTTTTGTCGGCTGCGTTCTGGGCTTCCGAGGGCACTCCCGTTCTTCCTGGAACGGAAGATCTCTTGTCGCGGAGAAGTTTCTCTGCTGATGAGACTAGATTCGTAAGTTGAACGTCCATGTTCTTTACCCTCCTTTCGGTGTATCCGGCGACTCTTTGGAAAATCGGTAGATAAACCCGATTCTTCATGTTCCAAAGAGTTTATGTCGCATCTAAGCGGTTACTCCCTAGGCATATCTGTACTAAGTATCGGACAAACTTTAGAGAACCAATGAATTTTTTTTCAAAAAGTTCAGTTTTTTCAGAAAAAAATCCGAATAGGTTATATTGGGTTATTTCACCCTTTTTCCGTTCTGTATCTCTTCCGTAGGATACAAAACTACCTCGTCTCCTTCTGACAAACCTTCTGTCAAAAGGGAAGACTTTCCGCTTCTTGCTTCTATCTTAACGTTAGTTTTCTGTGCCTTACCCTTTACCACTTTAAATACGGTCCAGTTTTCTCCTTCTCTGAACAGAGCGGCGGTTGGCAGGATCAATACATTATCTTTGCTAAAGGATACTATTTTTGCTTGGACTCGGAAGGAATCCCCCATCTCAGGAGGGGGAGTTATATCTATTACGGTCCTTACTCTTTGCTCTTCCACACCCAAGGAGGAAATTTTAGTGAAGGCAGCAGGTTCTATTAGTCTGACTTTTCCTTGGAAAGGTTCTCCTCCCCATCCTTCTATCAAAACAGGATCTCCAGGGTGAATATGAGTACTGTCTTGGGTAAGCACGTCACACACTATCTCAAGAGAAGAAGTATTTCCAACTTCCAGGATAGGCGCTCCTATGGAGATAGGACCTTCGCTTTCTCTTTGGATCGATAGAATACTTCCCGATATCGGGGACTTTATCGTTCTATCATAATCCCAACGTACGACTGCTAAGATCTCTCCTTTCTTGACTTTTTCTCCCACGTGTTTTTCTAATCTTTGTAGTACTCCGTTTACAGGGGAGAAGAGTGTGAATTTTTCTTTTACTCTTGTGATACCTTCTTCTTCCACGATTTGTCGGTAAGTTCCTTTTTCTACCGTTCCTGTATCCACTTGCAACGGTTTGGGCCGGAAGATCCACCAGCCTAGAAGAATTAGCAAGAGGCCCGCGGCGGAAAATCGGGCGATCCTGTTGGAATACAAGTTTAATAGAATTTCCTTAAGTTGCATTATTATTCTCTTACCTTTAATACGGAGATCAGATCCATTGATTTTATTTTTACGTAAAGTATCCAGAAACTAAATAAAGAAGTCATCAGTACAGTAATGATAGAAATTACGTACGTTTTTGGAGAAACGAATAATGGGATCTTAAATCCTTCCGTTTCCACAGTGTTCAAAATTGCATATCCTGAAAAATAACCGAGCAAACATCCAAGAGGAAGGGATGCTAGAATTACAATGGTCAATTCTCCGGATAATATCGTGAAAACTTCTGTTTTAGTAAAACCTAAGATCCTAAGACTACCCAACTCAAAAGCCCTTTCGGAAAGTGAGATCAAGGCGGTATTATAGACCACTCCCACGGAAATAATACATGCAAAGATCATTATGATCAAGGAAGTCGCCAATATACTTTTGGACATCAATTCATAAAATACCTTCAAGGTCCTTTTGCGTGTGGACACTCCGGAGATCTTGGGATAGGATTTTAATTCGTTTAATAAAGATTCTTCTTTAGAGGAGTCTGTCCAAAGAGCGGCAATATTTACCTGATCTCCTTCCCTTAACAATCTGTTTAAGGATTGGATCTCCTTATAGGCTCCTTGTCCTAGTATTTCGTTGATGATACCGGTTACTTCTACTTCCGTTTTGATCCTTTGTCCTTCCAATACTTCCAGTTGTATTTTATCTCCTTTATGTATCCCGAATTTTTTCGCTAAACCGGAATTCAAGAGGATCCCATCTTCCGGAACCGGAACGTTTTGTCCTTGTTCATTGATCAATCTTCGGAGATGGGATTTTTCAGGCATCCCTGTTAGGACGGTTTCTTTGCTGGAATTTCCGTAACGGATGCGGATCGGCACGGCTCTGTATCCTTCCGCCAATAAGACTCCCTCCTTCTTCGCTAATTCCAAAAGGGAATCGGACGAGATCGCATTCTGAAAATTTAATGTTACCGTATCTCTTTGCAGATCTTCGAATTGTATTTTTAGAATGGAATTCATCGTATCTCTGGAGAACAAACCAAGGATCATGATCATTACGGAAGAAGAAACTCCCAATACGAATAATAAAGTCCGCCCGGGCCTTCTGATCAGGTTTCGTATAGCGATCCTATACACTACCGGTAGATCTTTCCAATATTCTTCCAAGAAACTTTTTGAGAAATTTTCCGGAGAAGGAGGTCTCATCGCTTGGGCAGGTTGAAGGGAAGTCGCCTTTCTGATCGATAATAAGGAGCCGGCCATGCCTGAAATTATACCGATCAATACTCCTTGGATCGCCAACCTAGGGTCGAATAGGAATTTGAGGTTCGGGAATCTATAATAATCTCCATATAGATCCACCATCTGCGTTCCTAAATAATATCCGAATATTATTCCTAAAAAGGAGCCTATGATACAGATGAATAATATTATCTTTAAATAATGGAATGCGATACTTCTGTCTCCATATCCAAGCGCTTTTAAAGTGGCGATCTGTTCCCTTTGTTTCGAGATCATTCTGGAAGAGACTATATGAAGAAGGAAGGCTGCTACTCCTAAAAATACCATTGGAATAGAATACGCTGTTGTTCTTAATTGTTTGAATTCGTCCCTCAAAAAGGAATGAGACGGAAGTTTGTCCCTATCGTAAGAGCCTAATCCTCCGAATGTAGTCAGCTTCAGATCCACTTCTTTTAGTGCTGAGTTTTTTTCGGCATCGGGAGCAAAATCAAATATTATATCGTTTATCGCTCCGTTCATGTCGAAGATCTCTTCAACACTTTCCTTTTTCATCCATAGGATCCCGTAATGTTTATCATCCGGTAGAAATCCTCCCGGACGAAAGACGTACACATATTCGGGTGAAAGTGCGATCCCTGAGACGGTCAGTATTTTTTTCTTTCCATCCAAGACTGCGGTAAGTTTGGAGCCCGGTCCTAATCGATTTGCTAGGGAGAAGGCTTCGCTGATCACAGTTTCGTCTTTTTCCCTCGGCAATCTTCCCTGCAATAAAGCCAAACGGTTTAAACCTTCCGTTAAGGTGACAATCCTTCCTCCGCTCGGAATAGATTCGGATTCGAAATCCAAAACTATGTCTTTGATAATCCTACCTTCCGCATAGGAAACTCCTGGTATTTTAGAAATATCTAAAATTATAGATTCGGGAGCTTTATGAAGGGAAACGAATCCCTGAGAGAGAGAATATTCTGAATAAAAATTGTTCCTGGAGACCAAAAGGGAATCGTAAGCGCTTAGAGAAGTCAGATAGACTGCTATCCCGGAAGCGATCACTAACGTGATCGTCAGTGCCTGGGATTTCCAAGCTAATAATTCCCTAAGGGCTTTTTTGTCTAGGACCTTTACCAATGAATATTCTCTGTGGAGGTTTTTTTTAAATTTGGTTTGTCGGAGACTATAGATCCGTCTCTCATTTCCACAACTCTATCCGCGATAGAAGTGATACTTACATTATGTGTGATTATGATTGTAGTTGTGCCTAACTCTTTGTTGATTTTAGAGATTGCGTCCAGGACGATCTTTCCTGTTTTAAAATCCAAGGCTCCTGTCGGTTCGTCGCAGAGAAGTATTTCAGGTCGTTTCACTATCGCTCTTGCGATCGCCACCCTTTGTTGTTCTCCTCCGGAAAGTTGGGAAGGAAAATGATCTTTTCTGTCTATAAGACCGACTAGTTCTAACGCTTCCGAAGAAGACATGGGATTGTCTGAGATATCCGTAACAAGTCTTACGTTCTCTTCTGCCGTTAAGCTCGGGATCAAATTATAAAATTGGAATACGAATCCCACATATTTCCTTCTGAATTCGGTGAGATCGTCGTTTTGATCGGCCTGCAAAGGCCTATTGTTGAAAAGGATCTTTCCGGAACTGGGAGAGTCCAAACCTCCTAATATATTTAGCAAGGTGGATTTTCCGCTGCCACTAGGGCCCAATAAAACTGAAAATTCGGATCTGAAAAATCGAACATTGATATCGATCAAAGCCGGAACCTTAACTTGGCCCATATCGTAAATTTTGCCAAGTTTTACGGTTTCAAAGACAGGCTCTTTCGGATCGTTTTTTCCGGATTTTTTCATACAAGGATCATTTATGTCTAAGGGCTTACGTAAAATAAAATTTTCGGGAACAGGATTGATCTATGTTAATCTTTTTTAAAGTTTATATATACGGTCGAATAGAGGATTGTCAGTCTTTTTTCAGAAAGTAATTTATCCTTTTTTTCTAGATTTAAGACTACCCGATCCAAAAAAAATTTAGATCAGTATCCGAAAACTTTGCGAAAACGGAGCAGGTCTTTTTCTTGGAAGCGTTGACTAAAACAACTATATCTTTAATATGCAATAAATTATTCACAGCCGGAACTAATAGTTTCGGCGAATGAATAGGTTTCACGGAGTTTAGGAATGAAAAACAGAAACATATTTAGAGTGATCGCGATCGTAGCGTTTTGTCTCAGCTTGTTACCGGTAGGTTTGTTCGCAGAAGAGGATGATCATTTCATCCAACCGGACGACTATTTTGTTTCCAGGGAAGAATATAACGATCAAACTTATATCAACGTATATATCGCTAAGGAAATGACCCCAGCTTCTCCTACGAAAACAAAAGGAGAAGGCGAATTTCTACAAGTGACTGACGGTAAGAAGTATTGGACCAAAAACTTTTATATGACCCGACTTGCTACTGACAAGGATCTAAAGCTGGGAGTAAAAGTGATCATGTTTGACATGGGAACGGAAGACGGATACAGAGCTCCTGAATCGAAAGAAGAAGCTATGACTGGAAACTGGTTCATGGCAAAAATTACCGATACTTCTGATCTGTTTAAGGGAATTATTACCGTTTCCGGAGGATATAAGATCCAAAAGAATAATATAAGAGTGATCGTGCCCAAAGCGACTGTTACGCCTAAAGGCGGAAAATAATATTAAAGAAACCGAATTCTATTTTTGAAAACAGAATTCTGAAAGCCCCCATCTTCGGGGGCTTTTTTATTTGAGTTCAGACTTTTAGTCTTTTGTAAACTACGTATAGTCCTGATAAAAAGAGTATGGGAGTGATCCAACTCGCAAGCCAGATTGGGATGACTTCGTTTTCTCCCAAAGATTTGAAAGAAGGATCCATGATCATATAAAGAAGAGCTACGCTGATACTTACTCCAAGAGAAGATACGATCGCCATTCTTTTGGTAAAAAATCCGCTGGCACATCCAACCAATGTTAAGACCACGATCAACAAAGGTTCTGCAAACAATGTATGTTTTGCTATATCCACGTCTCCGTAAGATAATCCTTTACGAATGCGATTTTCCTTTTCTTCGGAAAGTTCGAAGAAGTTCATCTCTTCGACAGAACCTTTTAATTTTTTGAAATAGTCGGGCTTTTCCGGGAGTGTGTATTCCTTCTCCGCGAACTTTTGCACGGAGACTACCTGTAGATCATCGTCGAATTTTGTTTCTTCTACACTTTTTAAGATCCAAACTTGCTTTTGGTAATCGAATTTTGCTCTTTGTGCCACCAAAAGATAATCAGGAGTTTGCTCCTGGGTTAGGCAGATATAATTAAATCCGCCTTTGATCTCTTCTTCCTTAGTATCGTAATAGTAAATATAATAAAAACCTTCTTGGCCTTTAAAATGTTTTTGGTAGACGACACCGACTAACGTGTTTTGGTCCCCTTCTTTCAACATTTTATGTTCTTCGTTTGCCCTTGCATTTAAAGGTGCTACTACGGTTTGTTTTAAGAAGAATGCCGCAAACCAAAGAACACAACTGAATGCCACGATCGGTGCCACTATTCTTCTGAAAGAGATACCGGCAGCCATCATAGCCACCAATTCTTTATTCGCCGAAAATTGTCCGACGGTAAAGGAAACGGAGAAGAGTATGGCGATGTTCATGATGTACTGGATGAGCATCTGGGGAAGTCGGAATAGGATAAAAAGCCAACCGTGGATCTTTCCCCCTTTGGAGGAGGCCATGTCTCCCTTGATATCGCTGTAAGATGACATGAGGGCCAAAAATCCCAAAGTAATAAGGGCCCCGATAAATATTTTTATGAACTCGGAGAATACATACTTATCTAAGATCCTAGGAGGGAAAAATTCCTCCTTTAGTCTATGGATCCATTCTTTGGGACGGATTTCGGGAAGACTGAATTGCATTCCGAATCCATCATCAAAAGGCCGAGCGATTCCTACGAACCATTTATTTGGGTTGACGATCTTGGCTCCCGAGGGAAGATTCCTCGGTTACAGGAGGAGATCATGAAAAAAAGCGCCATTACGCTAGCAATACTCGCCACCCTTATTTTTACAGTTTCGGTTTCTGCCGAAAAAAGTACGGAAGATCATATCAAGGCACTCTCCAGCGGATCCGATCAGGAAAAAATCGAAGCTTCCCTTTATTTGGGAGATAAAAAAGAAAAGTCCGCAGTTCCAGAATTGATCAATCTTCTGAACCGTTCCAACGATCCTAAAGTTGCAGTTCCTGCTGGGATCGCTTTGGGTCAGATCGGAGAGGCTGGTGATTCCACTATCGCTCTGAAAAACAAAGTGATCAGCTCTGATAACGGAGACATAGTTTACACTGCTCTTGTTTCTATCCTGAATATCGTGATCAAAAATGAGAAGGCGGAAGACGCTGCGAAAGAAGCTCTTGAATTTGCGGATAAAAACCGTAGATCCGATGAGTTCGTTTCCGATTTCTTAAACGTTCTCACTAAAAAACTGAAGGGTTAATCCTTTTCTCGGATGTTGAGTCCGGAAGAACTGAGCCGCTATTCTCGTAATATTCTTCTAAACGAAGTTAAGAGGGCGGGTCAGGAGAAACTCAAAAATTCCGTAGTTACGGTAATCGGAGCCGGGGGTCTTGGATCTCCGGCTTTGTTGTATTTAGGGGCTGCCGGAGTTGGAAATATCCGGATCATAGACTCCGATGTCCTAGACACTACTAATCTGCAAAGACAAATCATATTCAAACATTCTGATATAGGAAGATCCAAATCGGATGCTTCTTCAGAGAACCTTAGATCTTTAAATCCTTATATAAGGGTAGAAGGTATACAGGCTAGACTTACCGCCGAGAATGCAAAAGATCTACTCAGTGGATCCGATCTAGTTTTAGAAGGTTCAGATAATTTCGACACCAAGTTCTTGGCAAACGATATCTGTGTAGCAGAAAAGATCCCATTTATCACTGCAGGTGTACTTCGTTTTGAAGGAATGGTGATGGGAGTTCGTCCCGGAAAGGATGCCTGCTTTAGATGTGTGTATGAGAGTCCTCCTCCTCCGGAACATGTGCCTTCTTGTGCGGATGCAGGAGTGATCGGTAGTATGGCAGGAATGATCGGTAGCATCCAAGCGACGGAAAGTATTCAATTTTTATTAAGTGATTCGGAAAGAGATTCAGGTTTATTCGGCAGGATTTTACAAGTAGATTCCAAATCTATGGAGTTCAGGACTATCTCCACAGTCAGACGTAAGGATTGTTTTGTCTGCGGTTCGCTTCACTGAGTTTCTTTTTTAGAGAAGTCTAAAGAATATCCCGCTCCTATATAGATCGCCTTTGCAGTTGAATTTCCTGCAAGTCCTTGGGTCAAAGATTGGATCAATTCTGTGTTTACTAAGGCGTCTAGGGGACTTCCGTTTAGATCTAGGTCTCCGCCTAAATGTTCCATTTTATAAGTGAGTTTAGAATATTGGAACCCCGTCCAAAAGAAGATCGAATCTTTCCAATGATAGATTAACTTTCCTGAGATAGATTGTGAATCGACTTTCCATTGGTTATTCAATGCTGCTCTTTCTTCGAAAAAACTTCCCACAAGGTAGGCGATCTGGTCCCTTGTATAAATTGAATTTCCATGTAAGAATTGTTTTTGGAATTCCCACCTAGTTTCCCATTTTTCCTTCCATTTGTATTCTATGGCCGCTCCAACCGAAGGCCCGCTGAGATAATCGCTGAAACTCACTCCATATTTTATGGTCCAATCTACTGCGTTCGAATTTGCAGGATCTTTTGGAGAAATTTCGTAAGTAGAATCGTCTTTTCCCTTCTGCCATACTTTATGATACCCTAATATAGGTCGGACTTCTAATCCGGATTTAGAATATACTGTATAGGAAATTTGAGCGTTTATCTGTTTGTAACTGATAGTATGATAAGGAACTCCCGGCGTAAATGCTGCCTGCGATACTGTTGTCCCGGAAAGGTCCGGATATACAATATTTCCGAAATTATTTACCGATTCCAAGGAGTTTAGATGAGATCCGCCGAGTTCTGCGATAATACGTTTCCAAGTATATCTTAGGTTTATAGTTTTTGCGTCTGAAACTTTTCGATCCGGAGAATTATAGAAAAATCCGCCGCCACCTCCTAAAATCGTGCCATATTGTTCCACACTTCTGTGAAAGTTTGCAACCTGGCTTTCGTAACTGCTTCTCCCTATACCTGCTAAAACTTCGAAACGATGACGATCTGAAAGATTAGAGCGGACTTTTTCTTGGGAAACTTTTGACTCTTTCTCTTTTTTAAGATTTTCTTCTTCTAACTTCTTTTGCCTTTCCTCTTCTTCTGCCTTTAATTTTGCCTCGAGTGCCGGGTCCGGTTTTTCGACCTTTTCTTGTTTAGGAGCTTCTTTTATATCAGGATTTTTGAATGTAATTCTGCGTATCGAGGATTTTAGTATTTCTTCTTCTTTTCCTTCTGTACTTTTGAATCTGATTTTGAATGCGCTTTGGTGAAGTACTTCCCCTTTCAAGATCCTTCCATCTTTCATGTACACATATTGGGTTTCGGCGAAAATATTTATGGGGAAGAGGGCAAGTAAGCTTAAAACGAAAATTCGTTTCAGATAAAACATAGTCAGAGAGATTAGACGTGTTTATTTGTTAAAGTCGTACGAGTAGGTTGCGCCGATTTGGATTGTGGTTGCTTTTGTTTCTTTGAGTGCGCCAGGACCGACTAAAGACTCGAATAGTAGTTTTCCTAGTATATAATTTTGCGGATCCGCTCCTGAACCTTCATTGCCCACGCTCAAAGCGGATTCAGACATTGTATAAGTCCAACTCATACTATTTAACCCCATCCAAAAGCTGACTCCGTATTTCCATGGATATAAAATTTTCAAATCTATGATCGCTCCCTTAGCGACCCATTTATTGTATTCGTCGATATCCTCTGCTTGGGTCTGAGCGCTTGCAGGTGCATAAGCATTCAGTTGTCGATCGTAAGTTCCATAGCCTTTCATTTGGAGAATATGTAATCCTGTGCGGATCTCGAATTTTTCAAATTTAATATCGTATTGGATCCCGTAGGAGAAACCTTTTAAACCTTCTGCAACGGAAGTAGGATCAGTTCCGAAATATTGATCTGAAAATAATGGAGCCACTCCCGTCCCGAATGCTAACGCGTTTGAATTGTCCGTCTTTGTCCAGAACTGGTGGTACCCAATCACAGGACGGATATCGTATTTAGGATGCGGATATACTGAGTAGGAGAAATTTCCGTAAACATGTTTCATAGAAACATCATAGCTGCCGTGGATTAATTTTGGGAATGTTCCACTGCTCGGACCGTCTACTCCGATAATATTTTGGGTGGCAGAGGATGTTACGGAACTTGCACCCACCTCTCCTACAAAACGATTCCAAGAATATCTAACTTCGAAAGAGCTAGCCTTTCCGCTTTTAGGTTTTGGTTCTATCGGGTATTCGAATTTGCCGCTGTCTTGGCCAAGAGAACTTCCGACCGCAATCACATGGTCGTAAAAATTTGCACCTTGGAAGTTAACGGTTCCGGATCCGGTGCCCAAAAATAGTTCTAAACGATTTCGTTTTGCTTCTTCGATCTGTTTTTTTCTTTTTTCAGTCTTCTCGTCTAGGACTGCTTGCTTTTTGGAATCTTCTTCCTGTTGTTTCGCAATTTCTTCCGGAGTGGGCGTAGGAGGTCCGACAGGAGTTTTGTCTTTAGGTTCCGGGGTCTTTGCTTCTTTAAATGCTACTCTTTTGATATCTTGTTTTGAAATTTCTTTCGTGGAACCGTCAGGCAGTTTGATCACCATCTTGAATGCTGTTTGGGAAATGATCTCTGCAGTGATCACTCTTCCGTCTTTCATGTAGATGACCTGGTCGTTTGAATGGACGGAAGTTAGGGAGAAGACCATACATCCGAAGAAGATTGCCGCTCTTACCTTATTTTTTAGTCTTCGCATTCCAGATCCGGCTCCATTCAGTTTTGAATTCTGGGAAAGAATCCTTGGAATGAAAGCAAGATTCAAGCAATAAATTGACACGCCTGAGAACTAAGAGCGGTTATCGTATAACAAATACTACATTAGCAAAATACAGTTCGGTTAATAATTTTCCTCGGGTCCGAAGTTCAATGTTTTGGAAACTCCGAATTGTATCGAAGTCGCCCTACTTGTGGCATTTATTGTTTGAGCCACGAGCTTTTGACTGAAATTCCAACTTACAAGTTCGGATAAAGTAGGAGGATCAGAATCCAAAGAAAGCGTGATCGGAAAACTACCGTCTTGTAAGGAGTAATTCCATTGGTAAGAATCATATTTGATAAAAAATCCGATCCCCATTTTCCAAAAATAACTCAGCTTTAACGATGCGTGAGTTCCTTTTGCCTTCCAATCAAAACTGTAATCTGCAGGTAATACAAACAGAGTGTAAGGAGGAGCTAAAAATATTGCTGTATAATCTTGGTGGATGGATTGGGAACCTTTCATGGTTAAGGATTCGAATTCGGACCTTATTTCGAATTTAGATCCGAACAAATATGCAAAACCTAATCCGGCAGAAGTCCCACTCAAACTTTCGGAAGCTTGAAAGTTAGATTTCCCACCTACGCTATCTGACTGAAATACCTGCGAATTTGAATCCTTTGTTCTATTCCAAGTTCGGATATAACCTACGCTCGGATACAACTCGAAATTGGATTTGGAAAGTGCAGAATAAGATCCTTTAAAGAAAGCCGCCTTCATTTGTTCCGGATAGGATCCGTAAACCACTATCGGCTCTGCTTCCGATCCGATATTCTTAGAACTTGTAGAAGTATTAGTTTCCATTCCACCGGCTTCTACAGAGAATTTTTTGAACTTATAATTGATCCCTGCAGAGACAGATGTGCCTGCGGTGCGGTTCGGGCTCCCAGCTAGATAGAAAGGAGTCGCATCTATAAATAAACTTCTGATGTTCTGGTACTTATAATAAAAATCTATGGTCTGAGGGGAGAAGGTTCCATTTCCGGCGCCTAAGTAGAAATCTATATAATGTCTTTCTAATGGATTTCTGACCACTCTTTTGGCTTCTTTCAGGACAGGAGGAGGGGATACAATTTCCGGTTCTTGCTTTTTGGGCTCCTGTTTTTCTACAGGGATTACCGGTGTTTCTGTCTTTTTAGGCTCTTCTTTTTGAGGTTCTCTATACGCGATCCTGAGTATGTTTTCTTTTTGGATACGTCTTGTTTCTCCGCTCTGCAATTTCAGATCGATATGGGTCGCGGTTTGGTTTGTGACATCTCCATGTAATACTTGGCCGTTACGCAAATATACGGTTTGGGGTTCCGCAAACAGAACTATCGGTAGGAATATTAAGAATAGAAATAGGATCTTGGATTTCATTCAACCTTCTTCATTAACCGTTTAATATTTTAATCAAAAATTTATTTCTATTCACTACTTTCCTACCTATATAAAGGAAAGAGGAAAGAATCATACTATTTTTTGGAGAAAGAGAAAGTCTTTTTATTCAGTTAGATGAAACTGCGAACGGAGCTTATCAGCTCGGATTCATTTTCCAGAACGGTTTCTAATCTTAGATAGAACCATTTGGAAAAATTCTTATCGGTCCCGATAAGTGAAGAGATCTTTACCCCATCTTTTTCCGTGCAGATAATATAATCTTGATTGGAAGCTTTTTCGGAGATCTGGGTTAGATCTTCTTTCGTATATGAATAATGGTCCGGATAGGATTTCGTTTTTAGCTCGGAAGGATTTTGTTCTTTTAAGGAAGAATAAAACGAACCTGGATTTCCCAAACCTGCAAAACTAAATACCGATTTTCCAGTTAATTCTGCGACGGATGTTTCAGATGATCCGGAGGAAAGTGGAACCAATACTTTAGGAGAAAATCTAAATCTTAAGGTCCGAGAAGGCTTGTATTTATTGATCCATTTAGAAAGTAAACCTTCGTATTCTTCCGAAAATTTGGAAGCTACTAAAAAATTTGCTCTGGAAACGGAAGCATAAGATTCTCTTAATAAGCCCAAAGGAAGTAGAAATTCCTTTTTGGAAAGTTTCGTACAATCCAATAAAACTAAATCCAAGTCCCTGTTTAAAGTATGATGTTGGAATCCATCGTCGAGTAATGTAAATACCTTTTGATCGTTTTGTATTTTGTTCTCTGATCTGAATTGTAGATAGGAGTCGTATCTGTTCCTTCCTACATATATTTCTGCAAAAGGAAGATTCTTTTTTAAAAGAAGAGGTTCGTCCCCGACTTCGGAGGGAGAAGAATTTTCGGTCACTCTCCTAATTCCTGTTCCGGACGAGCCGTATCCTCTGCTTAAAATTACGATCGGGATATTTGGAAAATTAAAATGGAGTAACTTTGCTAGATGAAGAGTGAAAGGTGTTTTGCCTGTTCCACCTACACTAAAATTCCCGACACTGATCGTTATGGAAGAAGGAAGGTCCCTTTCTTTCTTAAAACTTCTATCTAAAAAAAATAAGATCCTATAAACCAGAGTAAGTAAAAATAAGATCGGAAAAAAGAGGATCTTTCCAACAGAAATCATATTCTTTTTTCTTAAACCGGAGTTTCTGCGAATTGCATCTCGTATAATTTCTTATACTTTCCATCGAGGCGTATCAACTCAGAATGAGATCCGGATTCTACTACCTTTCCGCCTTCCATAGTAAAAATAGTATCTGCGATCTGAACTGTGGAAAGTCTATGAGCGATGATGATAACTGTTCTATTTTTGTATAAGGACTCAAGAGCTTGTTGGACCACTCTTTCCGATTCGGTATCTAATGCAGAAGTGGCCTCATCCAAGATCAAGACTTCCGGGTTATTCAATAAGGCTCTTGCAATGGAGATCCTTTGTCTTTGACCTCCGGACAACATCACTCCTCTTTCTCCTACTACTGTATCGAAGCCATCTTCGAAAGAAAGAATGAAGTCGGTAGCAAATGCAAGTTCTGAAACTTCTCTCATTCTTTCTTCGGTAACGTTTTCCGTTCCGTAGCAGATATTCTCTCGGATGCTTCCGTTGAATAAGAATACCTGTTGGTTCACAATGGAGATCTTTTTTCGTAAAGATGCTATGTCTAAATTTCTGAGATCCGTTCCATCCCAAGTAATCGATCCTTCAGTTGGATCGATCAATCTTGGCACAAGATCTACCAATGTGGATTTTCCTGCACCGGAAGAACCGACTAACGCAATTGTGGATCCTTTTTGTATGGAAAGATTTAAGTCGGCCAATGCCGGGCTCTTCGCTCCTGGGTAAGTGTATCCTACCGAATCAAATTTTAATTCTTTAGAAAGTCTCTTAGGATAGATAGGGTTCGGAGAATTTCTAACGTCCGTTTCACTATCCAACATTTCGAAAACCCTGGTTCCTGCAGCCACAGCACTTTGGATGGAGTTGGATAACATTCCCATCTGTTTGAAAGGCCTAGTTAAAAATACCAAAGTTAAGAAGAAGATCATAAAATGACCTAAGGTTAATTTTTGGAGTTCGATCAAATAAGCTCCGAATGCCAAAAATATTACCGCGACGATAGAACTAGAAAGTTCCACTAACGAAGGACCGATCTGATGATAGAAATGTCCTTTGAATGTTTTTTCGGAAAGATCGTTATTAATCTCCCAAAACCTTCCCGCCTCCGTTTTTTCCATGGAAAATGCGCGGATGACCCGAATACCAGAGATCACTTCTTGCAAATGACCGTTTAACGCGGACAATCTTTCTTGTTGGTTGCGAGTCGCCTTTCGTATCCTATCCGCAAAAGAAGTCACAGGACCCATGATCAATGGAACCACAACCAAGACCGCGACAAACATCTCCCAACTTAAGATAAGAAGAATGAGTAAATGTGTGAGTATGTAGAAAAAATCTACGATTGCATCTTTGAGATCCGAGCTGATCAATTTTGCCAGAACTTCTACATCGTTTACGATGCGGCTCATAAAGATCCCTGTCTTCTCTTGTACGAAATGATTGAGTGGAAGTTCTTGCGCCTTAGAATAAAGCTCTAAACGTAGATCTCGGACCGCTAAATAACCGCCCGAGTTGATGCAGTACACAGCGCCTGTTAAAAATAAAAGTTTTGCCAGATAGATGGGAAAGATGAATAAACAAAAAAGTAAAACGAGCTGATCTTTAGGAAGAGTGGTCAGATAGTAGTTTGTCTTGATCTTAATATCTGCGACTAGAACTTCTATCTTTTGAATGGCTTCTAATTCTTTTCCTTCTTCCCTGTCTTTGAATGCGATACTTTCTTTTTTGGTGAGTAAAATTTGAAAGTCGGCCTTTCCGCCTTTTCCGATCGCGTTGAAAATCGGAATAACGCTAGTGAGAGAGGCTCCATTTAGTATGGATACAAAAAAGGATAGTACGATCCCGGTGATTAATCTGTATTTATACTTGAAGGAATACCCCAAGAGGCGTCTATAGACGTTCATAGGTCCGGAATGTTTTATCCTAGATTTCTAGACTCGGTCTCGTCCCGGTTTCAGGTCGGACCGAAACCGACTCTTACCTTTTCTCTGACTTTCCTTCTTTTGTCCCTTCTTTTTTATGATTGCGGAAAAGTGGAGAGAAGTCCCGAAAAACTCGTATTTTCCCTGCCTTCCGATCCGATCTCATTGGATCCGATCCGATCTACGGACCTATCTTCCAGAATTGTTCTAAAATATATCTACCCAAGACTTTTTGAAATAAACGGAGAAGGTCAGGTCCTTACTTCTTTAGCAAGATCGTACAAGCTAGCAGAAGGTCCTTCTTCCAAGATCAGAAGATTGATCTTGGAGATCCGCATTGATCCAAAATCGAATGTAAATGCACAAACGGTCTTAGGTTCTTTGGAAAGATTAAGAAGTATTCCCGGGCCAAGAAAGAGCACGTATTCATTTTTAAAAGGTGGAAAGGTTCTCTCCGATTCCAGTTTGGAAATTTATTTCGAAGGCGGGCTTAGAGAAACTTTAGAAAAACTTTCTTTGCCTCAGGCTTGGATCTATTGTGGTTCGCCTGAATTGCCTTGCGGAGATTTCAGATTAACGGAATGGAAGAGGAATAATTATCTTAGATTAGTTGCAAATCATCCCAACGAATTGGGCTCCGAGATATTATTTAGAGTTCTTCCACAAGCAAGTACAGGATTGTATTTATATTTCAAAGACGAATTGGATCTGATGAAATTGCCTGTATTCCTTCTCAAAAATTCCTTAGTAAAAGAAGATCATATCTCGGTTCGAAAAGGAGGTGGGGTCCAATATGTTGCGATCAACGCTAAAGATCCCTGCTTTGACAAGAACTTTAGAAAAGCATTAAATTACTCTGTAGATAAACGAACCATCATCCGGGTTTTATTAGAAGGAAAGGGGGAAGTTTCCGTAGGACCATTCCCAAAATCCATTTCGGAAAGCTGGACATCTTCGGAAGAAATTTATCCTTATGATCTTTCAAGGGCTAAGGAATTACTTTCTAAATCGGCATGTTATCCTAAAATTTTAGAAAGAGAATTGGAATTTAGGATGAGAGGGGACGAGGAGAACCAAGCAAACGGCGCCGCCATCGTCCAAAATCTAAAAGAGTTAGGATTAAAGATCAAAATCCTTCCGATGGAAAAGGCTGCCTTATACAAAGAAAATGGAGAAGGAAAAGGAGATCTAACGTTATTATTTTGGTATGCGGATCTTCCCGGGCCTTTTGCATTTTTAGATCCATTGTTTGCAGGAGATAGATTTGGGAACGGAGGAAATAGAGCCTTCTATTCTAATCCCAAAATGGAAAAAATTTTTCAAGAGATCCGATCTACCGACAAAACGGATATAAGTCCACAGATCCAAGAAGCATTTTCACTTTTAGGCGAAGATGCTCCTTGGATCTTTTTGTGGTCCCCTTACGAACTATATCTGATCGGGGACCGTTTGCTCAAAGATCCTAATCGTCGTTCGGATCTTCCTTAGTTTCAGGAAGCTCTAATTCTACTGCGTCTTCTCCGGAAAGTGCTTCTTCGGAACTGTTTGTAGAAGTAGCTCCTTCTGTTTGGGTAACCGTAGGAGCAGTCGCGCCACCGCCAGGTTGGTCTCCCACGTAATAGTACTGTCCGTAAAGAGGATGTTTACATTCTGCTTCGTTGGATAAAAGTCCACCGGTTTCCGCGCAGATATCCACTTTCACATAATCTCCATTAAACGGAGTGATGAGACTATCACTAAAACCTAATGTTCTGGCAACATGAGAAACATATCTAAACCAGATAGAACCGCTTGTGCCCGAACCGGAGCCGGGGAATGGAGCGCCTAGATCGTTGCCTACCCAAACCGCGGTGACTAAATTCGGATTCACACCTGCAAACCAAACGTCTCGTACTCCTTTTCTGGAGCCCCAACGTTTTTGTGCTTCTTTAGGAGATTGGACTGTTCCTGTCTTTCCTCCTAGTGGAAATTTTTCCCCATCTTTTAATGCGATCTTGAGTGTACCTTCTTCCGAAACGACTGCCTCCAATAAGTTTAATGTCATGGCGCAGGCTACAGGATCTAAAATTTGCTCCGCTTCTTTTGGATCAGGAAGAAGGTTTACATAAAGTTCTGATCCTTCGAAGTCAGTGATCCTCAGGATCTCCACCGGTTTTACTTTTTTGCCGTTATTTGCGATCGTTGCATATACTGTTGCCAATTCTTTGGGAGATAATTCTCCGGAACCGAGTGCTAATGTAAGATTGTGTTGGAACCTTCTGCTCAATTCGGAACTGTCCAGATCCAAAATTTTTCCTAAGGTATGGATAAAATCACCCACACCTATCTCGTCCATAAACTTGACTGCGATCGTGTTTACAGACTGAGCGAATGCAGTTCGGACCTGCATTGCACCTCTGTGACCTTTATACCAGTTTTTAGGAGCGTAACCTCTAATCTTGATCGGCTCATCCACAACGATGGAAGTCGGAGTCGCGATCCTTTTTTCGAATGCCATCAGATACACAAGCCCTTTGATCACAGAGCCGGGTTGTCTAACAGCGGAAACTGCACGGTTGAGCCTGAATATATTAGAAATTTTGTAACTTCCAACCATCGCTTCTACATATCCGTTTGTAGGATTGATGGAGATCAAACTTCCGTTCATATTTTCGATGATCTTGTTTTGTTTGGAAGCTTCTTCAGTTTTGCCTGCTTTTAAATAGTTTGCTTTATCTTCGGAAAGTTTTTTGCGAACTGCTTCAATTCCTTCCCTGAGAGAGCGTTCTGCCGCTTCTTGTTTATCATAATCTAATGTGGTATACACGTTCATACCACGGCTTTCCAGATCTATTTCTGAAAAATTTTCGATTACGAACTGGCGGACTCCGAAATTAAAATCGGATGCCAAATTAATAGTAAAATCCTTATCGAATCCGTATTTTCCTATTTCGGAAGTAATGACAACTTTATCCTCTTCTTCCTTGGTCTCTTCGACCACATAAAAGGATCTGAACTTGCGGATATTCGCATCTACCTTCTTCTCGAAATCTCTTTCAATCGATTTAGGATTTGGATGAAGGTTTTGGTTTTTACCCATAACGGTCATTACCATCTTCTGTCTTTTGAGAGCTATCTTAGGATTTCGAACGGCATTATAGTTAGAAGGAGCCGGAATTGTTCCAACAAGCAGGGCCGCTTCCGCTGGAGTCAATTCATATGCAGGTTTATTAAAGTAATAACGAGAAGCTTCTTCTACTCCTGTATTTCCTTCTCCTAAAAAGATACGATTTAGATACATTGCAAGGATTGTATTCTTATCAAACTTGCTCTCCAAATAGAATGTACAATAAAACTCAGTGAGCTTATTGAATACGTTGCGGGCTCCCAGATCCAAAGTAAGTTTTGCCAACTGTTGGGTAAGAGTGGAGCCTCCCTGCTTCTGGAAAGTAGTCAGGTTGACAATGATCGCTCTAAGTAAAGCGGTAAAATTCACACCATTGTGTTCGTAAAAATCCCTATCCTCGGAACTGAGTAGAGCCCATATTATATTTCCATGATTTGCTAAATTATCCGTACGGATGGGTCTGAATTTTCTGCGAGAAAATTCTCCGATCAATTTACCGTTTTTGTCCAGGATGCGGATCGGTTTGATCTCGTTTGGATCGTACGCATCTGAAACTTCTCTCTGGAAAGTTTCTAAATTGCGGGCGACTTCTTCCTGTTTGGTGAGCCATACAACGTAAGATCCTCCGACCAAAAAGGAAAGGATTACAATCCCGGAAATGACCGAGTATTTAAGGATGGATCTCCAGTTTGTTTTAGAATATTGGAGGATAGAAGCTAAAATTCCAAGGATACGATCTTTGATGTTCATAAGGTCCGTCGGTAGGTTTTCCGCCGTAAGTTAGGGAAAGAAAAGGACTTTTTTTACGGATTTTTGTCCACATTCTACTCTCCTTATGTCGGCATGAAACATATCCGAAAGGATTAGAGAACGGACAAATAAAGAACGATTCTGGTAGACAGTTTCCAAAATCTCTGTCCAATAAAGTTTTGCTTTGGGTAACCGAAGAACTTAGGGATCAATGGAAGACCTGCCTTACAAAAAAGAAATTTCTCTGCGCCATCCTTCTTCTTTGCCTGCAAAGACGGAGATCTGGCCCAAGGTCAGACTATTCTTCGGAAGAGAAGGAATTCCTACAGATCTATCTCATCTTTACTTAAATGAGCACGGAGAATCCTGGGCCAATCTGGGCTATTGGGAAAACACAAAAGATTACGGCATAGCCTGTGCAAATCTTGCAGAACATTTGGGAAAATTAGCTGGGTTGGGTCCGGATTCTAAACTATTGGATCTTGGATTCGGCTGCGGAGATCAATTTAGGATTTGGGAAAATACGTTTGGAGTAAATGTTTCAAATATTTACGGGATCAATATCTCTAAGATACAGATCGAATTCACAAAAAGACGTTACGAGGGACGAACTAACTCTCCCAATTTAATTTTAGGAAGTGTAGAAGGTTTAGCGGAATTCGAGGACAAAACCTTTGATGTCGTTCTTGCCTTAGACAGTTTGTATTTTATACCAAATCGGAACAGATTGATCCAAGAAGTTTATAGAATTCTAAAGCCCGGAGGAGTATTCGTATCCGCAGAGATATTATTCTCCGATAGAAAAATTTCATATTGGGAAACTTTCAAAAGGAATTTGATCTCTAGAATGGCAAAGATGTCTTCCGATCTCAAAAAAGTAGAAGGGATCGTCTCCGAATATTCCGCCTTAGGATTCAATTTCGAAGTTTTGGAAAGAATAGATCCTTTCGTATTTCCCGGATTTTCCCAATTTATATTAGAAAAAATTAAATCGGAGAAAAAGATCCCAAAACGACTCGCAGGAAGATACGAAATGTTAGGTGAATACTTCGGCTCCGAAGCGATCAAAAAACATTTCGAATATTGGATCTATAAAGTCAGAAAGCCTGAATAGAATTTAAGATCTCAACGAACCTTCTACCCATCTTTTTACATCCAAAGAAGTGGAAACGCCTGCTTCTAAAAGTGGCATTCCATATTTAGCGTAAGAGCCGCAGAGCCATACTTTTTTGTCGGGAAGTTCCTGTAGACCTTTCAATTCTTCTAAGATCTTTCTAGACGCTATGTCGATCACAGGTCTTTCGAATTTGGATCTGCTGATAAAATCTTTTTCATTCGGTTCCACGAGTGGATTCCAGGTCTGGAAAATTGCCTTACCTTTCATAGAAGGAAGAACCTTGTTCAGAAGAATAGTAGCTGTTGCAGTAGAGCTGTCTCTTGAAAGTGAAAAACACATAGGAGCCCAATGTTTCTTATGTTTTGGCATAAACTTTTCGTCTGAATGGACTACAACTTCCGAAGCCTCGTATCTGAGTTTAGAGAGTAACGCCTTCTCTTTGGAATATTCGTTGGGAAGCATGGAGATGGCCTGGTTAGCTGGAGCGGCAACAATTACTCTGTCAAAAAGTTCTTCTCCATTCTCAAAGATCAGTTTTACTTTATCTTTTTCTAAAACGATTTTTTTAGGATCTGTGCTCAAACGAACCGAAGAAGCTCTTTTGGAAAGTTTTTCGGTAACGTCTCTGGTCCCTTTTTCCGGGGTTAAAAATCTTAGGAACTTCAATCCGCTGGAATGATAACCTATTACAACTTCTGCAGGGTAATTTTTAGCACTTTCGGAAGTACAAGTATTTATCGTGGAAAACATAGGGATCAAGTATAGATCCTCGAATTCCACAGAATAACCGAACCTACTTAAAAACTGAGAGATGGTAAGTTGCTCCCCATCTAATGATTGGAGTTCTCTTTCTGATTCTTCGTAAAAGCGGATCGCATCCGAAAAAATACGTCTGGAGGTTTTATTGGAAAAACAAACCCAATATGGGATCGGAACAAAATTGCCTCCGATGCCTAAGGTGGAAAAACCGAAATAAGTAGTGCCATCTCCGTAGTTTAAGGAAAACGAATAATCTACCGGCCTTACTTCGATGCCTGCTTCTTGGTATAGATCTAAAAGGCAGGGATAATAATTACGTTTGAACGCTCTAAAGGGAACGTCTACTCGGATAGAATGTCCGTTGGAGAAAAGATCGGTACCGTGAGCATCCATACCGACCAGAGGTTGTTTTTCTAAAAGGGAGACTTCATGTTCTTTGCCCAAGTACCAAGATGCGCTTAAGCCCGCGATGCCACTACCGATGACCGCTATTTTCATTCCGGGTTAGAATCCTTTTTTAAAACAAAAATACAAGGTAAAACCTGAATTTAAGGAAGGAATGCTACAAAAAAGGAACCGAACGAATTCAGTCCACGATCTGTAACACAACTCTTCTATTCTTTTGACGGTCGCCAGCGTTGTCATTGGAAGAAATCGGTTGGCTATCCCCGAAACCTTGGGTCCGAACTCTCATGCTGTTTATTCCATGTTTGGAGATCAAATAATCTGCCACTGCTTTTGCTCTGTTTTCGGAAAGTTCCAGGTTATGTTCTTTTTTGCCGACGTTGTCAGTATGACCTTCGACAGAGATTTTGAGTTTAGGATTCGATTTTAAAAAATTCGCCAAACGGTCCAACTCCGGTTCAGAATCCTTGGAGATCTCGGACTTGTTTGTCTCAAAAAATAAATTGTTCAGAAGAATTTGTCTGCCCACAGCCAATGTAGGAAGACGGAATTCTACATCTAATTTTGCATCTTCTTGTTTGGATTCCGTAAGATCTATATTTCGAGAAACGGAAAGATAACCGGGTCTCTCCGCATAAAAACCGTATTTTTCGCCGTAAGGAAGAACTAAGCTAAAGGAGCCGGTTTTGGAATCGCTCTTAGCGCTTCCTCTTTTTTCCAAACGTGTTAAGGATTCATAATGTATTTCGGCGCCTAATGGATTTCCTTCTTCGTCCAAAACTTTACCGTTGATCACCACAACAGGATTTGGGCGGAAATCTCGCGGAAGATAGGCCATATAAAGTTGACCCTCTTTGCTTACATAAGCCCAGTCGCTATTTACGGGAATAGAGAAGAAGTTTACACCTTTTAAGTTAGCCGAAACTTCTATAGGTTTGGTCCAATTATCCCAACCGTCTCCAATTCTTTTAGTCACATACACGGAAAGACCCTTATGACCGTCGCTGCAGAAATAAAGAGTCCTATCGTCTCCCGCTAAAAAAGGAGCAGTTTCTTCGGAAGAAGTATTAACGATCTCACCTAAATTTTTACCTATCGCAAAAGAACCGTCTTCTTTTTGGATACTTACATACAGATCCAATTTGCCTTGAGAATCAGGTTGTTGGACTGAATAAATCAGGATCCTTCCGGAAGAAGAAAGAGTAGAACCTCCGAAAACTGAGGTGTTATTTTTCAAATATATATTCGAAAAATCAGGAAAGTTAATCGCTTTAGGATAGGACCAATTCCCTTTTTCTTTATAACTTTTATATAATGGAACAGTTGCCTTATTTTGAAGATTGGTTAGTTTTCGGAGATATTCATAGGCGAGCTGTTCTTCTTTCAGTCGGAATTCCATCTCGTCTCTGGTATTTCTTCTTAATTCTTCCTTTTTTTCTTGGAATTCGAATTGTATCTTACGCGTGGCCTCGTCGTCGCCGAAAGAACCGAAAACGAATAATTCATTATTGCTTGGAAGGACTGCAATTACTGCTGAGTTCAGGTCATTATTCAAAGGAGCAGGCATCTCTTTACCGTCTCGCCAAAAACCTTTATCGTCCTTCTCCGCAAACCAAATCCTTTGAGTGCCCGATTTACCTTTGCTGGAGTAAACAGTCCAAAAAATAGACTGTCCGTCAGGAGTCACAGTTGGATTAAAAGCGAAATAACCTCTGTTCACGTAATTCGGAATTCTTTTTAAGGTCCAATCCGCAAGTCCTTTGGATTCGGAAAAAGGATAAGTCTCATAACGTATTGGGTCACAATTTTCTCCCCGCATTTGGCAGAGAACACGGATGGTTTGGTTATGAAGTCTAGAAAGTTCAGGACTTAGATCGTTGGAAAGTACCTGGATGAACTCGTTTCCTGTGCCTAACATTCTACCGAATTGAAGAAGTTTACCTTCGATAATCCTTTCCTCTCCAAATAATCCAGTAGATGCCAGGAAAATGATCAAAAAAAGAGACGATGGAAAAGAACGGATCATAAATTTTATTTCGGTTTATTTTCAGTCGTACGGGAGACCATAAAAGGAAAAAATCACACGTTTAAATGTAGAACGTAGGCGAATTCGATTACATTGAGAGTTAAATGTGAAACGAATGCGCAGACGATACTTTGACTTTGGATCGTAAGGAATGCAAATGGTATTCCAACGAACATTGCTGTCATTAGCATGTACCAAAATCCACCAGTCCAGTGTAATAATCCGAAAAATAAAGAGGTAAGAAGAACACTTTTCAACCTACCATAATTGTGCAGAAGATTAGAAAGTGCGAAATTTCTGTATAGATTTTCTTCGATATAGGGAGCAAGAAGTACGTTCGCAATGAAAAAAATATAGATCTGCTTTCCAAAGACTTCCGCAGTTTCACCGGCCGGTATATAATCGCCTAATGTATTTTGCAAATATATTCGCGCGGGAGAAAGTAAATAGATATATAAACCGGCGATAATACATCCGGTCACGATGCCGATTAGAGATTGGATTTTCCAATCCGAATTGATCCAAGCGTCTTTGAATAGATGGAAAGATTCATGCCTGGTAGAACTTAATAATGTTGCAAATATCAAAAGTTGAACAATCAAAATTATAAGAGGAGTTTGGAACGAAACTTTTAATTCTATTTCGTTAGCTTGAATTCCTGTATAAGAATAATAAACAGCAAATACCGATATTACGATCAGGAACCATGTCGGGGCTAGGATCAGGTTCAACCATGTTTTATCAATGGATTTCATTACAACATAGTCATACTTACCTCTTCTACATCGACAATTTCTTTGGATTTAAGAAGGTAAGATAGGGATTTTTCCTAATCCCTATCTTATGGAGAAACGAAGATAAATATCAGTTGCAGCTACAGGCTGAGCCTTTTCCTCCTATAGATTGAGCATAATTATCCGCATCAGAAGAATAATCGAACTCTTTCAGAAGGCAAACATTGGAACCTCGAGCCGATTTCATCTGATCCAAAGTGCGGGAATCCGCTTCTATCTTACCGTCGGCGCAGAATACACTGTATTTCGTATTCGCTAGAACTTTTGAAGAAGAAAAAGCTAGGCCCAAAACCAAAATACTTCCACAGATCGCGATCCATAATTTGAACATAAATAAACTCCAAAACTAGAAAGGGAGAATACCTTCTTCTTAAACCCTTTCAATAAATTTTTAACTAAAAGAAAGGGTAAAGAAGTAACTTTTATGCGCAAAAGAAACCAGATCGATTGTTGGGCCTCCAACAACACGAATCATCTATAACTCAATATGTAAAAGTATAGGCCCAATAGATCAAAAGCAATTGCAGAGGAAGCCTTAAAAGTAGAGCCCAAGTAGGAGGATCTTTTCTGGTTCTGGATTGGAAATGATACACGTTAGCCGGAAATACTGCGATGAGAAGAAGGACTACTCCCCAGGCTGCCAAAACTTTGGTTTGAGGAAAGAAAAGCCCAAGTCCCAAAGCAATCTCAGCGATACCGCTCAGTTGAACCATAAGTTTATGATAAGGGATCCAAGGAGGCATGATCCTTAAATAAAATTTAGGGATCACAAAATGAAGAATGCCGGCGATCGTATAGATGGTCGCCATGATCCAGAGACTGATCGATTTAGCGTCTAGGTTTTCCATGGGAAACCATGATAAGATAACTAGGGCGACAAGGTCTGCCTTTTTTCTCTGTTTTTATTACGAAACCTTCTCTGTCTAGAGTGAGAAGACTTATTAGCGATTTTCAGGAAGGTGAGATATTTTTCTCTGGTGACGAAGGGACGACTTGTTTCTCGATGATCCGTACGAGGGCCGGGAAATTTCAGCATAGGCTATTCTCCTTGCCGGTAAATTTGCCAGCCATTATAGTAAAGGCAAAGAAAGTACAAGCGAAAAAAAGAATCTTAAAAAAATTCCGGAATAATTTTGAAGAAGGATTTGGGCGCGTCCCTTGCGTTGCAAGGGTCGGTCTTTTACGGACTCGCGGAGCCCCGCTCGGTCCTTCGGACCAAGTCCTGCAAAGACCTCGCGCATATTAGGTAAGGTTTATCTAAATAGATCATACGGGAAAAAGATAAGTTTTCATTTTGCCTTTACCTTTAATATCAAGTTCTCCTCGCAGTTCGAAAGTATAACGATTTTTTAATTTTTCGTAAACCGCTTCTGTAACCTGAATATGACCAGTGACACCATGCGATTCCATACGGCTTGCAGTATTGACGGTATCACCCCACAGATCGTATGCGAATTTGACTGTACCGATCACACCTGCAACTACAGGGCCTGTATGAATGCCGATGCGCAGAGCGAGTCCGTTATACTTTATGCTGAATTTTTCACGCATCAGATCCTGCATCTCGACTGCAAGTTTAAAGATCGCTTCGCAGTGATCACTACGTCTCTCGGGTAAGCCCGCCGCAACCATGTAGGCATCACCGATCGTCTTGATTTTTTCTAAACCAAGTCTCCGTGCTAAATCATCGAATTCGCGGAATACTTCGTCGAGCATTTGGACAACCTGATCCGGAGCCATTGTAGAAGACATTACTGTGAAACCGGCTATATCCGCAAAGAGAACGCTCGATTCTTCATAACGTTCAGCGATCACTCCATGGTCGAGTTTCAGCTGGGTAGCGATCGTTCTTGGGAGTATGTTTAGTAGCAGATTTTCGGACTTTTCCCGTTCATTTTCAATCTCATCGTCCGAATTGCGAATTTCTTTGGCGATGTCGAAAGAAATTCCAAGTGTAAATGCAATCAAACCGAAGTCGATTGTTCTGCGCAACCATTCAAGATAGAGAGACTCGAATGAAAGAATAGGAGGAAATAGCTGAAAATAAAATTCAAGGAACAAAAAGGAGAAAGTACAGTAAGCAATGATCGCATTACGTATTCTAGGATATTCATTTCCGCCGGAGAAGAATGCAGTTAAAATAACGGTCACTGTAAAAAGTCCTGTATGTGTGCCCGGTCCTCCTAAAAGTGAATAGACGATAATCAAAGTCTGAGACACAAGCATAAGTAGAACGTACGACAATCTGTAGAATCGATGAGAGTTCAATAAAATAGGCAAAAGAAGTAAAGGACTCTCAACCGATAATATGCTGAGTGTAATTTTGCTTTGTGGCCAGAAAAAGATCTGCAGTGGAATATTGCAAAAGATGAGAATGGCGGTTACGAGCGCTATGCGGTTGCGCAATTTGATTCCCTTTGCCTCCCGCCATCCTGTGCTGGAGTCTATACCTGCATTAGAAATTTTTTGTAATAAAAATTTCATGCTAAGCAACGCCAGGATCTTTTTTACTAAAATCGATTATAGCTATATTGTCAGAGAAGAAACTGTTCATATATTTCACTTAACTTTAACTACAACTTTTCCTTTTGCGCGACCGCTTTCCACATGAGCCATTGCCTCGTTGATCTTTTCAAAAGGAAATACCTTGTCTATAACTGGACGAATGATGCCGGCATTGATCAGGGATGTTATTTCGCCGAGTTGTTTTCCTTCTGCTCGCATGAAGAGAAAAGAGAAATTTACTTTGAGTTGTTTTGCTTTTTTCCTAACTCCAAAACTCAGTAAGGTTAAAAGAAATTTTATAAACCATGATGAACCGATTTCTACGGCAAAATCAGGATCAGGAGGACCTGAAATTGAAATGAGTTTTCCACCGGGCTTTAGGATTCGTAATGATTTTTCAAGTGTCTTCGCATCTTGACTATTCAATACCAAATCGTAATCTTTGAGCGTCGTTTCAAAATCATCTTTCTTATAATCAATTATGATATCCGCTCCAAGACTTTTCACTAAATCGAAATTAGTTGCACTAGTTGTTGTGGCGACAGTTGCCCCTAAATGTTTAGCTAACTGAATTGCAAATGTGCCAACCCCTCCTGAACCTGCTTGGATAAAAACTTTTTGCCCTTTTTGGAGATTTGCTTTTTCGACTAACGCTTGCCATGCAGTCAGGCCGACTAAAGGAATAGAAGCTGCTTCTTCCATAGTCAAGTTTGTAGGCTTAAGTGCTAAATCGTTTTCATCAATCGCGATAAGTTCGGCAAAAGCGCCGATCCTGTGATCAGCAGGTCTTGCATAAACCTCATCCCCAACTTTGAATTTTTGCACACTTGACCCGACTTTGACCACTACACCGGCTACATCATGCCCCAGGATCAGAGGTAATTTATAAGGCAATATGAGTTTGAATTCACCGTTCCTGATCTTTGAATCCAATAAGTTTACGCCCGCTGAATGGACTTGAACCAATACGTCTTTGTTCTTTAGTACTGGCTCCGGCATTTCCGCTGACAGCAAGTTGTTCTTCTTACTATAATTTTTAATAACATATGCTTTCATAATTTTTTCCAGAATAGCTAATGAAAGCTATATCGCTTTACGTACCCTTTTCAAAATTGAGTTCTCAAACGCTTTATATGCATAATGTTGCATCGTAAGAATAAACGGAGCTCCTTGACCTACCGGGAAATTGAATTTCGGATCTTTTTGATCTATAATTTTCAATACAGTATTTACAACCGGTTCAGGAGTAGGAGCTGTATCGAATGCTTCTTTCGAGAACGCAGTGGTTTGTTTTCGAAGTAGATCATAATCGTCAATTTTTACTTTGGATCTAACTGCGCTATCGCCTATATTGGTTTTGAAACCCATTGGCTCAACCATACTGACTTTAATATTGAAGTCCCTTAGCTCGAAACGTAGAACTTTAAAGTAACCTTCTAACGAATGTTTTGAAGCTGAATAGTAGGCAACTGTAGGAAGACCTATTAAGCCTAGAATAGATCCGACTGTGATAATCTTTCCGTGCCTTTGTTTCCTAAAATAAGGTAATAGCTGATTCGTAAGTTTAACCGTTCCCCAGAAATTGGTTTCGAATTGTTGCCTTCCAAGATCAATAGGAGTTTCTTCGGCAAGGCCCGATACCAAATAACCTGCGTTATTTATCAGAACATCCAGACTTTCTATCTGACTAAAGAGCCGTTTCGGAAAGGACTCGATCGACTTGTCGGAAGAAATATCTAATTCTAATAATTTAAAAGGTAAGTTGTATTTTTCAGGATTGCGGCTTGTTCCGATGACAGTGTGGCCGTTCTCGTGGAGTTTATTGGCAAGAAGGAGCCCGATACCTGAAGAAGCTCCTGTTACTAAAATTGTTTGTTTCATTTTTTTATCCCCTGAGTCCTATATAATCGACTCAATTTACTTGCAATTTGCAAGTAAATATAGGAGACGAAAAAATACTTGTCTTTTGCAAGCACTTTTTAAAATAAAATTTATGTCAGTGAGTAAAAAAAGATCGAATTGTCCGATTAGCTGTTCCCTGGATATCTGGGGCGACAAGTGGTCACTTCTCATTATCAGGGATCTTATGTTCAACAAAAAAGGAACTTACGGAGACTTCCTAAAGTCTGAGGAGGGTATCGCTACAAATATTTTGGCATCCAGACTTCAATCATTGGAAGAAAACGGTTTGATCGAAAAATCGGATCATCCGGATAGCAAAGCTAAAGTTCTATACATGCTCACGCAAAAGGGTATCGATTTGCTGCCGGTATTTTTTGAGATCTATATTTGGGCCGAAAAATATTTTGATATCCCAAAAGAAATAAAAGCCGCATTGAAAGAGGCAAAGAAGGACAAGGAATCCTTTATTAGATCGAAGACGAAAGAATTGAGAAAGTAGTCATTACGGATGATAAAAAGATTTATAGTTCCAATGCTTGCCTTCTGAAAGAAGCGTGTCCTAACTTCTTACCATCTGCACTTTCAACTTCATTGTCCTCTTGGACTTGGCAGTTTTTTTCTTAGAAAGAGAAAGTTTCGAGTAAGTCATCTCTAAAGAATCGGTGACATCTTCCCAGGTGCAGGACGCAGCGATCTTTCTTGCAGCAATACCCAATCGGGAAGCCAACTTTTTATTTTCTGCTAACAGGCAGGACTGTTCTATAAATTCTTCTTCTTTGTCGAAACCGCAGAGTAAGGCTGACTTACCGTGTTTGAGATGTTGGTTGGCGGCGGCGTAGTTATAGGCTACGATAGGAAGTCCGGATGCCATCGCTTCTACGATCACATTCCCGAAAGTTTCCGTAAGACTTGGAAAAAGAAATAGATCTCCTGTGGCATAATGTTCCGCCAGTTCTTTTCCTTTTCTCATTCCTCTGAATATGAAATCAGGATTTTCCTTTTGTAGTTTTTCTTTGGAAGGTCCGTCTCCCACTAGGATCAATTTTGCGTTTGGAACTCTGGATTGGATCCTGCGGAAAGTTTTTACTAATAGGTCCAAATTTTTTTCAGGAGCCAATCTTCCTACATATAGAATTCCAAGTTCGGAGGATTTGAGTCCCCATTCCGATTTTAATTTGGAATTCCTACGAGCAGGATGGAATAGATCGGAATCTATTCCTCTCGAAACCACTTGTACATTAGTATAACCTTGAGCGGTTAATTGTTCTCTGATCTGAGCAGTCGGAACCAAAGTCATTTGGGTCCTGTTATGAAGTCCTTTTAGGTAATTATGGACCAGTTTCCCTGCAAATCCGAATTTATAATACTTCGCGTATGCGTGGAAATTTGTCCTAAAATCACTGATGATAGGAATTCCCACATGTCTGGCTGCCCTGACTGCGGACCAGCCCAGCGGTCCTTCTGTAACCACATGCACTATATCAGGTTTTTCTAATTCGATTAATCTGCGCAGTAAGTATTTTTCTGGAAATCCGAATCTTAGATCTTCGTATAAGGGGATTTTTGCTCCTCTTACTAAAACTTCTCTATAATTTCCGCTTGCTGTGGCGTAATCGTTATGGCCTTGTTTAGGACGCACCAGAATGATCTCGTGACCTCTTTGTAAAAGATCGCCTAACATTCTATGAAGTGTCTTGGCGACTCCGTTGATCTCTGGAGGAAATGTTTCGGTCACAACTAAGATCCGAAAGGGACCTGCTGTTGGATAAGAACTGATATATGTCGATGGAAGCATCGACTTTTGATCATCTTAAATTCTTGTATCTACTCCATGAAGGGAGAATTACTTTTTCGTTACAGAGTGCGGACTGAGGTCTAAGGCTATTGTTCGATCCCGGTAGCAAATGCCTTTCTCAAAAGTCTTCCACAATACACGGATTCTGCATAAGCTAAGCCGGATGTGGAATATCTGGCGATGATCCCATAAGTAGTGACAGTAGGATCTATCCAAGGATAAAATCCGAATTTTCCAGGACTGCTATATGCGGAATCATTTCCGGAAGAATCTTCCACCCAATGTCCGTAAGAATAATGTACATCTTCTAAAACAAAAGGTGAATACTTTGCTTGGGTTGGATGTAAGGAAGGTAACGTAGGGACCAGATCCGCACCTAAGTAACTTCGGATCGTCAAATTAGAATTTAATATTCTTCTTAAGAATTGAGCATAAACGGAAGCAGAAGTCCTAACTCCTCCTGCAGGTTGGGGAACTGCATAGTCTATTCCAGGATTGGATCCTCCGAACAATGTGTTTCCTATCTCTGTTGCAAGTTGAACGCGAGTGTAGTTTGTAAGCGCAGGAGTCAAACCGCTAGGATTCAATGCGGCATATGCTTGGAAATGTGCTCCATTGTAATAAAAATAATTTAAGTCTGCGGAATTGTAGTAATCATTATTATTTGTTCCATCTCTTCCGGGACCGGCCGTAAAACATGCATTTACAGTGAGCGCTAAATTACATTTGCTATCGTTCAAATTGTCGTAACCAGATCTCATTCTAAGATAAGATTGTTCTATCGTTGTTGGAGTTCCAACCTTCTCCAAAACGTAAGCTCCCCAGATCCATTTAGATGCGGAAGCAATCAGAAGAACCGTAGATCCATTGATAGAGCCGTTAACAGAAGAATATCCATAAGCTCCATTCTGGTCCCCGATCTCCCAATAGAAAGCGCCTAGTTTGGTGCATGTGGAGTTCTTGGTCGCAGTAGCTTCTACCGCGTCTAACTGGGTTTGTTTAGTGGAATCTACGATGGTAAATTCTGCAGGAACTTGTATATTCGATAATGTTAATGCAGATATTAAAGAAGAAAGCGGATCTTCGCTAGGAGGAGGTGGGCAGGCGAATAGAAGGGAAATTGGGAGAAGAAATAAATACTTTCGCATAAAACTCTCTATCAAATTCGACGGCAGCAATCTAGAATAACTGCCGAGTTTGGCTAATTTTTCGTTAAGGTCGATCTATTTTGACTTTTTTTGTTTGGTTACTGCCGGAGGATTACGTAGTTCCTTCAATTTATCAGTAAGCCATTTTTCGGATTCTACTTCCTTTCCGTCAGGGAATTTTATCTTATAAGGAGTTCCCGTGATAGAGGATTTGCTTGCTAATCCTTTGATAAAATCTTCAGTGCTGCTTATTTTACTTTTGGCTGCATCGTATTTTTTTAGTAAATGTGCCTTTGCATCGTCCAGTTTATGTTCCGAACCATTTCGTATAAAGATGCACCCCTTACATGAATCCAAGGAAGAAACCAAAGCCTTGATCTCGTCTTCAGGTTCGGATCCAAAAACAAAAGCGGAACTCAAAATTAAAAAAGTGAATAGGATAAAGAATGAGATTTTTTTCATAGATGGTCCAGAGAATTAAATTTGGTCTTCCTACTTATGGCAACCAAGTATTCGAAATTCTATAATTTTCTTAGGTTCCTTTTTTTCGTGACTGTAAAACATCCACATTGCGTATTATTCATAAAAGGAAGACCTGGGTGAGAAAGTTCGTTTTATTTTGGATATTCTTGTTTGGATTTACATCCCTTCATTCTCAAGAACAGATGATTTCTTCTCCGGAATCAAAAGATAGATCCCGTTGGGACCTAGTTTGGAGAAGTGCTGTCCTCCCAGGATGGGGACTACTCCATGCAAAGGAGTATAGAAAAGGGAGATTCACTATGGTGATCACTTCTATTTTGCTTATTTCCGAATTGAAGGGGCACCAGGAAGAAGTGGAAAGAAAGGAAGAATTTGAAAATTCCAGGAATCTATTTATAGTGTATTCTAATTTTTATTCTCAACCGGACCCAGGACTGGTCTCACTCTTAGCGAATTATCAACATAGCAAGCAAGATGATTTGGATGGAGTTCGTAGTAGGAATGATCTAAGGTTAGCTCTTTTAGGGGCAAAATACGTTCTTCAATTGGCTTACACATATTGGAGAGGGATCAAATGGGAAGAAGAAAATTCTGCCGGATTCGATCTTAATATTCGAACCTATTCACAGTCGGATGCGAGAGATCAAGTGAAGGATACATTCGGGTTGGATTTGAAATATGGGTTCTATTTTTAGGGCTTTGGGAACTTCTATTTAATATCTGGAGAAAATCTTTGCCATTGTTTTCCTTCTTTCCAGACCTGAAATTCTCCAGGTAAAAAATGGGTCCAAATTTCGTTTTGGGTCAGGGGGCTCGTGGCTATAACTGTGACTATGTCTTTTGGATTTGTATGTTCTCTAAAATCTATGCTTAGGTCCGCATCTATCAGTTTGGCCTCTCCGAATGGAGCATGCCTAGTGATATAAACGAGTTTTGTGGAACAGTATGCATATAAATATTTTGAATCCGAAATTAGAATATTCGAGACTCCTTTTTTTCCGAGCTTGGACAATAGTTTGCGGATCTCTTGGGAAAGTAGTGTCTCGTTCTTAGGTCTTGTCTTAAACTTCTTTTTTAATTCAGAAAGTACCCAACAAAAAGCATACTCGCTATCCGTGGTCCCAACCGGTGTAAAATCCTTTATCGGTTCCTTCTTCACTCCTTTCAATTGTCCGTTATGAGCGAATGTCCAATAGTAACCCCATAGTTCTCGGACGAAAGGATGTGTATTCTTTAGATCCACCTTACCGCGATTTGCTTTTCGGATATGAGAAATGACTAAATTACTTTTGATAGGAAAGCCGCGGACGAGTTCAGCTAGCTGAGAGTCCGCACTTGCCTGAGGATCTTGGAAAACTCTGCAGCCCTTGCCTTCATAAAATGCGATCCCCCATCCATCTTTATGGGGTCCGGTTTTCCCACCTCTTTGGACAAGGCCAGTGAAACTAAAGCATATATCTGTTGGAACATTGGCGCTCATCCCCAAAAGTTCACACATTTTGGACCCCCTCCGTTATATTAGAATTAATGTCGCTAAGACGAATTCCGTTTGTCCAGGACTTTTTTCCTAAAAAGAAATGGGGAACTCTTGCAGAATTCAAGCTAGAACCTCAATTTGATCGGGTGATTCTTCATATCGACACAGAAACCGGCTGGAGAGGAGGGGAAAGGCAACTTTTTCTTCTCGCGGAAGGTTTAAAAAAACACAAAATTCCCCAGCTCATTTTATGTAAATCTGGCTCTGCATTAGAGACTCGTGCAAATGAGGTTGGACTTCCAACAGTTACTCTTCCTTTAAAAGGTGAATGGGACTTCGGTTCCGTAAAGGCTCTTGAAGAATTGATCGTTTCCAAAGGGATCAAATTGATCCATGCGCATACTGCAAAAGCACATTCTATCGCTTGGATGGCGAAAGCAAAACATCCTCAAGTGAAACTTGTAGTTTCTAGAAGAGTGGATTTCAGACTTCGAAAGAATTGGTTCAGCAAACGTAAGTATATTTCAGACCGAGTCGATCTTTTCTTAAGTGTTTCGAATCGGATCCGCGAAATTCTGATCATGGATGGAATAGATCCAGCGAAAGTAGTTACCGTATACAGCGGGATCGATCTAGGCGTTTTCAAAAAAGCAAGTGACACTTCTTACTTAAGAAAAGAATTCAATCTTTCTAAAGATGAACTGATCATAGGAAATATTGCTGCGTTAGTTGATCATAAGGACCAAAAAACACTGCTCCATGCTTTGTCTAAGATTGAAACGGAAAAAAAGTATAAAGTCCTTATCGTGGGCGAAGGGGAACTTAGAAAGGAACTGGAAAGTATCGCTTCCGAAAAAAAACTTTTGGATAAAGTGATCTTCACAGGATTCCGAACCGATATTTCCGAACTTCTTTCCGTATTCGATATTTTTACTTTAACTTCGAAAGAAGAAGGTCTCGGAACTTCTATTTTAGACGCGATGGCATCCGGCTTACCGATTGTGGCCACAAACGGTGGTGGTATCGTGGAAATGCTTACGGAAGGTAAGGGTGCATTCATTTCCGAGGTGGGAGATGCAAATTCTCTAGCTTCTTCTTATAAAACTCTATTAGAAGATCCTAAAATTCGGAAATCTATGGGAGCTTTTAATAAGGAATCCGTAAAAAGATTCTCCGTTAAAAATACAATTAAGAAGACTGAACTGGCGTATTATAGTTTGTTGGGTGAAGAGATTTATTCCGGCTCAAAAGGAAAATCTGGAGAAGCAGCATGAAAAAATTACTTATAGTAGACGGTCACGCCTTCGCGTTCAGAGCATATTATGCATTTGCAGCTTCTAACTTGAAAAATTCCAAAACTGGACAGCCGAGTGGTGCGGTCTTCGGGTTTTTCAGAATGTTATTCAAACTTTTTGAGGACTATGCTCCTACTCATGTAGCGATGACCTTCGACCCGGGCGGGCCATTGGAAAGAGGAGCCACATTCGCAGAATATAAAGCGAATCGTAAACCAATGCCGGAAGATCTGCGTCCTCAGCTGCACGAGATCATGGAAACGCTGAAGGTTCTAGGTTTTAGGATACTCAAGATAGAAAAACATGAAGCGGATGATATTATCGGGACTCTTGCCGAAAATTATAAATCTTCCGCAAAAGAAATACTGATCTTCTCCGGTGATAAGGACTTATACCAATTATTAGAAAAAAAGAATATTAAAATGCTCCGTGGAAAAAAGGGAGTCACCGAATTTGTGGAAATCGATGCCTCCTGGGTAAAAGAAGAGCTAGGTGTGGATGTAAAACAGATCCCTGATTATATGGGGATCGTAGGAGATACTTCGGATAATATTCCGGGTGTTAAGGGGATAGGGGAGAAGGGAGCTTCTAAACTTATCCAAGAATATAAAAACTTGGAAGGAATTTATAAAAATATAGAGAAGATCAAAAATCCAGGCTTAAAAAACAAACTGATAGAACATAAAGATAACGCGTTTATGTCCAGACAACTAGCCACGATCAAAAGGGATTTGGATCTTGGTATCAAGGATGACGATCTCAAACTTCCGGACTATGCTTCCGACGAAGGGATAAAATATCTCAAGAACCAAGGATACAATGTTCTATCTCGAGACCTTGCTAAGTCTGTAGGAAAAGAACCTCCTAAAGACGAGCCAGAAGAAGGACCTGCAGGATCTACAAAAGGTCCTTCTGCTAAGAAGGGAATTTATAAGAGAGTAGAAAGCGTGGAAGAATTGACTAAACTCGCAAGAGCTTGGAAAAAATCTCCGATCCTTTCTGTGGATACAGAAACTACTTCTCAGTACGCTTTTGATGCAGAACTCCTAGGGATATCTTTGTGTAACCAAGAAGGAACCGGTTTTTATATTCCTGTCTCTCATACCCAAGAGGGCTTATTTAGTAATAAAGACCAGCTTCTTCCTTTGGATCAGGTCAGAGAAATATTAGGACCTATATTAGCGGATCCGAATATTCCTAAAGTTGGTCAGAATATTAAGTATGATCTGATCGTTCTGCAGAACCACGGATTCGAAGTGGCAAATATCGTATTCGATACGATGATCGTGGCCTATATCCTCGCTCCGGAAAGCCGCAGGTTCAATATGGACGATCTTGCAGAAGATCTTCTGAATTATAAAACGATCACTTATGCCGAACTTGTAGGGACCGGTAAGAATAAAAAGAATCTTTGGGAAGTGGATCTGGATCAGGTCAGCGAATACGCTGCGGAAGACGCCGATATCACTTTAAGATTATATAATGTTCTTCGTAAATCTTTGAAGCAGTCCGGTTTGGAAAGTGTATTCAAGGATATAGATCTGCCGTTAATTCCCGTATTAACCCAAATGGAAAAGGCAGGGATTGCCGTAGATGCAAAATATTTTGCAGAACTCTCCAAAGATTTCCAAAGAGAAGTAAAAGATCTGGAAAGAGGGATCTATAAAGCCGCAGGAAAAGAATTCAATATCGCTTCTACCAAAGAACTGCAAAAAATCCTATTTGATGAGTTGCAGCTTCGAGTGGTCAAAAAGACCCAGACAGGTTATTCCACGGACCACGAGGTCTTGGAAGAATTATTGGGAGAACATCCAATCATCGAAAAACTTTTGGATTATAGAAAATATACGAAGTTGATCTCTACCTATGTGGATACACTTCCTAGTATGGCTTCTCCTAAAGATGGAAGAATTCACACCAGTTATAATATGACGATAGCCGCTACAGGAAGGCTTTCTTCCACGGATCCGAACTTGCAGAACATTCCGATCCGAGAAAAAGAAGGAAGATTGATCCGAAAAGGTTTCATCTCTGGTCACAAGGATTTTGAGATCTTAAGTTTGGACTATTCTCAGATAGAACTTCGGATCATGGCTCATATTTCCAAAGATCCTGCCATGGTGGATGCCTATAAAAAAGGGATCGATATTCATAAAAGGACCGCCTCCGCTATCTATGGGGTTTCCGAAGATCTGGTCAGTCCGGAGATGAGGGACAAGGCAAAAGTAGTTAACTTTTCCGTAATATATGGAGTTACCCCTTACGGTCTCAGCCGTAACCTTAGGATCTCACGAGATGAGGCAAAAAGTTTTATAGAAAGATATCTGACCCAGTATCCTGGTGTCCAAAAGTATATGGACGATACGATCGCCTTCTGTGAAGAGAAAGGTTATGTAGAGACCATGAAAGGAAGAAGGAGACCTGTTCCGGATATTACGTCCACTCATCGCCAGGCAAAAGAAGGTGCCAAAAGGGTAGCGATCAACACTCCTATCCAAGGAACCTGTGCCGACATGATCAAGATCGCAATGATCCAGATCCAAGAAGAGATCGAAAAAAGAAAATGGAAATCGAAACTTCTGCTCCAAGTACATGACGAATTGGTATTCGAAGTGTATAAATCCGAGAAAGACGAATTCCTGAAAGTTTGTAAACGATTGATGGAGAACGCTCTTCCTTTGGATGTTCCTATCAAGGTAGAAGGAAAATTCGGACAAAACTGGGACGAGGCTCATTAATTTTTAGTTGAGTCTTCCGGCAAACTGCCCTTAAAATTCGGCCGCTTGCGGACAGGTCTTATGGAAAGCTCTTATTCCAGAAAAAAGTTCCTAAAACTTTTGGCATTATCTGCCGCAGGCGTAAGTCTTTCGGAGAATATAATATCTCCGTTATTCTCCCAAACGTCCGGAGCTTCTAAAATGTTAAAACGTAAGATCCCAAAAACTGGAGAAGAAATTCCCGCAATCGGTTTAGGTACTTGGCAGACTTTAGATGTGGATCCGGATCCTTCTTCTTTGGCCCCATTAAAAGAAGTGCTGTCGGAGTTCCTACAAACTGGTGGAGGTGTGGTGGATTCTTCTCCAATGTATGGTCGTTCCGAGGAAATTTTCGGGATCTTATCCAAGGATTTCTCGGATGCAGAAAGGAGAAAATTTTTCTTAGCCACAAAGGTTTGGATCAAGGGAGAAGCCGCCGGTAAATCCCAGATCGAATCTTCTTTCAAAAAAATGAAAGCGGAGAAAATCGATCTATTCCAAATCCATAATTTACTAGATACCCAAACCCATCTTAAAACATTAAGAGGCATGAAAGAAAAAGGGAAGATCCGTTATATAGGTCTGACCCATTTTACTACTTCTGCATTCGCTGAAATGGAGCGTATCTCCGAAAAAGAAAAACCGGACTTCTTGCAAATACCTTATTCTATCCAGACTAGAGAAGCGGAGGATCGTATCTTGCCATTCGCTCAAGAACATGGGATCGCAGTTCTGATCAATCGTCCCTTCGAAGAAGGCGGACTTTTTAGAAATACAAAGGGTAAAACTTTGCCTGAGTATTTTAAGGAATGGGATTGCCATTCTTTCGCGCAAGTCTTCTTAAAATATATTCTTTCTCATCCTGCTGTGACCTGCGCGATCCCTGCCACTTCTAAGGTTTCCCATCTTAAAGATAATATGGGCGCCGGCATCGGAAGATTTCCGGAAGGTAAAGAAAGAAAAGTTTTTCTATCCAACCTTTTAGACGCAATGGACTGAAATTTCCTCTACGTTATCGATTTTACACTTCCCATTCGGAAAGCAGGGAGTACAATATTGCTCCTTCTGGAGGAGTCTATGTCAGAACCGCTTTGGAGAACCCACCCTTTGGCCTGGAAGGCACTGGGAGCTTTCTTTGAATGGAAAAAAAGGAAACTATTCTATCGGATAGGTGGAGAAGGAGAAGCTCTTCTTCTTTTACATGGATTTCCCACTTCTTCCTGGGACTGGAAGGAGGTATGGGAACCTCTTTCACATCAGTATAAGATTCTGACCTTAGATTATCTAGGCTTCGGTTTTTCTGAAAAACCTAAAGATGGACACTATTCTATTTTTGAATATGCGGACCAGGCTGAGTTTTTCCTACAAGAACAAGGCATCAAAAAAGTGCATCTTCTCGCTCACGACCTAGGAGATACTGTGGCGCAAGAATTGGTTGCAAGATTCAGAGAGAAACTATCCGGACAGAGGATTGGCGGACCAGATCTAGAGTCGGTGTTCTTTCTAAATGGTGGGATCTTTCCGGAGACACATAGACCTAGAGCTGTGCAGAAATTATTAAACGGTCCTTTGGGATTTTTATTTTCCCGTTTAGTGAACAAGACTTCCTTTCAAAAAAGTTTTTCAGAAGTATTCGGACCCAATACCAAACCTCACCAAGAGGAGTTGGATGGATTTTGGGAATGTGTGAGCGACGGAGGAGGAAAGGCGATTTATCACAAATTGATAAGATACATGAGAGAAAGAAAAATTTTCAGAGAGAGGTGGGTAGGCGCCCTTTTGGATTGTCCGATCCCATATGCATTGGCCGACGGATTAGAAGATCCAGTCAGCGGTAAACATGTGGTGGATCGATTGAAAGAACTTAGACCGGAAGCGCAAGTATACGAACTCTCCGGCATAGGACATTATCCTCAGACAGAAGCTGCCGATCAGGTTTTGAAAGCGTACTCACACTTCAGATCGAAACTTTGATATTTCTCAGATAGTTTGGTGACCGGATTTATTTCCTTGAAAAAAGGGAGAAACCTGCGAAACTGTAAAGAAAGCGAAAGATTCGATGGGTAAGGTTGCATACAATAATCCGCGTTTTTTCGATTTTGTATACGACGACTTTTTATGTGCGGCGGTGGACTCTCACATCGCTCAATCCGGAGTTCTATTTCATTCTCTAACAAAAGAAAGTGTTTGGGAACTTTTCGAGATCACAGGAGTTCTTGCAGAGCTTAAAAAGAGAGGATACGATTCTTTCCAACTGGATCTTTCCGGAAGCGATGATACCTACCAAAAACTCATTCTCACTTTCCAGAATGAAATTTTAGTACATCTACGTTTGAGCATCCAAGAATATAGGATACGGCTCAACGATTACTTCTTTAAAGAAAAATATCTGGTGGTGAATTGGCTTCAGACACGTCATCCGAAACAGGAAGGAAGAGATTCCACTCGTTTGTATCCTGGACAAGATGTTCCCGGTCTTGGGATTTTTCCCGAGATGTCGGACCTGATCGGATTTCTGATCATCTCTCTCCGATTGAACGGAGCAGTAATCCGTCCCGAATATTTTCACGACGCAGTACTCTTTTCCCGTAAATTCCATTTTTTAGAAGCTGACTCCAAGGCTCTTTACCAGGCTTTGAGAACGACATTTCCGAAACATTCTATCCGAGCCATCTCTACATTATTACAACATGGAAAGATCGTAGATGCAAAACGGGGAGTGATCGAATGGAAGCCGATAGAAATGATTTTCTTTTTGGAGAAATCTTTGAACTTCTTCGTATTCAATCGTAAGTTCGAAAAGAAGGTCTCCAAGGTACTTTCCACCTATAAGCTCTCTTTGGTAGAAGGTGCTGAGGCAGAGCTAGGACTAAATACTTAGCACTATTTTGAACGTGTGTTACGCGATTATTTTTTCGTAGGAAAACCGTTTTCTTCTCCCGTCTTATCCATTTATAGTATAGGTTTGGCCATTATTCTAATGTCCGGAGGGTCCTCAAATGGAGAAAAGAAAACAGGTAAGGGTCGTCCCTTTTCCTAAACAACCAGTTCAACTCCAATTGATGGGAAACGGTTTTTTAGATATTCTTATAGCCCAGGACGTTAGCGAGGGAGGGATTGCGGTTCGTGTTCCTCATAAATTCGATGGATGCGATATACATTCCAGTGTGGAAATTGTGGTTTCTCTGCCCGGATACAAACCATTTAAAGCGTTAGGAAAGATTAAACACTTAAGCGCTTCCAAGGAAGCACAGGGCCTTTTCGGTCTCCAATTCACCCAAATCGACCTAAAAGGGAAGGAATTCCTGATTGATTATGTCAAAAAACTAGCCTCACTCCGCAGAATGGCAGGTTAATAGGCCAAGTCAGTCATCGGAATTTCTTTCCAGCGTAATCCGACTGTAACCATTTAGGATGATAGATAGAAGCATCCTAACAAGGAAAAGAAGGACGACAATGGGATCAGGAACAGTCCAAAAAAAGCAGAAAGTAGAACGTAAGCTTGAAGTAAGGATCGCAGAGAACCAACTCGAGATCGAAAGAACTTTGGCTCTTCGTTATGATGTATTCAATCTGGAGTTGGGAGAAGGTTTGCCTCAATCCGCAGCTACTCGTAAGGACAGAGATGAATACGATTTATTTTGCGACCACCTTATCGTTGTAGATAAGAATCGGGATGATATGATCGTTGGAACCTACCGAATCCTTCGCCGAAGTGTTGCAAAGGCGAATCTAGGATTCTATTCCGACAACGAATTCGATATTACTAAAATTTACGAATTAGAAAGAGAACCCGCAGAGATCGGACGCAGTTGTGTTCATCCTGAATACAGAGACGGATCAGTGATCTCTCTTCTTTGGGGCGGACTCGCTCAATATATGAAGAAGAACAATATCGGATATCTATTCGGTTGCGGTTCTGTTCATAGCACCGATGCACAAGCTGCAAACGATGTGTATGCTTTTTTAAAAGATAAGAAAGCGTTAGCTGGAGAAGATTTCGACGTGAAACCTCTGCCAGGATTCGAGATGGAAGGTTTTGATACGAATTATTCTCCTGAAGATATTAAGGAAATTTCTAAAAGAATTCCTGCATTGATTAAAGGATATATCAGAGCCGGGTCTTTGATCTGCGGAACTCCTGCATTGGACTCCGTTTTCAAAACCACGGATTTCTTTATCATCTTCGATATCAAAGACATCGAATCAAGATACAGCAAACATTACCTAGAATAGAACTCAGAGAAACAGGGTTTTTTTAGTCGGGACGGGTCTCCAATACGAGGCCCGTTTTTGTTTTTGCCCCCTTTCCGGCGCCTAAATATGGGCCGATACACCTTGACCGTTTGAGCTTTCGATTTTTTTCTATACTAAATTAACCTCAAACAAGCGAAACCCGTTTGGGTGACTCATGAATCAAATCGATTTCCAACATCCCTCTTTTAAGGACCAGATCCGATTTTATTTACTGGTATTTCTTTCCTTTTTGGTCATGAGTTTGGGGTATTATTTAGGGATCTCTTCTTATATTCTAGGTTGGTTCGCTTTCTGTATTTCCGCATTTTCCGTGGCAGGTAACGATGCTGTCCAAACCGTTGGAACATTCATAGAAAGTAAAAAGTCGGTACATTGGTTCCCAAAACTTGCCGCCTTGGGTGGCCTTCTTGCTTTGGTATTCGGATACGCTTGGTGGTCAGGTAGCGGAGAAGTCCATTTTCATAGACTGGATAATTTTACTCCACCTGCAGAATATAATTTTCTACAATTGATCGCACCTATCGTTCTAGTTGTCATCACCCGGATGAAGTCCCCGATCTCAACTACGTTTTTGATCCTGGGTTTATTCGGCGGGCAGAATATAGAGAAGATGCTGACCAAATCCTTTTTAGGATACATGATCGCATTTATCACCGCATTGGTTGTTTGGGGGATCTTAGTAAAAGTAGATCCAAAAGAATATTATGACGATCATATGCCTGATCCAAGAACCGAAAGAAAATGGGCTATCTTACAATGGTTCTCCACTTTGTTCTTATGGGCGGCCTGGCTTGCTCAAGACGCCGCCAACATCGTAGTCTATCTTCCTAGGCAATTGAATTGGATGGAGCTTGCAGGAGCAGTTTCTATTCTGATCGGTGCTCTTGGTATTATATTGTACACGAATGGTGGAACTATCCAAGAGATAGTTACGGAGAAGTCCGACATCCAATGGTCTAAGGCAGCAACTATCGTAGATCTAGTATATGCGAGTATTCTAATATTCTTCCAAAAGATCAGCAATATGCCAATGTCCACCACTTGGGTGTTCTTGGGCATGCTTGCAGGAAGAGAGATTATGTTAAATTTCCTTACCTACAGGGATGCACCTTATTTGGAGACATTCCGCAAAGTAGGTAAGGACGTTCTTCTTGCATCTATCGGGATTGCAGTAAGTATTTTTATATTCTTACTCGCTTCTCAGTTCTATCCGGAAAAGACTTCTTTTATTCCTAAATTCCTGAAGTAATTCCAGTTTCATTCCAGCAAAAATTTTCGAATGGAACTGGGTATAGATCAGCTTATTTCCAACTGCTTTATACTGCGTTTTCGATTCTATAGATGCACGATTTTGCAATAGCAGTGCTATCGATCAAATATGCCCTACAATCCTTTGTCCAACGATCGAATTGATCGTTTTGTTTCAGTTTGATTAAAGCTTTCTCATACAGCATACTGCAGAGGTATCTCGAGGTGATGATCATTAGATTTTCAGCGACTCTTTCTTTGATTTGATCTTCTTCGATTGATCTAAATTTAGCGATTGCATCTTCGAATATTTTAGATTGTTCTATGAGGAACTTAGAAGGTGATTCTATTTCCGCTTTAATCGATTCCAGATATTTTTTGAAATTTCCGTCTCCAGTCATTCCCGCTACGATGGCACCGACTGCAATTCTAACGTGGATTTGACTTGTTCCTTCGTAGATCGTATTGATCCTAGAATCTCTAAATATTCTGGCCACATCGTAATCTTCCGTGTAACCGGCTCCACCATGGATTTGAACGGCAAGGTTTGCACATTTATGCCCTTCTTCAGAACAATAGTATTTTGCGATAGGTGTTAGAACGGAGGCGAGGTTACCCCATTTTTTTACCTTTTCGTCTTTTCGGATCTCTCTATCTTCTTTATTCCCTTTCTCCAGACGAATTTGGTGATGCTGATACATATCCACAACTCGAGCGGTTTCAAATGTGAGAAGTCTAGACGCGTTCACTTCTCTTTGGATTTTATGGAGCATTTCGGCAACTGCAGGGATTTCTGCGATCGGTTTTCCAAACTGTTGTCTTTCTTCGGCGTACTTGCGAGATTCATAATATGCTCCGGCTCCACTGCCGGGACCGCATGCCGCACTTCCGAGTCTCATAAAATTTGTCATACCAGTAGTGTATCGGGTGAGGCCGAGACCTTCTTGCCCTAAGAGTTCAGCATAACTGTTTTCATATACGACTTCGCAGGTAGGAGAGGCATGGATTCCCATTTTTGTTTCAATTCCTGCGATCGTTACATCTTCACTTTTTACCAAGAATACGGATAATCCTCGAGCCCCTCCATTTCCTGTCCGTGCAAGAGTCAATAGACTGGAAGGATAAGGACCGAGTCCGCAACCTTGGGATATAAAACGTTTTGTTCCGTTTAAACGATAATGTCCGTCTTCCATCTTTACTGCGGTCGTTCTTACGTTATTTAGATCGGATCCGAAATCAGGTTCGGTCAGTGACATTGCAAAAAGAGTCTCGCCCGTTGCTGCTTTTGCCGCAAAATTTTCTATTTGTTCCTCTGTTCCGTATCTCGAAACGATCTGCGCTAGATTTAATAGAGCGACGGTCATGCAAAAAGAAACGTCTGCTCTTGCCATGATCATCCCATAAAATGCACTCATAGTGCCGGGTAGTCCTAGTCCTCCTGCTTCTCTCGAAATAGAAAAAGGCATGAGTCCTGTGTCGCGGAATTTCTCATATATCGATGTAGTTTCGTCTGGGAATATTACCGTTCCATTTTCGTACCGTAGATGTTTCCTATCCATGACACTTGAAAGTTGAGATACATCCTTTCCGAAAAATTCGCCTAAGGATTCAAGGCTCGATCTATATAATTCTACAGCTTCTTCGACGCTGGAGGGAGCCATTTCGTATCTTGGGTTATTCGTTTTCTTATAAAGTTCGTGATCGAAAAACTCTTCGCCTTCCGTTGAATTTACGATCGAAGTCCAATCGATCAAATGTTCGAAAAATAGTTTTAAATCTTGGTCGTCTGTAAAATAATTATTAGCTATCATATTCCCTCATTTACCTATGCTGTCGCAGAGACTCTGTTTTCCTTTCCTATACTGTGTGCGGCATTCAATCCTTCTAGAAAGGCTCTCTCTGCATCAATTCCTTTGGAGTTCTTTGCTCCACCGATAACGAATATTTGCTTTTGCGGGTGCAAAGATTTATAGGTCTCATATAGAGAACTTTCTTTTTCCTGTCCCACACAAAGGATTAGAGAATCGCATGGATAAAGAATCTCCTCTCCGTTTTTCAAAGTCACCTTAAGACCTTCTTTCGTGATTTCTTTATAGTTAAGTCCCTGAAAGAATTCTACGCCGGATGCTTCTAATTCCTGTTTGAGAGCCCAAAATGTAGTAGGTCCCAAACCCGCACCATGTTTTCCGCTTCTCCTAAAAATCGCAACATCTCTTTCCGATTTGTGAGGTTGGATAGCGACCTTCGTAAACGAATCAATATTATATTTTTTTGAATAAGATTCGAGACTAGGATCGTTTTCTTCAGTTAGCTTATGAGCCACATCAACACCAATCCCGCCACCACCGATCACTGCCACTTTTTTTCCCGCTTTGAATTTCCCAGTCAGATACTCAGTATAATTTCCGACCGGAAGAATATCAATGCCAGGTAAAGTAAATTCTCTTGGGGTAACGCCTGTTGCAAATATAATCGCATCCGGATCTAATTCTTCAAGTAGCTTTAGGTCACAATTTGTATTTAAGCGAATATCCACTCCGAGTGCCGGAAGTTCGTTTCTAAAATAACGAAGGGTCTCTTTGAATTCAGATTTGCCTGGGATATTAGAAGCAAGTAGGAACTGTCCTCCTAACTGCTCCGCTTTTTCGAGGAGTATAACTTTGTGACCGAAAGAGGCGCTTGCCCTCGCAGCTTCTAACCCTCCCGGGCCCGATCCGATCACCACAACTTTTTGCGGTTTCACATTAGGATCGATTTCGTAGTCCAATTCATTGACAGCTTGCGGATTGACTAGACAGGAAACCGATTTATCTATGAAAGCATGGTCTAGACAGGATTGGTTACATGCAATACATGTGTTGATCCGATCTGACATACCTGTTCTGATTTTTTTTACGATAAACGGATCTGCGAGAAAAGGCCTCGCCATGGAAATTATATCTGCCTGATCATTATCAAAAATTCTTTGTGCAGTGATCGGATCGTTTACTCTGTTGGATGCAATGATAGGAATACCGGGAGTTTTTTCTTTGATCCGTCCTGCAATGTTTGCCCAGGCTCCTCTTGGAACTAACTGGCTAATAGTGGGTATCCTTGATTCATGCCATCCGATCCCAATATTCAAAGCGGATACTCCTTCTTCTTGAAGTGTTTTGGCTAGATCGCATACTTCTTCGAAAGTTGGATTTCCAGGAATGAGATCGATTCCAGACATTCTGAAAATGATCGGAAAACCTTCCGGAAGATTTCTTTTGACTGCCCGAAGAACTTCGACTGCCATATTCATTCTCTTTTTGTGATCCCCTCCGAAATGATCGTTTCTATGATTTGTAACCGGAGAGAAGAACTGGTTAATGAGATATCCTTCGCTTCCCATAATTTCTACAGCTCCGAATCCTGTTTCTCTTGCGAGCTTTGCGGCGATCCCGAAATCTTCTGCAGTCTTCCAGCATTCCTCTTCTGTGAGGGATCTAGGAATATATCTATTGATAGGAGCACGGATGGCAGAAGGGCCTACGCAGTTTCTATCAAATGCATAACGTCCTGCGTGGAAAAGTTGGGCGCACATAGTTCCGCTTCCGTTAAGAAGATCATTCATCTTTTTTAATTCGGCTGCGTGCTCTTCCTTTTGTATATTGAAGAAGTGTTTCGATCCTCGTCCTTCCTCGTTCACGCTTATTCCGCCGGTGACTATAAGGCCGACGCCACCTTCAAATCGTTTTCCGTAAAATGCCGCCATTCTTTCTGCGGTTTCCGTTTTACCTTCGAGTCCGAGGTGCATAGATCCCATTACGAATCGGTTCGGAAGAGTAAACCTTCCTATATTTATGGGTTGAAAAGCCCTTTCCATAATACAATTCTCCGCTGAATTCGGTATTAGAGTTATTATTTACCAGTGGTAATATAAATAATGCGAAAATCAAGATTTAAATTACCACTGGTAAATATATTCTTGCAAAGAATGGAAGATAGTCAGAATCGTTGGTATGCCCGTAAAGAATAAACGCCGCCAACAACAGGGACCGGGAAGGCCGTTTAAGAAAGACAAGATCACTGTCAGGGAGGATCTTATATTCGCGGGCACTGAATTATTAAAGACGACACCTCTCGAAGAGATCTCTTTACGAAAAGTTGCGGCGCTTGCAGGTGTGAGTCATGCAGCATCTTATCATCATTTCGAAAGCAAAAACGCTCTGCTTGCTGCGATCGCAGAAAGAGGATTTCAGAAATATTTTTCCGAATACCAGAAGGAGCTCGAAAAAACGGATAATAATTTTATAGGACGTTTCCGTGCTTTGGGTTGGACCTATATTCAGTTTATTTTGAACAATCAGCAATTTGCTAGGATCATGTTCGGTGGTGTAGATCTAAAATTACATCCAACATTGTCCGCAGTTTCTAGAAGAACGTATCGGCAATTGCATGAGATCATCCGTATGGGGCAGAGGTTGGGGGCGATCAAGCCGGGGCAAACACGCGAGAAAACTGTGGCTTCCTGGTCTATGATCCATGGGATCGCTATGCTATTTTTGGAAGGAAGGATAAAACCTCAAAAAAACAAAGAGGAGATGAAAAAATTTATCTTGTCCGTGATAGAGTGTGCATACACCGGAATGACTCTGCCACCTCCCGAAGTAGGGTAATTTATAAATTTATAATGCAATAGTCTTCTCTGCAATTTTCAAGCAGAGAGAATATCATATTCTGACAGATCGATTTTTCTCGTTCTATACGAATATTCGTAAGTATGACCGGGCCAGTTGTTCGTGTTCTTACCGGAAGAATTGATGTACCAGTTATTACATCCTGTGTCCCAAACGAATTTATCGAATTTTTTATTTAAAGATGCATTATATTTTTGCATACTACGAACCTTAGGGATCAACGCTTGGATCCCATTTTTATCCATTTCATTCAAAGCAGAAATGATGTAACGGACTTGGGCTTCTATCATATACACGATGGAATTATGAGCTAGGTTCGTATTCGGTCCGTATAAAATATAAAAATTCGGAAAACCTGCTACGGTAACACCTAGATAAGCTTCCGCACCATTCTTCCAAACCTCGTTCAGATCTTGGTTTTTCGTTCCTTTTACTTTCATGGGAGATAGAAACTCGGTGGCCTTAAATCCTGTTCCAAAAACGATTGCATCGAATTTTTGGAGACCTTTCTTGGTTATGATCCCGTCCTGATTTACTTCTTGGATGGATTCAGAAAGAACTTTTGTATTCGGTTTTGCTAATGCTTCGTAATAATCGTTGGAAAGAAGGATACGTTTGCATCCTGCTGGATAATCCGGAGTCAGAATTTTACGTAGTTCCGGATCCTTGACGAATTTTTTCATGTGAGAAAGACTCATCCATTTTACGATCTGGTTGGCATGATTATTCTTTTGGAATGCGATCATTCTGATCTCGTTCCAAATATAGATCTGAAATCTATGTAATAGTCTAAACCCGGGAAGATACTTAAACAGAAACTTTTCGAAACTCCAATATTTACGATCCGGTTTAGGAACCACCCAGGGTGCAGTTCTTTGGAAAACGGTTACCTCGGCTCCTTGGTTCACGATCTGTGGAATGAATTGTATAGCGCTCGCACCGGTTCCGATGGCGGCTATCTTCTTCCCTGAAAAATTATAAGCAGGATCCCAATTTGCAGAATGGAAGATTTTGCCTTTAAAACTTTCCAAACCTTTGATAGTAGGAAGGGCAGGACGATTTAATTGTCCTACTGCAGAAATAAAAACGTCATGCTCTAAGGTCTCATTATGAGAAGTTTTGATTTTCCAAACTCGGGAAGGATCATCCCAATCGGCAGATTTTATCTCGATACCAAAACGGATATGAGGAAGTATCCCGTATTTTTCGGCACAATGTTTTAAGTAAGAAAGTATTTCAGGCTGGGCGGAATATTTCCTTGGCCAGTTAGGATTCGGTTCGAAAGAAAAAGAATAAAGATGAGAAGGCACATCGCATGCTGCTCCTGGATAGGTGTTTTCTCTCCAAGTGCCTCCTACGGAATTTGATTTTTCATAAATTACGAAATTGTGAAATCCGTTTTTCTTAAGTTGTATTGCAGCACATAAACCTCCAAAGCCCGTACCTACGATTGCTATAGAGATCGACTTTTCTTTTTTGTTTCGTGACTGCATATTTTCCTAACTCCGGATAAATATTATGAACAAAAGTTCACAAGATTGTATTTTTAAGGTTTCGGCTTAAGCGCATCATTGAAATAGAAATCATTCTATCAAGTCGATTTTTTAGACTATAATTGTGTCGAACCTTGTTAAATATCAATCTTAGATTTAATTTTGGGGAGAAGGAAGAAAGATCCGGATTATAGCTTCCTTAGAATTAGAGAACTCCAATGTCAAAGATCCGTGAAAGATTCTCAAAAGTGCGCTATGTATTTTCAGTCCTTGGCCGGAGGAACTTACGGGCATAAGATCTTTTCCTATTTCATTTTTGATCTGGATAAATAAGCCGTTCTGATATTGAATACGAATAAAGATCTTCGATCGGACTTCTCCCGAATGTTTTATCGCGTTACGTAAGGATTCTCTGAATGCATAATACAAAACTTCCTTCACTTCGGGAGGATAGTTTTCTGTTTGAGAATTTATATTTGGATCTATTTCCCAAATTAAATTAGAATCTTTAGCTTCTGAATCCTGCAGTCTTTCTAGCATTGGAACTAAGCCGATCCTAGAAATTTCCAAACCGGTATCAGACATTTCTCTTAATAAGGAAGAGATCCTTTTATGAAGTTCAGCAAGTGAATTTGCATGTTGGGAATTGAGCCTTCCTGACTTTTCGTTGGAGATTTCTAAAATAAGAGAATGTATCTCTGGAAGTATATCATCGTGAAGGATCTGTCTGGTCTTTTGGTCGGAAAGTCTTTGCTCTTGTATTTTCTTTCTTTGAAGTTCTTCCAGAATATTGCCTGTTTCTTCCAAAAATAGAGAATGTACTAGCCAGGTTCCTGTGATCCTTGCAATCTCGATTTCCTCCTCTGCAAATAATCCTCCGTTTTCTTTTTGACCCAAGATTAAGTAGGCGTCTCCAGAAAGGACGCTCTCTACTTTTACTAGGATCACAAAGCCGGAAAAGCGATCTTTATCTAAGTATTGAATGTTTGGATTTTCCGGATGGGGAGCAACCTTAGAAAAATCGAATGTTTCCTGCGGAATATCTTGAGGATAATGGACATTTGTATCTGAGAAGTAAGGGATTTTTCCTCGAAAAACCAACGCAGCTTTAGTTGCTTCCAATACATCCTTGCATAAATATCCGAAAGATAATTTGACCGAGCCGGAAGATAAGATCTTTTTTAATACTTCGTTTTGGTTGGAACTTACCAGTTTGTTTTTTCTAACCGTAAAAAATCGGGAAAGGAAGAATGAATAGGAGAATACGATAAATATTTCAGCTTTAGGATATCCAAGTTTTGCTAATAGAAAATAGAATGAAGAAAGTGCTAAAGACGTGTAGACAGAATTTTTCCATTCTTGTTTTAAGCTGATCTTAGGTAAGATCCTTCCCGTAAGTATTTCATACGAAGTTAAGGCCCAGCCTAAAGCTAGAATGGAGATGCAGATCAACGCTTGGATACAAAGTATGAATCCGTAAAAGTATTTGGGCTCTTTTTCCGCTTTTAAGATCAGATTTTCTATAATCCCGAATTCCTCTCCAACGAATAGAACGGAAACCAACAAGACCACCCCTAAGAGAGAGAATCCAACTAACCTTAAAAAAGGGATCGCTTTTTGTCTTCCTAACTCGGAAAGACTGTTATCTGAAATTTTGAATAGAAAGAGGCAAAGTAGCGAAAGAGAAACACATACAAAAATATAAATTAAGTAAGCGGATTTGAATGAGAATGGTACAAATTTCCAATATTCAAATAAACTGATATTCCATGTTTTGCCCGGATTATGGATAAGTAAGATTGAGATCGCAATTAATTGGCAAAATGAAAGAATGTAGAATAGAAAAAGAAAAACCCACTTCTTTCTTAAAAACCCGAAAAACCAAACGATTACAACGAACCATCCGAATGGGATGAGTATCAATAAGACCAGTCCCGGAAAAAAATACAAGATAGGATAAGAGGAAACAACCAAGAATCCGTTCTGGCCGAGGATCGCTGAGAAAGAGAATAATAAGGAAGAGACGAACAGAGTAAAAATACTGAAATAAGCAGCCGCGTTTTTCTTTTCCAAATTTGTTCCAGTAGTCGAGCCTAACCAAAACAAATTTGTGGAAAGAAAAATAAAAACGGAACAGATTAGGATTTCAAGATCTATTGTCAAAGTTAGGTGTCCAAGGAATCCTTTCTCCGGTAGAATTCCTATAAAAAATTTTTTCGTCTTCTTCCCATTCTAAAAAACGATTCGATAATACGATGAGTGCCGCTCTTGTGCGGGCTACTTTTTCATCGGAGTTTGTTTCATTTAATCCCCAGGCGGAGTAGATCTGACCGTTGATCCTGCTGATCGTTCTTTTGTCCTTGAATCCGAAATGTTGTGCAATCTGTTCATTACTAAATCCTTTGGCCAACATTTCTGCCACGGACCTTTCGTTGGGTTCTAATACTGCTAAAGGAGAATTTTCGTCCTTTTCCCTGACTTCTGTAACCCTGGATTCGATTTCAGGATCTATAAAACTTTTTCCATCGTAAGCTAATCGAATGAGTGGGATCACCATTTGAGGAAGAAGATAATTTGATTTTCGAACGTAAGCGTAATGGCTTAAGATCCCGGAACTTCTGAAAGTCCTAAAGTATTCGTCGCTGTCTTGTATAGAATAGATGACTACCGGTTTACGCGGGAATTCCTTCCGGATGGAAATAATGGTTTCTATTCCGTTTAATTTTCCCGCGAGTCTTACATCTAAGAGAAGAACGTCTGTGTCTCCTTCTAAACAATAACGAATTGCCTCTTCTCCTGATTCGCAGTCGAATACGGATCTTATTTTTCCGGATTCTTCCAAGCCGGAGATCATCGCTTTTCTGAGTTTCAGATTGTCTTCCGCAACCAGTATCTTGATAGGTTCGGCTTTCATGTGTTCTCGGAATTTTAGGATAAGAAGAACTAGGAGGTCAAGCACTTGAGTGCTTATAGTTCTGCACTCAGAAGGTGGGTTTGTTTTTGAAAATTCGATATTCTCTGATCCATGAAACGAATTTTAGAATTTTCTTTGGCTTTGATAGCGCTCGTCGTATTTTCCTCGGCTTTGCTTGGGATCTTTTTACTGATCTCTGTCTTTGATCCTGGTCCGGTTTTTTTCCTACAAGAAAGGGTAGGTTCAGGAAAGAAGAGATTTCGGATCTGGAAATTCAGGACCTTAAAGGACGGGAATCCAACTTTTATAGGTTCTTTTTTGAGAAGTACTGGTTTGGACGAACTTCCTCAGATCTGGAATATTTTAAAAGGGGATATGAGTATTGTGGGGCCCAGGCCATTAACCGAACAAGATATTGTCCGATTGGGTTGGGGAGTAGAAAGTTTAGATCGGAGATGGTCGGTTCGTCCAGGGATCACCGGACTGTCTCAATTATATTCAGGAAGAGGGTCAAAATATTCTCTTTGTTTCGATCTTTCATATCTGAAAAGAAGAAGTTTCATCTTAGATGTTAAGATCGTAATATTAACCTTAGTGATGAATCTTTTCGGTAAGAAAAGAATTAGAAATTTATTATGGACTCGACTTCAGAAAAGGGATCGAGGCTTTTTTTGGGGAAATTGGGCAAAACATTTTAAGAAAAATGCGGATCGTCCCTATCCTGTTGTACAAGAACAGGTCATTGGGTTTATTCCTCAAAAACGACTCCCGGTCGCTAAATCTTTGGCAATCTTTCAGTTGGGAGAAGCGGGCGAAGGTAGGATCGCAAAAGATATAGATCATATAAATATTTATGGAGTGGATCCGAATTATAGAGAAGCGCTTAAACTTTTCGTAAAAGAAGAAGGTAGACATGCGCGTATCTTAGGGGACTGCGTTCGCGCCTTAAGAGGAGAACTGATCCAAAGTAATTGGACCGAGAAACTTTTTCATTTTGGCAGAAGGCTTTTAGGAACCAGACTCAAACTGATGGTACTATTGGTCGCAGAAGTGATCGGGATCTGCTTTTACAAAAAGATCGCAGAAAAAATCCCGTTCGGTTCCGTGAAGAATGCCTTACTTCATATCGCGGAAGATGAAGAAAAACATCTGATCTTTCATAGTACATTTTTTAAGATCCGACTCAAAAATCCGATCACTCGATTTCTTTTCAAGATACTATGGAGGTTTCTCTCTTTTGCGGCTTGTATTTCGGTTTTAATGGATCATCGAAAAACATTCAAAGCTTTAGAAATTTCGATCAAAGATTGTTATTTTCAATTTAAGAAGATTTCCCGAACCACGGAGAGAAAGATACTCCAAACATTTTTCGTTTGAGTGATTTCTTTTATGCATATTGTCTTAGTGTTTAGAAAGAAAATTTTCGGATACGGATTTGAATGTAAAGAAGAACAACTATTACAGGAATCGATCCGTATTCGAGATCGTTTAGATAGATATCTATTAGAGAATCGCATTTCGAAAAAATGTTTTGCTGCGAAGTATGAGAGCTATGAGAGAATTTTTAGAGGGTTTGTAGGTTTTTTTAATGAAGATCTTTCTGTTTTTACAAGAGATCTAGAGGAAGTGGAGATTGAAACTGGGAAATATTTAAAGTTTGGGAACTTGCATGGAACTAATGAGCTTGGTGCAGGGTTTGGCGTTAGCAAAAGAGTTCGAACTTACTTGGAAGAAAATAATATCAGAACGGACTGGATAGGATTTTCTTCCGGGAGGAATTCGTATCTCAGGATTATTAATTAGATAATTATAATATATTTTGGATCACTGCCGCGCAACGGATCGTAGCGGAAATCCCGCGAAGCGGATTGGAGCGCAGAGCCGGGTGCTCGCCTTAATGGCGAGCATGCGCCCTTATCGTTAATTCCAGCTGAAAGAGCCGGATTTGTCGAATTTGAATAAGACAGGACCTGTTCCGATCTCGGGGGCTTCGGTGGTTGCCTTACCGTTTAGTCGGAATGCCGCGGATCTTTTGGAAACTGCGTTAGCGATCCCTTGGGTGACTGTTCCAAGGGGAAAGGAGGTCCGAACGCTTAGGATGGATTCTTGTCCTTGGTTTTCGATCCTAACGGGTTGGCCGGTCAGGAATTTTTCTTTTTCCAATGTGAGCTCAAATTCAAATTCAGAAAATTGTAATCTAGATGTGGCTCTATTTTTTAATACGATCTGGAATTCGGTGTCTACTTTTAAGTCGAGCGACGACAATCCCGCGGCGACAGCGGAGCCTGGAGATTTTTTCTGAGGACCTAGTAATGTGTCTAAGAAGGTCGTGGCTTTTTTGGCCAGATCTTCCGTCCCTGCGGAGCTTAAGATGGTAGAAGGATCAGGTTTGATAATTTTGAAATTTCGGATCTCAATGTCCGGCAAAACTGCAGGGATCTTTCTTTCTTCTTCAAATGGAAAGTCAAGGGACGCGGCGCCTGCGATGGATCTGTATTTTTCCGGGATAGGAAGGGAAACGACTCCTTGCACTTTGACTACTAAGTCGATCTTTCCTGGAACTTTTTTGTAGAGTTCGGCTAGATCATTGTAAGCGAATGTTAGATCCACTGGAACCGGTTTGTTGGAATTCCCACCAACGGTTGGTATTTTAGTTTTTGCCTTTGTGAATTGTTGCCCTTCGATCAGGATATTTATCTCAAGGTTGGTCGCAGGCAAAGCGATCGGATATGGATTTTTTACTTTCGAATCCACTCTAAGTTTGATCTCGGATAAATTAATCTCCGCGATGGAAACTTTTTCTAAGACGAAGGAAGGTTTGTCCAGATCCTCAATCTTTTCTTTTACTTTTTTTAAATCAACTTTTTGTAATTGAGCACAACCGAATAGAAGATTTGCTGCAAGAGTAATTCCGATATAGGCATGTAAGGAAGTTTTTTGGATCATAAACTCCTCCGTGGAAGGTGAAGTCTTTATTTGAGATTTATAGATTATTGGGAACTAAGTTTTGAAGGTTTGGAAATAAAAAATGGAGTTTTGAGATCAGTAGAACGGTTTTTGTGTACCACCGCACCGGCCCCCACCCAGGAAGGGTGGGGAGCAGCTTTACAAACTACTTTTTCTTCTTAGCAGGAGTTCCCTTCTTAGATTTGGACTCCACATCTTGGGCCCATTCACTTAAGGAAGGCTGATTATGATTCGTGGATACCGACGTGCTTCCGGAATGCCCGCTTTCACTGTGAATAGTCGCGCTCATATCAGGACGGAATTTGCCTTCTATCCATTCTCTGAACTTGTCGATACCGCCAAAAATAGAAGGGACCACGATCAATGTAACTAACGTAGAGAGGATCAATCCTCCGATAATCGCGATACCCATTGCAGTTCTGGATTTTGCGGCTTCTCCGAGGCCCAATGCGATCGGAACAGTTCCCATGATCATCGCGATCGATGTCATTAAGATCGGACGTAATCTTACGAGGCCTGCTTCGAAGATTGCCTCGTCTCTTGTGATCCCTCTTTCTCTCACAGCTTGCATCGCATAGTCCACGAGAAGGATGGAGTTTTTGGCAACGAGTCCCATGAGAAGGATGAGTCCGATCATGGAGAATATATTCAACATTTCTCCTGTTAAGAACAGCGCGAAGAATGCTCCGGAAATTGCAGGTGGGATCGCGAATAATATCGTGATCGGAGTGATGAAAGATTCATAAAGAGAAGAAAGAACCAAGTAGATGAATACCAAAGCGAGACCGAATGCTATGATGATATTCAGGAATAGTTCTTTTAAATCTTCCGACTGACCTTGGAAATTAAAACGAACCCCCGGTGGAGGAGGGATTTCTTTGTTCAGGATCTTAGTCGCTTCTTCCATTGCGGTTCCGATTGCACCGCCCGGTGCAAGGTTCGCGTTGACAACTACCGCTCTTGCTCTATCGATACGGTTGATCCTAGAAGGTCCTAAGTTTTCTCTACCAGTACCGATCGCTCCCAATGGGATCAATCTGTTCGCGATATTCGGAACCTTTGTTTGGGAGTAAGCGGCTCTCAAGTTCCGTTGGTCGGGCTTAAGCCTCATTCTGACCTCATATTCGATACCCTTATCATAAAACTTACTGACCTGATCTCCAGCGATCTGGTACCTCAATTCGGAACCAGCAACCCCGGGAAGTACCCCTACCAATTGCATTTTAGAATTATCTAAAACGATTTGGTATTCAGGTTTACCACCTCTAAAGTCGGAGTCTATGTCGGCGAGATCTTTGATACCTTTCAGTCTTTCTATTACTTTTTTAGAATATGCTTCCACTTCTTCCAGATTGTTTCCTTTCAGCACCAATTGGAACGGATACTGCACCCCGCCGCCCACTGCGGAATAATCCGAAACTGCAGGCCTTGCGTAATCAAAGGCCTTTAACATCTTACGAATGTCTTCTTTGACAGAAGTAGTATCTCTAGATCTTTTTTTCGAAGAAACAAGTGCGATTGCCAATATAGCTGTGTTCGGTTCTCCACCATCCGGTTTACCGATAGTGATTGCGATCTTATCCATTTCAGGGAATTTTTGAAGTTCCACCAAAACCTTATCCGCAACATCTTTCGTTCCCTGTAAGCTAGTGCCCGGAGGAAGGTCCAAGGTTACCATAAATTCGCCCTGGTCGTTTGCAGGTAAGAATGTCTTTTTCACAAACGCACAACTTACAAAGGAAAGAATAAAAATTAGAAAAGTAAGCAGAATGATCTTTCCTGGATGTGCCAATGCGTAATGCATTGTGATCTTATAAATTTTTTCGAGCCAAGTTTGGAAACGATCGAATGCTTCGACTGCAGCGTTCTTTTTATCGTGGGTGAGTTTACCCGCAAAGTAAGCGGACAACATTGGAGCCACAAAAAGACCGTCGAAAAGGGAAATGATCATTGCAAAAACGACTGTCAAACCGAACTGTTTGAAGAACTGACCAACAATCCCTGATAAGAATCCTACAGGGAAGAATACTGCGATCACGGTTAAGGAGGTCCCGATAACTGCAAGAGCCACTTCCATGGTTCCTTTTTCTGCGGCTTCCATCACAGTCGCGCCTTCTTCCAGTTTTCGGAAGATGTTTTCCCGCACCACGATTGCGTCGTCGACCAAGAGACCTACCGCAAGAGATAAGGCCAATAAGGTCATAACGTTGATCGTGAATCCCATTATCCACATGATAATGAATGCTCCTAACAAAGAGTTAGGCAATGCAAGACCGGTGATAATCGTGGACCTTAAGTTCCCTAAGAAAAAATAAACAGTGATGACCGCGAGAAGTATCCCTAAAACGATCGCTTCCGTAACGTCTTCTACGTTATATCGGATCCATCTGGAACCGTCACGGATTAGTCTGATCTTAGGTTTTCCTTCCAAAGGTTGGATATCCGCATTTAACTTATCGATCCTTTTCAAGACCTCATCTGCAACGGATACTGTGTTCGCTCCGGATTGTTTATATACGTCGATGAATAACGCGGGTTTCAGTTCTTTTTCAATGACAGCGCCTTTATTGCCGCCGAAAAGTCTTTTGATCCGTTTTGGAACCTGAGTAATCCAAGTAATAGGATGGGTTATAAGACCTACATCCTCCTCTTCGACTTCGTCACTTTTGGAAGCCCAAAGATAACCTAAAGTCTCTTCGTCTTCCGTTCCATCTCTTACAATTCCTAATTCCTTGATGAGTACGGAATTTCCGACATCGCCTCCGAAAGAAACGATCGTATTTTCGATTTGGGAAAGAGATTCATATCTTCCTAATGTTCTATAAGAAGTTTCTTTTGCGCCAGAATCGAATTTACCGACTGGAACGTTCAGGCCCGCAGTCTTTAACCTGTTAGCGATGACCACCATAGGCATTTGATAAGAAACTAATTTATTTCTATCTAATTCGATTTGGATCTCTCTTCGGGTCCCTCCGACTAATTTAACGGAACCTACACCGGCGATCTGTTCCAACTTCGCCTTAACGGTTTCTTTGGCAAGATCGTACATTTTTGCCTGATTCAGATCGGCAAACACCGCCAGACGAATGATCGGTTGGTCTGCAGGGTCGAAACGAACTACTTTAGGTTCTTTGATACCGTCTGGAAGTTTGGGACGAACCGATGCAGTCTTATCTCTAAACTGTTGCTCTGCATATTTGATGTCTGTAGAAAGAGTGAATTCTCCCAAAACTACTGAAACACCTTCCTGGTTACGGGAAGTGATCTTTTTCAAACCTGCAATGGAAGAAAGTTCTTCTTCTAAGGGTTTAGAGATCAATTCCTCGATCTCTTCCGGACCCGCTCCCGGATAAATTGTAGTTACGGTCACTACTGGGATATTTACATCCGGAAAAAGATCCACTCCCATCTTGCTAAGGGAGAAGATACCAGTGATCAACATAAGGATTACAAGACTGGTAATAAAGATGGGACGTTTGATGGAGAGGAGCGCGATATTCAAGTTGCCTCCGGAGAATCCTAATATTTCGAAAATCGAATAAAGAATTAGCTCAGAGGTCCATTGCGGTCGATTCCTGAATTTTCGAAAACAAATTCGCGGACCGCGGTTCGGAAATTTAAGAAGAAAGGTTTTGTGATCGGACTAACTGTCAGAAATCGAAAAATAAGGAGACAAAATCAGAAACGAACGTCAGACAAAGTTACTCGAATGATTCTAAAGTTATATAGACGAGAGTCGGTTAAATGGCAGGTCCAGCTTTGCTGGCTAGGCGGCTCCGGGTTCGCTTAAGTCTTAGTAAATCCTACGAATAGCCTGAGAGATCCTTTGCACATTATCCTTAGTTAAGTTTGGATAGATCGGAATGCAATGACCTCTTTGGTACAGTCTTTCACCGTTCGGGAAATCTGAATTAGAAAGTTCTAAGATATGATGGATCGGTTCTGCCATAGTTCTGCGAGTACCAATTTGTAAAGAACGGAAGTACCTTTCTACCTGCTCGTAATTACCTGGAGCAAGGATCACGAAACGGTTGAAAGTATCCGAATTCGGATCGTTAAAATGAGAGCCAACTTGGGAACCTTGAATGGATTGCAGATATACCTGAGCGATCTTTCTCTTTCTTTCTAAGATCACGCCAAGATTGGATAATTGTTCGATCCCTAAAGCCGCTTGGTAATCGATCATATCATAATCTAATCTAGGCTGTCCCTCTTTTCTTGGATAAGGATCTTTGCCATCTTTTCTGGCTCTGATCTTTTTCGCTATGGAATCATCATCAGTGCAGATCAAGGCTCCGTTTCCGGTGGTGATCAGATACTCGATAGAAAGACCGCAGATGGAAATTTTTCCCTGTTTACCAGGAGTGAAAGTCTCTGTCCTTGCACCTACAGTTTCCGAAAAATCTTCGATCACAGGACGGTTTTTGAAATCATATTTGGAGAAGTCCGCTAAGGAACCGAAAGTATGATCTACTACCACAGCCTTTATAGATTCGTCTTCCAAAACGGAAGCCAATCGTTCCGGACAGATATGGAAGGAATGTTTTCCCATATCCACAACTACAGGCTGGGCCTGCATTAAGAAAATTGCATCTAGAGCGGCAAGAGGAGCGAATGTGGAGATAGCGACTTTATCTCCAGGTTGGATTTCCAACGCCAATAAGGACAGATGGTATGCGGCAGTTAAACTGTTTGCAGAAACTACCTGTTTGATCCTGAAAGTAGAGGAAAATGCCTTCTCAAATTTATGGGTCACAGAACCGGAAGCAAGATGGTCTTCTACCAACGCCTCTAAAACGGTCTTCAGATCCTCCCGAGAAAGAGTGGGTTTATGGAATTCGATATCGGTTTTTTTCCGGCTTGGTTTCTCTAAAACTTCGGTTTCCGCGCTCATCTTCCCCTTCTCAGGTTCCAGTAATTTTATTATGTCGCATTGTAACCCATGTACTTAGCTCGTAAAGATCTTTTTCAAAATCTCCAGAGCTGGTTATCCCAGGGATTGCAAATGCAAATAAATAGAATACCAGCGGAAATGTCTAGACGTTTTCGTACAAGAAAAAAAGGGCCCCTCAATCTCCGAAAATTTTATTACGGATCCCAATCCAGATTTCAGGCAAATAAGCGCCAATAATGATCAAAACGAGACCAGTATAGGTCCATTTATTAAAATAAGACTCACCAGAGAAACGGAGAGTGGCCACATTGATGATAGTTGTCCACCATCCGAGTACAATAAGAATAAGACCTACAAAATTCGGAAAAAGAAAACCTATGATTTTACCCATAAAAACCTCTGATAAAAAGGGACTGAGACGAGAGAATTATCGAAATCGGGATCGTACTCTTCAAGTTGTTTTTTGGGGCTTTCTTCGAATTCAAAAACAGGGCAGAGATTTTTCCTTGCCCCGGGACTTTACAAAAACCAGGATTTAGAAACGAGCCATGAAAGAAGAACTAGACAAAGATATAGATCAGGAAATCGAGCCGCGGGAGATGAATCCCACGGAATACAGGCTTCTCACATTATTATTCAATTTTTTCAGATTTCCGGAAGGGATCACGCTCAGTTCTTTGAGAAAGATCATGCAGGGATTTTACGATAACGAGAACAGGGACTCGGACAGAAGAAAATTATCCAGAGATATAGAAGAGTTAGGTGCCCTAGGATTTCATATCAAATATTATCCTCAAAAGAACGGAAAAGATTTCGTATACGTACTCGTAAAAGATCCACTTTCCAAAACTCTAGAGTTTACTGAAGACGAACTGAGGGAAATTTCCGCACTCTTATTAAAGGGATATTCCGAGGCGCCAAAATACGAACTCTATACTGCAGCTAGAAAAATATTCGCGGGAGATCTAGAATATTTTCCTGAAATGAACGAAAACCCGGAGGAAAATTCGGAAGAGTTAGGAGAAACCGCGTTTCAAATATTGGAAGCTCTCAAAAATCATACTCCGATCCGGATCAAATATTATAAAACTTTTCCGGAAGATTCTTATCTGAAAGAAGCGGATCCGATCCGATTGATCCGAAAAGGGGGCCAGGATCATTATTTGTTGGCTTACGATAGGGAAGAAAAGGCCAAAAAAAGATTCGTTCTACCAAAGATCTTATCTGTGGAACTCCTACAAGGAGATCCACTCTACCAGGCAAGAGGTGCCAAAAAAGAAACGGAAGAAGATCTAATCATACACGCAGGACTATTTCCAGTCCACGAACCCAAAAATGTGGAATGGATCTGCAAAGAAGAAGGTCTCGTAAAAGCGAAATTATTCCTGACAGGCATCAAATATACCGAAGCAAAGAATAAACTCAGTTTCCAATCCACCAACCTAGAAGGATTATTACCATTCTTATGGAGATGGCCGGATGCGATCGAAACAGTTTTTCCTGAAGAATTGAATTCAGTCTTCCGAAACTCAGTAAAACAGATCTCAGAACTCTACGAAAAAGTATAAAAAACCGTTACATGAAACTAAAAAACATCCTATTCTCTTTATTTTCCCTACAGATCCTACTCACACTCGTAATGAAATACTTCTCCTACCAAGGAGATCTTTCTCCCGAGTTACATGAAAGAATTCTAAAGTATTTTACCCAAGAGGATATAAATTCGGGGATAGATTACGAAAGAAGAGGATTTTTCGTCTCCATCATAGGCTCCTTGCTCGACTTTGCTTTAGCAGGAGCATTTGTGTTTACGCCTATTTCAGTAAAGTTAGAAGAATACTTCCGCAGAAAAACGGGCGATAGATTTTATTCCACAGTATCTCTGTTCTTCGTTTCCTTTTATCTTTTAGAGTTTATTATTTCCTTACCATTCAGCTATTATTTCGGTTATGTGATTGAACATGAATTCCAATTTTCTAATATGAATTTGGGAGATTGGATCTTATTTAAATCAAAATCGTTCGGGTTAGGATTGGTCTTAGGCGAATTTGTAGTTTTAGTAGTCGCATTCTTACTTAAAAACCTTCCGCGTGCTTGGAAATATATACTTCCTATATTATCTCTGAGTTTCGGACTTCTCATGTCCGTATTGTATCCGATTCTTATCACTCCAATCTTTTACGATTACGGTCCCATCCAAGAAGGAAGTCTAAAAACAAAAATAATAGCTCTGAGCCAAAAAGCGAATATTCAAGTAGAAAATATCTACGTGATCAACGAGAGCAAATATTCAGGACATACAAACGCATATTTCACAGGCTGGGGAGAAAGTAAAAAGATCTTCTTATATGATACACTTATCCAAAACCATACGGAAGAAGAAGTGGTAAGCGTGCTCGGACATGAAATAGGGCATTGGGTCCACAATCATCAAATGATAGAGATCGCGCTTAGCACTCTAGAAACTTTCTTATTATGTTTCTTATTAGGATATGTATTCCAAAAAGTAAAAGGAGAAGGGCAGATCCCTTTAAAAGAATTTTATTCTCCTTCTACCTTACCGTTCCTGTTTTTGATATTATCCCTTGTTGGAACAGTACTCGGACCTTTCTCGGCTACACTCTCCAGAGTTTTGGAAACCCAGGCAGACAGAGAAGCTCTTGTGCTGACCAACGACAAAAAATCATTTATCAGTACGGAGATCAAATTGGCAAAAGACAATAAATCCAGGCTGAATCCTCACAAACTAGAAGTCGTTTTTGAACATTCTCATCCCACAACATTGGAAAGGATCGAGTTCGCAGAGGGCTGGAAATAAACCCAGCTTTCGCGCTTACTTCTTCCAAGGATATTCCATCTGCAAGGCAACAAAAGCAGCAGTGTTAGTTCCATATTTAGATTCGATCTCCGCCAAATTCTTATCGTAAGCAGTCACTGCCGCCATTCCATTTAGATTTTCTAAAATAGAATCTAAGCTGGCGGCTTCTCCTTCCTTCTTATCTACATGTAATAACAAACCGCTTTTGGTTCGGATCTGATTTTGGTCCGAGACGGAAAATACCTCAGACTTATAAGTTCTGGAAAAAGAATCCGCTTGTAGAGCCAGAACAACTTCGTCCATCTCCGGAAAGACTCGAACACCTAATTTCTCATAATTCCAAAAGCCCAAATAGTTTTTCGCGGCAATGTACATGTCTTTTCCACTCAGATAAAAATCGGAACTTTTATGAGTAGGTTTCCAATCTTTGGCTCCTAAGCCTGCTCCAATCTCTAGAGCTTTTTCTTTTCCGGAAATTGCTTCTATTAGAGCTAAGGAAACGGGAATGGACGCAGTGATCCCAGTTGTAGTAACGATCTTTCGATCTGCAATGTACCTTCTATCCTTGGTCCATGTAGTCTCTGGAAATTCTTTCTCTAACTTAGAAAATGAAAACCAATGACCTGTTGCCATATGATCTTTAAGAACGCCTGCATTTGCTAATACCCAGACCCCGTCGCAAACACCAATGATCGTGGAACCTTTTGCAGATTGTTTTTGAACGAAAGAGAGAAGAGTAGGATCCTCCGAATAATGGACTGCAGGCACGATCACGTAATCTGCTCCTTCCGGATATTCCGAATCGAAAAGATCAAAAGACTTTTCCGCTTCTATCTTTAATGCAGGAAACATTTGGACAGGTCCGGTTTTGGGGAAAACAGCAATTACCTTTGCGATTTTAGCAGAGGTTAAAACCCCATACGGGATCATAAAGTCGGTCAACTCGGTCATTCGATTTTCGCCGATCACAGCAATGATTGGCTGCTTTCTACCGAACCTGGATTGATAGATTGGGATTTTGGAACCTTCTTCTTGGATCTGTGTTTTCAAGATTTCCGAAGAAGTTCCGTATTCCACAAATCCGAATAAGAGTATCAGAGCAAAACTTCCGCTGAAGAATTTCACAAAACGATTTGGTTGAGGGCTAAGATGTTTCATGCTTTCAGGATACGATCTTTTTCGAAAGTGGTCGTCCTTCCGTATCCGGACGGACTAAAAAAAGAAAAATCCGGAAAAAATCTGGACATCCAATTCTAATCGGACTCTTTCATTTTATGGATACGTTTCTGGCGTTTGGAGCAGGACTTTCATTCTTATTGGCCATTTCAGAATTTATCCGAAATAAGGGACGGAAAATCCAAGGCACCGATCTCGGATCCAAAACCAAGTCCGCTTTTAATCAACCCATCGGATTCTTCTTTCTATCGCTTTCTATCGTACAATTCCATTTGTATTTGGAATTATCCAACCAGTTAAAGGAATATCTGTGGTTTGCGGAAATCCATATCCCATTCCTATTTTTTACAGGGCCTTTAGCGTATTTATATTTTAGAAGATTAGGCGGACTAACTGTAAGAGCACTTAACCTGGTGCATTTTTTTCCAGGGATTGTATCGTTTCTGTTTCTCCTACCTTTCGTTCTATCGGATCCGAATTCCAAATTAGAATATGTAAGTGTTTATCCTCCCAGAAACATTTATTTCCAATTCTTGTTCGGCCTTTTGGTCTTAGGAACCGTTTCCAATTTAGTGTATCCGCTTCTACTGATCGGAAAGATCCGCAAATGGAAAACCTTCGTTCAAAAAGAAGAAGCTCGGGTATTCTCCCCGTTTCTCGCGCTCTTCTACGCGAGTATATTTGTGATCTTCTTGTTCGTGATCGCTCAGATCTTCTTTATGCCTTTGTTCATTGTTGCCGCCGCCGCTCTTACATTGATCGTATGTTTCGTATTTTTAAGCGCTTCCACTTCTCCTGATCTGATCGTCTCTTTCGAAAAGACCGCAAAGGAAGCAGGATACAACGAGACCCGACTTCAAGGTCTGGATGTGGATGCCGTCATCCAAAAGATGGAAGAACTGATGCGGGACAAAAAGCTCTATCTGGACGAAGAACTAACGCTTCCAATTTTTTCGGATGAATTGAAGATTAAGACCCACCAATTATCAGAGATACTAAATGATAAGATGAGGATCGGCTTCAGGGAATATATCGCAGGATTTCGTTTGGAAGAAGCTTCCAAAATGTTGAGAGAAGAACCCCAAAGGTCCGTGCTTTCAGTAATATACGCGGCAGGATTCAAATCCAAATCCGCGTTCCATAAATTATTCCAGGAGAAATACGGATGCTCTCCCGGAGAATATCGTTCTTCTTTGTCTAATAAGCCTTAATTCAGCTTACCACTCTCCAGTATTCGTCATACTCTTCCAAGGTTCGGAGATCTCTAATGCTTTTCCTTTTTGCAATAATTCAATAGAGATCAGATCAGGAGATCTAATGAAAGCCATTCTACCATCTCTAGGAGGACGATTGATAATTACTCCCTTTGCCTGAAGATTCGCGCAGGTTTCGTAAATATTATCCACTTCAAAAGCTAGATGACCGAAATTCCTTCCGCTTGTATAAGCGGAATCTTGGTCCCAATTGTAAGTTAGTTCTATTTCAGGAGAATTTTTATCTAACTCCGATAAGAACACAAGAGTGTACCTTCCTTCAGGATGATCATGTCTTCTTGTTTCTTTTAATCCTAGTTTATTGCAGAAAAAATCCAATGCTAGATCCAGATCTTTTACTCGGATCATAGCGTGTAAGTATTTCATTTTATAGTTCCTTTGGGGTAATCTTCTCTAAAAAGAAGATCTTTCCTATTTATTGTGAAGGGTAATCTACGAATTTTTCCCATGACAAGCTCAAAGCGAAGGTGAAAATTTGAACAAATTAGAAAAATCCGTCATATTGGATTTTTTCGATTTACCCCTAAAAACACCGATTTTACCCCCAATTTTGCCCATTAGAAAGGCGAAATGCTTAAGATATGTGCTCAAAAAATAAGCATTTTTCGAATTTCTAATAAAGATTCGGCTTGAAAAAAACACCCTTCGGGTCGATACTTGTACTAGATTCAAGCAGCGGTTTGAGAAATCATCCGATTTCGCTTCTTTTTTGTTCAATGTGAATGGATAGAAGCTAGTTAAAACAAGGTGCTTGGAAAATTAGACAATTCTAATAAACGTAAATGTGATAAATGGTTCTTTGAGTTCGTTTAACAAAAATTTTTAATTTTTTATTAGTTTAAAAATTTTTTTGTTCCATTCGCATATGCAGATAGGTCATATGGATATAAAGCGAAAACAAGAACAGAAAATATAAAAATAATCTTTGAGGTTTCAATTTTATGAAAATCAACAAACTCACTTCTCTTCTTTTGGTAGTAGGCTTCTTAGCAGGATCTTCCGTTTTCGCGGTTTCTCAAGATACTGAAGATCGTCTCTTAGAGCAAGCTTTGGTATCCGCAGCGGTTACTAAAGAGCAAAAAGTTGCAGTAGCTACTTACTTGAAAGCAATCGCTCAGCAAAAAAATGAAAGAGCAGAAGAGTTAAGAGCATTGGCTAAACGTTCTACTGGAGGAAAATTCCTCGCTAGCAACGCTCAGTCTGAAAAATTCTTAAGACAAGCAAAAGCTCTTGAAGCAGAAGCTGCAAGAACTCAAGAATTTCTAAACAATCTTTAATTAGTAGTCACAAATCCTAAAAATCCATCGACTGCAAGGCGCCGTAAGGCGCCTTTTTTTATGTGTTTATCTTTTTTGTATGCGCTAACGGACGAGGTAACTTATTTAGATATTTTCTTTTCTTTAGGAAAACAGCTCATACTGAAACCTTCGATCATATAACAAATCGCATCTTTGGTCTCACATCTCAAAGCGTCGTTATAAGTAGTGCTTTGGATCTCCAGGTCCATACGTTCACAGACCATTTTTTCTCTGGTAGAAGTTTGAGTGCTTGTGTCTTGGCCGAGCAGGCCTCCGGCAAATAAGAGACAAGTTATGAATAATACCGATTTTTTCATCATACTCTCCGGAGAATTCTCTGATTTTATGACCCTTTCAGGTTTCCTTCGGACAGTCAACCGATTTGGGAATGGGTAACGTTCCGAAAAAGGATTGTGAGACGGTTTGCACCTTCTAATTTGCCCTGATGAGTTTCCTGGGCGGAAAGTCCTATTCTAAATGGACAAAGCTTATATTTTGTTTTTTGTTCCTTCTTCCTCTCTTATATCCGTTCTTATTGAAGCCGGGTGAACAGTTATACTCCGACCATTTGGGCAAATTTATATTGGGAGAATCCGTTGGAAGGAACGGATTCCTTTCGGGTAACTTGGCGCTGCCTTCTAAAAGCCTGGACCCGGAAGGAAATTATTGCCCCACCGAATGTATCCGTATCGGTGAAGAACTGATCAGTCCATTTCCCGCTGCATTGGGTTATGTATACGCGGTATTTCTTCCTTGGAGTGGGATAGTAGGAGTATATGTCGCGACCGCGATCTTAATACTTCTTTCTTTTCTATTCCTTTCACTTTTATGGGATTGGGATCCGATCTATTTGGGAGTTTTGGTTTTAGCTTCTCCATTTTTGATCAATGGATATTTTTTCCCGGACGTAGGGATCGCTTCCTTTTTATTTTTAGGGGGAAGTTTTCTATTTTTAAGATCCGGCACGTCTTCTTCCTGGCTCGTGTTTGTAAGTTCAGGTTTTATCTGCGCTTCTTCTGCATGGTTTAGGATAGAAAGTATCGTATTTCCATTATCCTTTATCTTCTTTTTAAGTATATATAGGTTTTCTAATATAGAGGAAAGAAGGAAAATTTTAGGTTATTTAATAGGCTTCTTAATAGGAGTTGGGCTTTTGTTTGGGATCCAGTATATTCTATACGGGCATCCATTGGGCCCAAGGTTCTCCTTCAATCAGCCTACAATGTTTCTATATCCTTGGAAAAAATGGAAAATTTATACAGGGCTATTGATCGCAAACCCGAACCGGATCGGATTTTTCGGTTATACTCCAGGGTTTTTGATCGTTCTATTCTTTTTTGTATATTATATTTTCGTTAAAAAGAACCCGTTTAAAAGGAATTCTGTAATGGAGATCTCGAATCGGGATCTGTTTGTTTTTTCTGGCCTCGCCGCATTTATAGTATTAGTGATATCTGCACCAAACGATGGGATCATAGATTTTGGTTCCAGATATCTGCATTTGAGTTTGCCAGCTTTTGTTGGGATGTTTTTGATCTTGATAGATAGTATTGGGGAGAAGTTCCGCAAGACCGCAAAAATTGTACTGTTTACGGTCCTTTTCTATTCTGTATATATCAGTTTTTCTTATACACAGATCTTGGCAAAGTATGGAAGAAAGACTACTAAACTGAATGCGATCTATTTGGAACAGAAACCTGATTTGGTTGTGGTCCAGATTAGGACGTATTCTCAGATCTTAGGTAAATATTTCTTCCAAACACCTTCTGTTTGGCTGATGAAGGAAGGCCATATTAAAAACTTCTTCTCCAAAAATAAACCGGAACAATTCCAAAAGATATTATTCGTTCAGACAAAAGCTTCTATCCTGGAAAGTTTGAACGATTCAGATCCTTTTTTGAAAAATAAATATTATCATAGTATCTCCCAAGCGTTGGGTCCTGATTTCAAAAGAGTTTGGTCTGAAAATAAGGAAGATGTTCTGATCTTTTCTATGGAAAGAGAGAAATAGAATTAGGGAATGTTTTACGCTGCTTCCCCCGGCGAGAAAGGTTTTACCCTTTGTATTCTGCAGCCGGATGGAAGCAGGCAATTGAAGTGTGGCTTTGTTCCAATCTTACTCGTTCAAAAAGAAGAAGAAAAAGAATCCTGCCGCTTGGGCTCTTGGAATTCCTACTGCACTTCCGATCAAGGAACCATTTTTTCGTACATCGCCATTGCTATCAATTCGCCCAATTAGGCTTCCGTTCTTGCGTACATCTCCGCTGGAATCAATCGAACCTACTAGCGACCCGTTCATTCGAATATCTCCGTTAGAGTCAATTCTGCCGATCAGGCTTCCGTTTTTCCGAACATCTCCGCTGGATTCAAATCTTCCCACGAGAGACCCGTTCAGCCTTACATCTCCACTGGAGTCTATACTGCCAATAAGAGAGCCGTTCTTTCTCAGATCACCTGCCTGCAAGGAGCCCAAGCCCGCGCTCAAAAAGAGGACCACAGCTACGAGTTTCAAAATTGATTTCATCATGTATCTCCGTTTTATATTCGTCTGTCAAAGTTAACAAGTATGAAGATAATTTTTGCGGAATATTTACTTGGAGCAGATTATTCCTTAACTATTCTCTTTATCTCAGAAATCTAAATCACTTCTCTACATGAGATTCATTGAATAAAATGTATTGTTCATTTCCCTTTACCCAAACTGAGTTGACTTTTGCAAGCAGAAGGTGTCAGAGATCGATCGAATTATAACGTTATTCGCTATTCTATATCTTCGTCGGATTCTAATTCCAATTCGCAAACTTTAGAATAGTATCTGGATTGTAATTCTTTTCTTTCTTTAATAATTCCAGAGATTGGAATGTAAAAACTGGATCTAAGTCCGTACAATCTTCCGTAAACTCCGTCTCCTTTTTTATAAGAAACTCTGGAATCTATGCGGAATCGCAAGATCCTCTTTCCGATCATCTGTGCTGCCGCTAAGAACACTTGGTCCGAATCGAATAACTCCAGATAAAATTTAGGAAGAAGTCTAAATGTATTTTTTAAAAAAGACGTTTGGCCCATAGAAGCGCATTCTATTGGAAGGGCTGGACAAATAGGTATCATCCGTCTAAAAATCCCATGTTTTCGGTTACGATTCGGTAAAAAGAGGGCCTGAAAAATTCCTTCTCAAATGATACGTATTTCTGATTGCCTCTAAATTTCCCGAAAGAAAGAATGTCCGGCATGAATCCAAGTACGAAAAAACTCCAAACCAAACTGGCAGTGATTCATCTTTTGCAGGAAAACAAAAGAATGAGTTTGGAGGATCTTTCCAAGTATTCCGGTATCGATGATATAAAAGATCTCAAAAAAGAACTCGGAAAATTATACATGGTGGGTTCTTATCCTTATACTCCTGACCAATTTGTGGAATTGGATTACGATGGAGAGACAATAGGCATTCGTATGCCTTTAAGCTTGGATCAAGGTTTGGTCCTAAGTGTAAAAGAATGGGCCACAATCCGAAAACTATTTTTAGAAGAGGACGAAAAAGAAACAGGCCCTTCTCGAAAAAAGATCCTGAAATCTATATTAGATAAAATTCATACAATTCTTCCTTCTGCGGGTATTCCTAGTGAAAACGAAATTAGAAAGAATATCGAGAATGCAATCTCCGAAGGCAAATCTTTGCAGATCAAATACCGTGCGCAGGGAGAGGCCGAACCGGAATCCAGAAAAGTTGATCCTTGGGCATTATTAAGTTTTAGAGAAGAATATTTGATCGGTTATTGCCATTCCAGAAAGGCACCCAGAACATTCAGATTGGATTCTATTCTTCAATTGAATCCAACCCAGGAGAATGTTGCAGAAATCCCGGACGCAGAAAGAAAGAATGCAATCTCCAAATTAAAAGAATTTGTCCAAGGGGGAGAAGGGGACTCCAATTTCGCGGAGATCTATCATACTTCCGAAGTATATTTTAATCTGCATTCTCGATTACATTTGGAAAGAACTACTACCAAAAAGCAGATCGGGGACACTACTTACTATCTTTCTAAGGCAAGGATCAGAAACCAGGATTGGTTCTTATCGGTCCTGAAAGGTTTTGGTCCGAACGTAATTCTTCATAACCCACCTGGATTAAAGGAAAGGATGACTGCATATTGGGAGACGATTTCTTCCGGTTCGTCCAATTAGGAATCGATTGACTTCTCTCTATTTGCAGTTGATTCAGGATATACCTTGCTTTCTCCCGCAAAGATCAACCTAGGACTAGAGATCCCTTATAAAAGGCCTGACGGATTTCATGAGATCCGAAGTGTATTCTTACGTTTAAATTGGGGAGATGATATTCAGATAGAACCGATCTCTCCCGGTTCTTTCGAGTTGGTTTCCAATAATCAGATCATTTTAGAAAAAAGACGTTTGTACGACGAGGTCTCTGAGAAAGGAGACTTAAGTAAGAATATTCTTTTTAAAACTTTTTCTAAGATCCGCGCACATTACAGAGAACTTCCAGGTGTGAGGATCTACCTTACAAAAAGAATCCCTCCTGCCGCGGGACTCGGAGGCGGATCCGCAAACGCCGCTTCCCTTTTTTCTTTTTATTTCGGTTTGGGGCCTGAGTTTCATTCGGACCATATTTTCAAACTGGCGGCCGAGATTGGAGCTGACGTTCCCTTCTTCTTATCCGAAAATCATTGTTTGGTGTCCGGAAAAGGTGAGATCTTAAGGGATATACAAGTGCATCCCGGACAGGGAATTCTGGCTTTAACTCCTCAAATACTCTCGACAGCCGAAATGTACGCAGGGCTCAAAAAGCCTTTACAAGCCGACCCTCCCTCGAAAAGATGGATTTCTCTAGACAATGACGTCGAGTTTTCTTTAAAAGAAGGGAATTGGGCGGCTTTGAGAGAAAAGCTCGTAAACGACTTCGAGCCTCTTGCCTTCCAAAAGTTTCCCGAACTAGGGAAATTAAAGGAAAGTTTTTTGGCGAATGGAGCTAGTTACTCCTCCTTAACCGGATCCGGATCTTGTATCTACGGTTTGGTGCAAGGATTGGAGATACGGGAAGAGCTGTTCGCCAAAATGCAAACGGAATTTCCCGACCTTACGTTTGTAAGCTTTAATTATTAAAGAATGAAACTGGGCCGTCGCCAAGTGGTAAGGCAGCGGTTTTTGGTACCGCCATTTCATAGGTTCGAATCCTATCGGCCCAGCCACTGTTTGATTTCACCGGATTACTGAATGGACGCCAAAAAGGAAGCAGTCGCCGTAGTATTAGCTGCGGGAAAGGGAACCCGCATGAAGACGGAGCTCCCAAAGGTGGCTGTTCCTTTAAATGGAAAGCCCCTTTTAAACCATGTTATCGACCACCTCAAAGAGGCTGGGATCCATGACATAGTCATAGTTGTAGGCTATAAAAAAGAAGAAGTCCAAGCCCTTTGCACTGGGATTCCCGGCATTCGTTTCGCCGAGCAAAAAGAGCAGTTAGGCACAGCTCACGCAGTATTATGTGCCGAAGAATTAGTTAAATCCCATAAAGGTCCTATCCTTGTAGCTTGCGGGGATGTCCCGATGATCACCGGGGACACATTCGGTTCTCTCGTTTCCACACATGTCCAAAATGAATTCTCCGCTACACTTCTTTCCGCAAAGGTAGATATTCCTACCGGTTATGGAAGGATCGTTCGTAATTCTTCGGGAGAAGTGACCGCAATCGTTGAAGAAAAAGATGCGAATGAGGAACAGAAAAAAATAAACGAGATCAACACCGGAACTTATGTTTTCAGTTCTGAAATTCTTTTCGAATCTCTTAGAAAAATCGGAAACAGCAACGCTCAGGGAGAATATTATCTTCCTGATCTAGTAGAGTTGTATAAAAAAGAAGGAAAAAAGTTGGGCGCAGTAATTCTTAAAAACAGCGGAGAAAGCCAAGGTGTGAATTCTCCCGCAGACCTGGAAAACTTAGCGGCAGTTTTGAACGGAGTGGTTGCGAAATGAGCGGCACTAATATCGCAGTTTTTTCAGGATCTTCCAATCGTACGATCGCAAATGAAATTTGCCAAGAGCTTGGGATAGAGCCTGGCAAGATCAATCTTCGTAAATTTTCCGACGGAGAGATCGCGGTTAAGATAGAAGAGAATGTAAGGGGAAGGGACGTATTCCTAATCCAGTCAACTTCTGCCCCCGCAAATGATAACCTGATGGAATTACTTTTGATCATGGATGCGTTAAGACGCGCCTCTGCAAAAAGTATTTCAGTAGTTATTCCTTATTATGGTTACGGACGCCAAGATAGAAAAGCGGAGCCAAGAGTTCCGATCTCCGCAAGAGTGGTTGCAGATCTGATCGAGACCTTAGGGCCGACTAGAGTAATCGTAATGGACCTTCATGCGGATCAGATCCAAGGTTTCTTCAAAGTGCCTGTGGATAATTTACATTTCAGCCCGGTACTGGTAGAATATATACTGAGTAAAAAGTTCGAAGATCTGGTTATCGTTTCTCCCGATTCTGGTGGAGCGGAAAGAGCTAGATCCTTCGGTAAAAAAGTGAACGCAACTTTAGCGATCATAGACAAGAGAAGACCGAAGGCGAACGTTTCCGAAGTGATGAACGTAATCGGAGAGATAGAAGGTAAGAATTGTATCCTTTTGGATGATATGATCGATACTGCGGGCACGATCTGTAAAGCGGCCGACGCGCTTTTGAAAAATGGAGCTAAGTCGGTATATTGTGCGGCTACTCATGGAGTTCTTTCCGGAGAAGCTATAGATCGTTTGAATGCTACACCTTTTACAGAGGTTGTATTGTCCAATACGATCGAAATTCCAGAATCCAAGAGAATTGCTAAGTTAAAAACACTCTCTGTAGCTCCGCTATTTGCGGCTGCGATCCAGAGGATATCGACCAATCAATCGGTCAGCGATCTATTTATATAAGAGACAAGGGTAAAAACCATGAGCCACAAATTAGTTGTTACAAAAAGGACTGAAACCGGCAAGAACGTAAACAATCGTCTTCGTGCCGCAGGACAAGTTCCTATTAACATTATCGGAGGCGGAAATGCCGCGTCCGGTTCCGTAAACGAGAAAGAACTTGAAAAACTAGTTCATTCCGGGATTCGCCAATCCACTCTGATCGAGTTGGAAGTGGAGGGAGAAGGAGTCCAAAAGGTTTTCGTAAAAGAAGTACAACGTTTCCCTGAGATCGACAGGATCCGCCACGTAGACTTCTACAAAGTAGAGCCTGGTAAAAAGATCGTTACTAAGATCGGAATTCGCACCGAAGGAACAGCAAAAGGTTCTAAGATGGGTGGTCAATTCGACCATTTGATCCACGAGATCCGTGTGAAAACCGTTCCTGAGGATCTGGTCGAAACTCTAGTTCTAGATGTAACCGATCTAGATGTAGGCGATTTTATCAAAGTTAGCAGCTTAAAAGTTCCTGCAAGTTGGGAAATTTTAGTTAACGGAGATCCGATCGTAGCAGCAGTTCTGAAAACCAAAGCTTTACTTGCTCAAGAAAGAGCAGAAGCTAAGGAAGCTGCTGGGGCAAAACCTGCAGGTAAAAAAGGGAAATAATTTCCCCATCCCGAGATCTAAAAATTTGGAGTACATTATTGTATGAAGCTAATCGTCGGATTGGGTAATCCCGGAGACAAATACAATAATAACCGAGCGAATATCGGCTTCAAAATTTTGGACGTGATCGCCAATAATATCAACGTCGAGATCAAGACTAAAAAGAAAAAGTCTTTGATTGGGCGAGGCGATTTCGAAGGAGAAGAGGTTGTATTATTAAAACCTCAGACCTTCAGCGATCTATCGGGAGAGTCCGTTCTGTATATAGCTTCCTTCCTGAAAATTCAGGTGCAGGATATTCTTGTGATCCACGAAGATTGGACCTTACCCTTGGGTAAAATCGTAGTGGATAAGGGAGCTAACGGGAACGAGAATCCTGGGATCAAATCAGTGATCCAATCCTTACGTTCTCCAAATTTTATCCGAATCCGAATTGGGATAGGAAACGACGAATTCGACGGTTCTAATCTAGACGGATTTTTGAAGGAAGATTTCCAACCTTTAGAGAACTTAAGTTTGATCCAGATCATCAACGATGCAGAGGCAGCAATTCGTTCCATTAGTTTGGGCGATATAGAAGATGTGATCGAAAAATACAGATTGTAAGATCTGTTTTTTCTCAAAAAAATCCGGATCTGGTCTGGATAAATTTCTTTTATCTAATTTTCCTCTCGGTTCCGCCGAGATCTAAAAATCCTTTACTTTTCCGGAAAAAAAGGGACTCTGATTATGGGGAACCTTTTGTAAGAAATCGGTTTCCAATGAGTATACCGGTTTACGATTCCGGCAGGTTTAAGGCCTGTTTCCTTTAGTCTAATCTACGGGAAGAATGTGGCTCCGAGGAGATGGCGGAGCTTGGGAGTTACACATGAATAACAATAATAAAGGTCTTAGATTACTTATACTTTTCATTTTAGTAATCCTAGGATTAGCACTTCTAGTACCGCAGATCCAAACTGCTCTGGGCAAACCTAGGATATTACCGTTTTCCCAATTTATGAGCATGGTAGAGCCGGATGTTTCTTCCAAACCGAAAGGCAAACTGGTAAAGACTACCGATTCCAACTTTCCAGGCTGTGATAAGCTGATCCTAGAAGGGGACATGATCAAAGGTTGTTACGAACCATTCGAAGAAGGATCCGCAAAAACTCCTGTTCGTTTCGAGACCCGGATCGCTCCTATCGACAAAGAATTCCTTTCTTCTTTAAGAAAAACGAATATTGATCTCGAAGTAGTTCCTTCCGAGAACGGACACGGATTTGGAATGTTGAGTTCCTTCCTTCTGATCGCAGTGATCGGTATTTTCGTATTTTACTTTTTTATTATGCGCCAGGTCCAGTCTACCGGCAATAAGGCTTTCTCTTTCGGAAAATCCAAAGCTAAATTGACTGTGGATCCAAAGGTTAAGGTAAGTTTCGCAGACGTTGCAGGTTGCGAAGAAGCCAAAACCGAATTGGTCGAAATTATAGAATTCTTAAAAGATCCTAAAAAATTCCAAGCTATGGGCGCAAGAATCCCGACCGGAGTTCTTTTAGTGGGTCCTCCCGGAACAGGTAAAACACTTCTAGCTAGAGCGGTTGCAGGAGAAGCTGGCGTTCCATTCTTCAGTATTTCCGGTTCCGACTTCGTAGAAATGTTTGTGGGTGTAGGAGCTTCTCGTGTTCGAGATCTATTCGAACAAGGTAAGAAAAATTCTCCATGTATTATCTTTATAGATGAGATTGATGCAGTGGGAAGATTGAGAGGAGCCGGATGGGGCGGTGGTCATGACGAAAGAGAGCAGACCCTAAACCAGATGCTTGTCGAAATGGACGGATTTGAGAAAAACGAAGGTGTGATCGTAATGGCAGCTACAAACCGTGCTGACGTTTTAGATCCAGCCTTACTCAGACCGGGAAGATTCGACCGCCAGGTAATGGTGGATCTTCCGGACCTGAACGGAAGAGAGCAGATCTTAAAAGTTCACTCTAGAAAAGTTCCTTTAACCAGCGATATCTCTTTGAATTCAATCGCAAGAGGGACCCCTGGATTTACAGGTGCGGATCTTTCTAACCTGATCAATGAGGCCGCTTTACTTGCTGCACGTAAGAATAAAAAACGTGTAACCCAAGAAGAATTAGAAGAAGCCCGCGACAAAGTGATGATGGGTCCTGAGCGTAGGTCCTTCTTCATTTCCGAAAAGGAAAAAGAGGTGATTGCATATCACGAAGCGGGTCACGCGATCTTAGGAACACTTCTGGCTTATACCGAGCCGGTCCATAAGGTGACTATCATTCCGAGAGGAAGGGCATTAGGTCTTACACAATCTCTTCCTACAGAGGACAAACATATTCATACTAAAGGATACTGGTTGGATCAGATCGTAGTTTGTATGGGCGGGTTCATCGCAGAAGAATACAAATTCAAAATGACTTCTACCGGTTCCAGCAACGATATCCAACAAGCAACCAATATCGCAAGAAGAATGGTCTGCGATTGGGGAATGTCCGAAAAACTGGGCACGATCAATTACGGTAGCGGCCACGAAAGTCCTTTCTTAGGAAGAGATATGGGCCAAAGTAATAAGGCTTATAGCGAAGAATTTGCGGCCATGATCGACAAGGAGATCCGTAATATAGTGCAGACCTGTCTTGACAAAGGTCGGGAATTAGTTCGTAAGAACTCCACAAAATTCGAGAATCTTGCGAAAGCGCTGCTTGCAAAAGAAACGGTCAACCATGATGAATTGATGGCTATCGTTCATCCGGCTCACGAAGAAACTAAAAAGAAAACGGAACGTTCTAGCAAAAAGGAGAAGGCGGGAGAAATTCCGAGCAAACCCGCATATTCTACCGGCATTGAATGAAATTCTGGCTTTTTAAAACCGAGCCTGACGTTTTTTCCATAGATACTTTGGCTTCTTCTCCCGGCAAAATAGCGCCTTGGGAGGGAGTCAGGGGTTATGGAGCGAGAAATTACCTAAGGGATGAGATCAAAAAAAAGGATTTGATCCTATTCTATCATAGCAGTTGTAAACCTCCTCATGTAGCAGGACTTGCGGAAGTAGTCAAAGAAGGTTACCCAGATCATTTTGCTTTTGATAAGAAACATAAGTATTATGATCCAAAAAGTGATCCACAAAAACCGACCTGGTTCATGGTGGATGTGAAATTTAAGGAAAAATTTTCTCGCCCTATTTCGCTAGAAGAATTAAGATCCCACGGGCAACTAAAAGGAATGGTCCTTTTGCAGCCGGGGGGTAGACTTTCGATCCAACCGGTTAGCGAAGAACATTTTCATTATATTTGTAAATTGGCCGGGGCAAAAAGTCTTCCCGGTTAGGGAGATTTTTGGTGAATATTTTCCGAAAAATTCGGAACTTCAGCTTCATTCTGCTGATCCTTATCCTAAGCATAGGCTCTCTATATTCTCAGGAAGATGTTCCCGTTTTTCCGATCTCCGGCTCTATGTCCGGAACGCCTATAAATAAATTTACTTCCATCAGAAAGATCCGTCCGGGAGAAGTTCAAACTCCAACCGACTTAGAATCGGGTGACTGGACAAAAGTGGATAAGGACAGTCTCTCTTTCAGTTTCACCGACGATCAGTTTTTAATAAAGTTCAAGATACAAGCCCCACCTAAAGAAGGAACGATTTCCTGGTATCTGGTTTTGAATAACCCCGGTATGGAAAATCTCATAGTCTACAAAAGAGTATGGGGACCGGGGGGATGGGCCTGGTCCGAACTTTCCAGAGATCTGAGGATGTCCTATATCCAACCTGCATTTCTGATTGAGACTCCTCCGAACAAACAGGAAGAATTTTTAATCCACGCTTCTACAAGAAGATCCTTGGTTTTGAATTTCCAAGCATGGGCTCCGAAGGAATTCGCTGCTCATATCCAAATGGAGAATTTATTCTTAGGGATATTCTTTGGAGCCATTGGGATCATGTTGGTGTATAACGGATTTCTTGCCTTCGTAGTGAAGGACTCCAGTTATTTCTTCTATGTTCTATATTTGTTGTTTTATGGATTCTGGCAGATGGCGGTCACAGGAGTTGGACCTCAATATTTAATCCCTGCTCCAGCCACTTCTTGGAACGATTATCTGACTGGTTTCGCGTTCTTGTCTGTGGCGTTTTCTCTTTTGTTTACTCGTTCCTTCTTACATATGGAAAGAGAGACAGGCTGGAAGAATTATGCTTTCTTAATACTGTCCGGAGTTGCGATTTTAGGATTTGTTGCCTCTTTATTCTCCAGCATTTACGGACCTATGATCTGGGCAGTTTCCTGGTATCCTTTCCTGGCAGCGGTTTTGGTGATCTATTCTGCTGCGATCCGATTGAGAAGAGGATACCGCCCTGCACGTTATTTCCTATTAGCTTGGTCCGTTCTGATCCTTTTTGTTCTGATTACAGCTCTTAGGAATTTGTCCATTATCCAGGACACGGAACTTACACATTGGTCCGCTCAGTTCGGCTCCTTGGTGGAGATGACACTTCTTTCTTTTGCTTTGGCGGATAGGATCAAAACATTAGAGAAAGATTCTCTACAAGCAAGGTTAGAAAATTACGAAAACCAGTTAAAGTTAACTGAGATCGAACAAGAGCTGAAGATTGCAAGAGAACTGCAAGAGTCCATTCTTCCGGATCGTTTGCCTGAAGTGAAAAATCTCAAACTTTCCGTGCGAAGTGAATTTGCAAGTTCCGTAGGAGGGGACTTCTACGATTTCCAACATTTGGAATCAGGTAAGTTGGGAATCTTTTTATCTGATGTTTCCGGTCACGGCGTTCCTGCTGCGATCATTTCTTCCATGGTGAAGTTGGCTTTCTCCATTGAATCCAGAAAGAATGAAGATCCTGCAGAAGTTTTAAGAAGTATTAACAGGTCTTTGAGCGGCAAGTATGGAAAACATTTTATCACTGCAGCTTATCTTCTGATCGATCCTGCAAACGGAAAGGTGACTTATTCCAATGCGGGGCATCCTCCTATCGTTGCTATAGACAAGGAATCAGGAGATACTAAGGAGATATTTTTACCAGGTTGGATCATGGGAATGGATCCGAATCTAAAAAACTCCGTGATCGAATTCCAGATGAAACCCGGAGATCGTTTGATCATTTATACGGACGGGATCACCGAAGCCAGAAGCAAAAACGGTGAAATTTTCGGATTCCAAAGATATTATAAGTTGTTAAGCGAACATATGCAATCCTCGGGAGAAAAACTGGCCGAGGATCTATTTGCTACTGTGAGAAGTTTTACAGGGAACAGAAAACATTTCGAAGACGATTTGACCTTTCTCGTCTTGGATTATTTGCCGATCCCCGATGAAAGTTTTAAGAAGGAAATTACTTCGAGTTTTTCAAAAAGCTGATCAGATCGTTGGAAACCTGGATAGGACGTTTTCTGTAGCTCTTCTTATATTCTTTTTTGTATTCTTTATGACAGTTTTTGCAGGAAGATTCCAGATCTCCGGAAGCAAGAGCTGTATCGGTGATCTCTTTCCATTTTGCTTTTTGTTCGTCCAAGGCCCAGTTTGGAACTTCTTTCAAGATCCTTTCGAGTGCGGCCTTGTCTCCTTTTTTAGCTTTTTTGGAAGCAGGCTTAGTATAATCTTCCATAAAGTCGTGTAACGTGGTTTCCGTGGTTGCGGATTGTGCATGAGAAGCGGAAACGCCTAATAAGAATAATAATACGATGCAGATACTTTTAAGTTTACGGTTCATCTAAGAAAGTCCTCTTTTTCATCAATTTTTAAGTTTTAATAAGTTTAGGGAAGTTCTTTCCGCTTTTTAAGAAAGAATCCTAGTTTCTAAAAATCTATACTGCTTTGAAATTTTGGGAACCTAAGTAAAGGGAGAAGTTCGGATCCTTTTAATCTAAGATACGATTCCATTCTTGGTCGTAATAACGCACAAGACTTTGGTTATCCAATCTGTTCGGTTCAGTAGGCACCTTGGACATGTCTTGGGGAAATTCCGAAATGGATTTGAGCTCCGTTTCATTCAGGAATTTTAATCCTGCTGGAAGATCTTTTCTGTATCCTCCAAGCTTGCCCACACTTCCTAAAATAAAACCCCATTCTCCGAAAGAAGGAACGTATACATGCAATGCTCTGGTATTAAATCCTGATTCCTTGAGGGTAGCTTCCACACACCAGAAGGACATTCTGGCAAATAGTGGAGAAGTGGACTGTATCTCTACGACTGAAAATTCGTTGAGCCTTCGTTTTAAACTTCTGTAAAATGCGGTGCTGTATAATTTTCCGATAGAGAAATTACTTGGATCCGGAAAATCAATTAGGACAACGTCGAATACTGAACTAGATTCCTCTAACCATAAAAATGCGTCCGCATTTTGTACTGTTACTTTCGGGTTTTTTAAACTAGATCCGTTGATCTCAGTGAGAATGGGCTGTTCTGAAAAGATACGTGTCATCTCAGGATCCAGATCCACCAAGGTAATGGATTCTATACCTGGATATTTTAATATTTCTCTGACTGCGAGTCCGTCTCCACCTCCCAAAACCAATACTCTTTTTGGGTTTGGATGAGAGAGAAGGGCCGGATGCGCTAATGTTTCGTGATACCTATACTCGTCCCTGGAGCTGAATTGCAGGTGCCCATTCAAAAATAGTCTGAGTTCACTCTTGTATCTGGTGACTATGATCTTTTGGAAATTAGTTTGTTTGGAATAAATGATCTCGTCAGAAAAAAGATTTTCTTCACTATAATAAGTGATCATCTCCGAGAATGCGAATCCTAATCCTAAAAGGGTCAATACAAGAAAGGATTTTGCTCTTAGTAAGTTTTTATGTTTTTCGGATATGGGAAGGACGAATGTGCCCCATAATGCGGTCCCGGCGTTCAATAATCCGAAAAAGAAAGAGGTCCTCACCATTCCCAATTTAGGAGCAAAGAATATAGGGAATGCCAAAGATGCTAGAAGTGCTCCGGCGTAATCCAAGCTGAGCACCTTGGAAACCATATCACGAAATCCTAATTTATTTTTTAGGATCCGGAGAAGAAGAGGGATTTCCATTCCCACCAAAGTGCCTACTGCCACTACGATGCTGAATAGTGGGATTTGGAAAATCCTGGTTTGTCCAAAACTTAAGAACAAAATTGCCGCACTGAATCCGCCTAATAACCCTAAGGCGAGTTCCACATCCAGAAACTTAGGGATCAGATCTTCTATTAGATATCTGGAAAGCCAACTGCCGATACCCATGGAGAATAGATATACCCCTATGACTAAAGAGAATTGGGTGACTGTTTCTCCGAGTAGGTAACTCGCCACTGTACCAGCTAATAGTTCGTATACTAAACCGCAGGAAGAAAGGATTAAGACGGAGATTAATAGGGCTCTCTGCAGTTTATTTTCCCCCTGGGAAATTTCTGGTGAACCAAGCATAATGAGAACGGTAGATGCCAGGGTTCTGTCTGACTGTTTTAGGAACTTGATTCACTTCTTCGAAATCGGTGGAAGCTCCACCTTTTGTGTATTCCGAAAAAAAACCCAGTCCTAACGAGGCAGCGAACAGAGGATAAACAAGTCCTTTTATAAAATTCCACATAATAAATCCTTAAACTCTTTTGGATTCGAAAGAATAACTTCTGAAAAATGTGTAGATCAAAGGAAGCCATAAGAAAATGGAAAATAAGAAGAATGGAGCAGGGCTCATCACATCTCTTATCACCTTTACGTTGTAATCTGAACCCCAACCCACAGGGAAATCTGATTGGCTTTCTAATCTAAGATAATATCGTCCTGGAGGGATCTCCGCCAAAGATTTAGAATCCGATTTGGAACCCTCGGACCAGGACTCTCCATCGTCGACTCCATGATAATAACTGGTTTCGATAGAAGTATCATAAGCAGTATCTGTGTCTTCATTGATCAAAGCAGCAGAGAAGAATAAATACTTATTGTCTAATTCGGGAGCTTCGATTTGGATCTCCACATTCTCGCTTGCTTCTCCCTTCAGCTCGAATACATCCGTTACAAAGGAATTATCTCTAAAATTAGTACTACCAATTTCAGAATTCGGCATGGAGGTTTGGACGTATTTGAATTTTCCTTGATAGACGATTTGGTTTTTAGCCTTGATACACCCGTATACTTGGAACGCAAGAAATATGGCAGTGAGAGCGGATGCCACCCATAGGTTCCGTTTTAGTCTGATCTTGAAAGGATTCGGTTCACATACCCCGACTATTTCAGGTTTTCTTAATTTAGATGCTGTGTCCAGAGGAACGGCAGACTTCATTGTCTCAAAAGGAATAAAAGTCCCCTTGGACCAGAAGAGTTCCTTATCCGTTCTCTCTGAAGAGATCATATAAGGAGGGGAGATGAAATCCTCTATTTGCGCCTTCTCTCCTGCGGAAACTTTCCAGTAAAATTCTCCTAAAGCAAAATCGGTATTTGAATCTGCATTAGCGAACCATTTATAAGATCTTTTTTGGAAGATACGTTTTAGTCCGGGGGCCCATTTTGGAACTCCGGGCAGAGGCTCAAAATAAGTCCAGTTGTCTCCATTCTCATTCAACCAGGCATATCCGCCTTTGTATCGGAGAAGATAATCAGTCCAGGTGTAAGTCTCGTCGTCTACTTCCGTGGATTTTCGTAAAACCCCGATTACTTTCGATTCGGGGAAATCAGGCAGTTTGATTGGAGTTCCTAAAGGAAGAAGAACATTATCTTTCGAAACCTGATCAAATTTAGCGATGATCTTCAGATCTTCGCTTTCGGTATCCATTACGGATCCACAATATTCGCATGCCAATGATTTGGAGAAGTCAGGACTGAATTGATTGAGAGAAGCTCCACAACCTTTACATTCTATAGACTTGGCCGGGATCTGAGCTTGGTTGTATGCGACTTCTTCTTGTCTGAGCCCGGTTAAATTCAATTCTTCTAATGGGGCAAAACTTCCGGAGAATAATAATGCAGGAGATTCGGAGTAGTCCAACGTACCGAATAATCCGTCTTCGCTTGCTAGATCTAATAAGACTGCTTCGTATCCGGTTTGGAATCCAATCGGAAGTTCACCTTCTCCACCGACGCAGACAGCTTTCATGATCTCTTTTAGGGTCCAGTTCTCACCTAAGTAAAAACTGTCTCCAGGAGTGATCCTTTCTCTTCGGCCTGAGGCGATAACGACAGGGTCCTCGTCTCCTTCTAAGGTTGGGATTTTGTCTGTAGGAATTCCAACATTTAGTTTTGTATAATAATAGGAACCTTGGGCTTCTCCCAGCCATGCGGAACTTCCGTCTCCTTCCATGAGATGCCATTCGTTCCAGAAGCCTAATTCGAATTTGAGTTGGATCCTCCCGATCACCCGGAATGGAGTACCTTTATAATTCCCCTGGGTCCCGAGTTGTATGATGGAATGATCGTCGGCGAGTTCCCCTGCGGTGCCGATCTTTTCCAGATTCACATCTTTTTTGAGGGAGAGAGTTTTACAACTAGAGCAAACCGCATAAACGGAAGCTTTATTAATGATGGGGACAGGGGCTCCGCAATTAGGACAACTTAGTTCCGACACAAAGAAAGGTGATAACTTCGGGAGGATACTCTGTCAATCCTGGTTTTAAGGCTCCGAAAGAAATTTCCAGAATTTTTAGGGGATTACGGAGCGTTTCGCCATTCTTCTTGCCCGATCGCTGGCGGGATCTATATCTCCCAAAGCTTTTTCCAATTCTTGCAGGCCAGGATTTTCCCAAGTAGCCTCGTATAGATTCGGAGAATTGAAAATATGAAAATGATTATCGAAATGGATCCGATTATAATAATCCGCCTTGCTGAACATTGCACGGTTGATCTCGTTATAAATTTCTTCGAATTCAGTGGTTTGTAGATCTGGCTCAAAGTCGGAAAGAAATTTTAAGGAAAGAAGAATGACGTATTCTCTGGATTGTTTTAATAATTTCAGAGCCTCATACAAGTATTGGGTTTTAATCCCAGGTAGATAGGGTCTTGTATTGTCAGCTATAGTTTTCTTTTGGTTGGAGGCTCCGTATTCCCGATAGCCCATTTCCAAATGATGTCTTGCTTCTGCGTCTTTGGTCCTAAGTGCGTATTTGGATAAAAAATCCAATTCTCTTCTCACGTTGGATGCAGAGGCTTCCACAGCCTTGGAATATAATACCACTAATAATCTTTGGGTTTGGCGCATCTCATCGTAAGAGTGTCCTAAATCGAATTGTAAATACAGAGTGAATGTCTCTATATGATGTTGCAAACATCTGCGGAACAATGCTTTATCTTCTTCAGTTCCGTAATTCGAGATAGTGCTGTTGATCGCTTTAAGATGAAATTCGTTTTGTTTTAATCCTCTTTCTACTCGGACTAATGCGGTGGCTCTATTGCTGTCCAAGTCCGCCTTTGTTTGTTCAAAAGGAAGAATTAGAAATGCGAAAAGAAGAATGAAATATGTAAGATTTCTTTTCGATCCCATATTAGGATTTTCGGAAATAAGAGGGGTCCAAATTGAACCCCATTACAAGATAAATTTCACTGAACGATTTTTTGTCTTATGTCCTTTTTCTTAAGTCTTAGAGCGTTTAGTACCACAGAAACGGAACTGAACGCCATCATGGCGCCTGCGATCCAAGGAGCTAAAAGTCCGGCGGCTGCGATTGGGATCCCGAGAGTGTTATAAGCTAAGGCCCAGAAAAAATTTTGTCGGATATTTGCGGTGGTAGCTTTTGCGATCAAGATTGCCTCTGCAATTTTTTCTAGATCTCCTTTTACTAAAACCACTCCTGCTGTCTCTATCGCGACTCCAGTTCCTGTGCCCATTGCAAATCCTACATCTGCTTTTGCTAATGCGGGTGAGTCGTTGATACCGTCGCCAGTCATTCCTACGATTTTTCCTTTGGATTGTAGATCGGAAAGTATCTCCGCTTTTTCTTTAGGAAGAAGAGAAGCGTGCACATTTTTAATCCCAACTTTTGAGGAGATATTTTCTGCAACGGACAAATGATCTCCGGTTAGCAATAAGGTTTCGATCCCGAGAGAATTCAATTTTTCTAACGCGGATTTTGCATTTTGCCGGATGATGTCTTCTATTGCAAAAATGATCCATGTAGGAGTTCCAACGGCGGTATTCTCCGATTTGGCCCAAACTACTGTTTTTCCTGCTTTCTCCCAAGAATTAGAAATATCTAATAAATCCTTAGGAAAACTTTCTTGTTTATCGAAAAATTCCAGTTTCCCAATCTTAATTTCGCTTCGGTTCACTTTAGCAGTGATCCCAAGTCCAGGAACAGTCTGTAAATTTTTAGAAGAAGGGATAGAATGGCCTTTGGATCTCACAAAGGAAACGATCGCTTTTCCTAAAGGGTGAGAAGACGCAGACTCAGCAGACGCAGAAGAAGAAAGTAGATCCGATTCTTCTCCTAAAAACTTATAGTCCGTAACGGAAGGATTTCCTTCAGTGATAGTCCCCGTTTTATCGAATGCGATCACGTTTAAGGAAGCTGTAGTTTCTAAAACCTCCGAATTTCTGAATAGGATCCCAAGGCTCGCTGCCTTTCCTGTTCCTACCAAAATTGAGATTGGAGTAGCGAGCCCTAAAGCACAGGGACAGGCAATCACTAAGATTGCGATCGATTTTTCCAAAGCAGATCCCAAGTCTCCTGCTTCTAAAAAGAAGAACCATAATAAAAAGTTAAACAAAGAGATCAGGATCACTGCCGGAACGAACACAGCGGAAATTTTATCCGCAATCTTTTGGATAGGAGCTTTGGAGCTCTGTGCTTCTTCGACAGTTTTAATAATGGATGCGAGCACCGTTTCAGATCCGACAGAGGTGGCTTGGACAATCAGGCTCCCATTTCCGTTGACTGTTCCTCCGAATACTTGGCTGTCTTTCTTTTTGTCCAAGGGAAGACTTTCGCCTGTTAACATTGATTCGTCTACGGAGCTGAAACCTTCTAACACGACTGCATCTACCGGAAATTTTTCTCCGGGTCTGACTTGTAGGATATCCCCTTTCTTTACGTACTCTGTGGGGATCTCCGACCAAGCTTCTTCTTTTTTAATACGCGCGGTTTCGGGTTTTAATTCCAGCAAGGTTTGGATTGCGGAAGAACTTTTGCCTTTTGCTTCTGCTTCCATCCATTTTCCGGCGATTATAAAGCAAAGTAATACTGCAGACGTTTCGTAATACAGAGGAGGAAGTGAATGTATATGTGTGCCTTCTTCCCAAAAAGAAGAGAAGAATAGATCTCCCTGCTGGATCCCTTGCAAGAGAGAAAGTATAAAGCTGTATCCGAATGCCGCAGAGGTTCCTAAGGAAACCAAAACGTCCATGTTCGCGCTTCCGTTTTTGATGGCTCTGAATGAACTTTTGTAAAATGGAAATCCGATCCAGAACTGGACAGGAAATGCCAACAGGAATTGTATCCAAGGATGCATGAGGGCTTTTGGATTCGGCAAGAATTCCAAAAACGAAAAATGGGAAACCATGGAATAGAATAGGGGAGATACAAATAAGAGTGAGATAAAAAACCTATATCTTAATTTGGATCTTTCTTTCCGATGAAGCTCTTCCGTTTCTTTATAATTGTTCTCGGAATGTTCTTTTGCAGAATAACCTAAGGATTCTACTTTAGAAAATAATTGTGAAGGTTCAATCGGATCTTTAAATCGAACGAATGCGGTTTCTCTTCCGAAATTGACCCGAGCTTCCTCCACTCCGTCGACTTTGTTCAAACCTGTTTCAATCCTTCTTGCACAGTTGGCACAGGTCATTCCGAAAAGATCTAAAGTGATCTCGGATGTTTTTCCTTCGGGGGAGAAGGTCTTGATATCTTCTCTAATTTCTGCGCTCATCTGTTTACTCCTTATTGATGGAAACCACAGGATAACCTTCTTCCTCTAACATTTTCGAAAGAGAAGTAATATCCTTCTCGGTTTCGAAACGTGCAGTCTGCGAGTTTAGATCCACCACAGGTTTAGTTTCTGTATCGAAGGATTGGATTGTTTTAGATACTGTCCTTACGCAATGATCGCAGGTCATTCCTGATAATTTGATTTGGTACATTTTATTTCTCCTTGATCTATATTCCTATTCTCAACCTTCCAATAGTGGGAAGGTCAAGGCCCTAATCCAAAAAAAATCATTTTTTTCGTAAAAAATGAGTTTTTTAAACCTTCTAATGATTGGAAGGTTATGATTTTATGAATATCGGAGAAGTAGCCAAATTATCCGGGGTAAACCCGAAATTAGTCCGTCATTACGAATCTATAGGATTAGTGTCCAAACCCATTCGGGCTGAATCTGGGTACAGATTATATTCAGAAAAAGACATACATACACTGAGATTTATCAAAAGGGCCAGAGGTTTGGGGTTTCCTTTGCAGGAGATCAAACAGTTATTGGGACTCTGGAAAAATAAATCCAGGGCAAGTGCACAGGTCAAATCTCTCGCCATGAGTCATGTAAAAGAAATGCAGGCTAAAATTTTGGAATTACAATCCATGTGCGATACTCTCACTCATTTAGCGAAACATTGTCACGGAGATCATAGACCCGACTGTCCTATTCTAGAAGAGTTAGAAGGAGAGTGAACTTTCTCTGTTCTTGATGGAAAGACGGGCGAAATAGAAAGCGACGGTTATAGAAACTAGAGCAGAAACTGCGAACATACTTTTAGGACCGGAATAAAACCAGATCAATCCGCCCAGATTACTCGCAATCAAAGCTGCAATACTATTCAATCCAGCGAATGTCCCTATGGCAGAAGCTGAATCTGTTTTAGGAGTGATATTAGTGATTAATGCCTTGGAGATCCCTTCTGTGCTGGCAGCATAGATCCCGTATAAAAAGAATAAGGAATAAAAATGGATCTGATTTTCTGCGAATGCCATTCCTCCATATACAAAAGCGAATACGAATAAACCCAAGACCAAAGTTGGTTTGAGCCCGAACTTATCGGCAAAGATACCCGCAGGAAGTGAAAATAAGGCGTAAACTAGATTATAAAAAATGTATATTCCGATTACCTGTGAATCTTCTAATCCTTTTGCTTTTGCCATTAAAAGAAGAAAAAGATCGGAGCTATTGATTAATCCGAAGATCAAAAGGCCGATCACTAATTTTTTATAAGCGATCGGTGCATTCTTCCAATAGATAAAGTAAGAGAGAAAGTTTGGTTTCTCTTGTGTTATCTGAATGTCTTTGCTCTTTTCTTTGAGAAGACCCGAGATCAAAAATGCGGAGAGTCCTGGAATTGCCGCTATAAAGAACAGAACAGAATAATTTTCCGGATAAAAGAATAGAAACACTAAAGCGAACGTAGGTCCGATCACCGCTCCTAAAGTATCCATAGAACGATGGAATCCGAACACTGTACCTTTGGTTTCTTGTGTTGCCTCGTCTGAAAGTAATGCGTCTCTTGCACCTGTTCTGATCCCCTTCCCCAATCGATCCATGGTCCTGGATAAAAAGATCCAAAGAGGGAAAGTGAAAAATCCCATAATGGGTTTAGAAACTGCGCTTAATAAATATCCGAACTGAACGAAAGGAACTCTCTTTCCGTTTTGGTCGGAAAGTTTTCCGAAATAACCTTTGCTAAGTCCGGCGATCGCTTCTGCAAATCCTTCCAAGACTCCGATCAGAACTACAGAGAATCCTATGCTCTTTAAGTAAAGAGGCATGATCGGGTACAACATCTCGCTGGATATATCCGTAAAAAGACTTATGAATGAAAGTATCCAGACTGCCTTGGTGATTTTTTTCATTCTTCCCCTTTTTGATAAATGTTAGTTGTATTCCGAGTAAAAAAGGATTTTTTAAAACAAGAATCTCATATCTTTTTAAGAAATATCGATCCAACAGCAGGGGAGTCCACTTCTCCTCTTGGAAGTATGATCTGATAATCTGGAGCAAAAGGCAAAAGTATTATGGACGAACATTCTAATCACAAGCATAGTCATCATCCAGTAGCGCAAAAGGTCTCAGAACCTGTAAAACCCTTCAGAAAAACGGAATATGTTTGTCCGATGCACCCGGAAATACGTCGAGATAAACCTGGAGACTGTCCTATTTGCGGGATGACTTTGGTCCCTCAAGGTGGAGATCCGGATTCCGATGCCGAAGATAAGGAGACCCATTCCTTATTTATTAAATTTGTATTATCTACTATCTTGACCCTCCCTTTATTTCTTCTGGCGACATTGGAGATGTTTTTTCCTCATTCCATTTCCGAATTCACTCTTGGCTTTGGAGATCATATACAATTCGTCTTATCTTCTTTGGTATTTTGGGGACCCGGGTTCTTTTTGGTGAGAAAAGGGATAATCTCCTTCAAGACTATGAACCTGAACATGTACAGTCTGATCGTGATAGGAGTAGGGGCAGCTTACTTATTCTCCACCGCAGCTCTTTTCTTTTCCGATTTTTTTCCGGACGCTCTTCATTCTCACGGTAAGGCAGCTTTATATTTTGAAGCAGCTTCAGTTATTCTCACCTTAGTTATATTAGGCGAATACCTTCAGGTTAGAGCGCAGAGAAGGACTGGAGGAGCGATCCAGGCACTCTTAGGGTTATCTCCTAAAACCGCTCATTTATTGGAAGGAAATTCGGAAAGAGAGATCCAAATAGAAGAGATCCGAGTAGGGGATAGACTTAGAGTTAAACCGGGAGAAAAAATCCCGATCGACGGCAAGATAGAAGAAGGTTCTAGCTATGTGGAAGAGTCTATGCTGACCGGAGAACCAGTTCCTGTAAAAAAAGAAAAAGGGGATCGTGTCTTCGGGGCCACAGTCAACCAAACCGGAAGTTTCGTTTTGAGAGCGGACAAAGTAGGATCCGAAACGGCTCTATCACAAATCATTCATATGGTGGAGGAAGCTCAGAGAAGCAAGGCACCTATACAAGGTTTGGCGGATCGTGTTGCCGGATGGCTCGTTCCTTTTGTTCTTCTCATCTCAGTCATTACTTTTTGTGTTTGGTATTTTTTCGGCCCGGAGCCTTCTCTTTCTTACGCGGTTTTAAATTCATTATCCGTTCTGATCATCGCTTGTCCTTGTGCTTTAGGACTTGCGACCCCTATTTCCGTAATGGTGGGAGTGGGTATCGGGGCTCAGAACGGGATCTTGATACGTAATGCGGAAGCATTGGAAAAAACGGAGAAGGGAACAGTTCTATTTACAGATAAAACCGGAACATTGACGGAAGGACGCCCTAGAGTGACGGAAATTTATCCGGAGAATGAGCAGATCTTAAAATTGGCCTCTGCTTTAGAATCTAGGAGCGAACATCCGATCGCCAAAGCGATCGTTCGTAAAGCGGAAGAGTCCGGCATTCAGATTCCTGATGTGGTTGATTTCTCTTCGATTACGGGTAACGGAGTCACCGGCAAAATAGAAGGTAAATCCGCATACGTAGGTAAAAAGAAATTTTGGAACGTAAAAGAAATACCTCAAGATCTTTTAAAGAATGAAGAAGTTTTTTTAAATCAAGGAAAAACAGTGGTTTGGGTCGCCGAAGAGGAAAAATATCTAGGCATCATCTGTGTTACAGACCCGATCAAAGAGACTACTCCTAAGGCTGTTTCGGATATCAGATCTTTTGGTATAAGGATCGTGATGCTTACCGGGGATGCAAAAGCTTCCGCTAAAAAAGTGGGGGACCAGATAGGGATAAAGGAAATCTATTCCGAATTAAGTCCTGAAGGAAAGAAGGAGATTGTAAAATCGGCCAAAAAAGAAAATGAGATCCTGCTGGTTGCAGGTGACGGTATTAATGATGCTCCGGCGCTATCCGAATCAGACGTAGGGATCGCCATGGGATCCGGAACGGAAATCGCCATCCAAAGTGCGTCTATTACTTTGGTTAAGGGAGATCTATTAGGAATATCTAAAGTGATCCGTTTAAGTAAAGCGACTATGAAGAATATAAAAATGAACCTATTCTTTTCATTCGCTTATAACTTTTTGGGAATACCTATCGCTGCAGGACTACTGTATCCTTTTTTCGGGATCTTACTCTCTCCTATGCTAGCAGGAGCTGCTATGAGTCTCAGTTCAGTTTCAGTAGTGATGAACGCTCTTCGTCTCAGAAAAACGGAATTATGATCTTGTTCTTGAATTTTGCTAAGCTGATGCGGTTGACCCGCTAAGGATGCGAAAGCGCAAAATGTTAAGATAGAGGCTTTTTGTCTTTGTCGAAGAACTTTTTGTGGATCAGGTCTTGGATAAGATCTTTGTCTTCGTCGGAAAGGCTAATGAAGATTACGTTCGCTTTTTTTCCGGAGACTCGGATCACTTCAGACTCAAGTTCCATATTTTTGCCGTTGATATTTCCGTACAGGATGATCCGGTCTCCTTCGAAAACGGAAGTGCGGGTCTCTAAGCCTGCTCCTCCTGTTCCTATATCAACGATGAATACTGGAAATTTTTGGGTCTTACCTTTAACTATAAAATCGCCGTCGATGGTGATTTTGACACGAGCGTTCTTCCTCTTCTGTTGAGAAGGGTCCCGGTATTCGTATTTGTCATCGAAAAGGGAATTAGTGCCCGCCATACGACAATCATGCAGAAGTTCGAAATTCAGTCAAAGTGAAATTGTAATCTTCTTCCGGTCCTTCTTCACAAGGCTGAGAATTCTTGTAAGAGAAATAAACGGAAGCCCCGTCCAAAACGATTACAGTTCTGGAAACGGAATGTGCGTCTCTTCTATGCATACAAGGCGATAGAGCGCCTTGCTCCGGTAGGTGAGAAGATAAAAATGACTTAGCTATATTTGTAAACCCTGTGGCATCCGGAAGGGAAGAAGGGCGAAAATTTGAATCGAAGGTCTCCTTTCTTACGACTTGGGCCTTGGGTCCTTGAGTGAATGAACTTCCGAAAACCGCAAATGTTTCTGAGTCTGTCTCGGTTTGGTAGGACTTACCATCCCAAATAAAAATTTCGGTCTTCTCTCTGCTTACCTTGAATAGTTTGAACGGATAATATCTTTCCAGTTCGGAGTCCGTATAAGACTCGGGAGTTCTTTCTCCTAAAAGTACGGAACGGACCAGAAGTCCTCTGCTTACGGGATTGCGCAGTAATTTTAAGGTGGCTTCGTAGTAATTCACTAGACAGATAATTTCTCCTGTTTGGGTGACTCCGATCCAAGTGCCTCCTGCCTCTCCGTCGATTGGTGCAATTGCTTTTCCAGAATTGGATTCAAGTAGTTGGGGAAAAAGAGAAGGTTTCCTTTTCACGGATTCGTCTCTGTTAAATCCGACTCCGAGTATTCCTTTGCTCGGATCTCTATAGATCAAAGAAGTGCACATTTTATTTTCCTACGCTTAGAAAGAAATCTACTCTTTCGTTCCGATCCACTTCGTAAGCTCCGTTTCCTGGGATCAAAGGTAAGGTTTCCCCGTAACCTCTGAATCTATATCTTCCGAATTCATAATCTTTTCCGAATAAGGACTGGAATACCTTCTTCGCTTTTTCTTCCGAAGCTCTTAGATTATATTCGTCGTCCCCTCTGTGAGATGTGTGGATTTGCAGTTCAGCTTTATATCCTGGAAATTTGTTTAAGACCGATTTTAGTTTAGAAGGTAATGTCCACCATTTGTCTTCGTAGATACGATTTGGGACGGAGAATCTGAATCCTTCTTTTTCTTTTACGACAAGGATATCGGTTTTGATATCTCCGAGTTCTAATTCTTCTTCTCCGCCGAAAACGTCTTTATAAGAGAGAACAAATCTTAGTTCTGCGAGGGATCCTATTCTTCTGCCTTGATCGTCTAATCCGTACCAGATCAATTTGTCTGGACCGTTTCCTGTCCCGTTCCAGCTTCGGACGATCCTTTCTTCTTGTTTATCTCCATCGAAATAAGATTCCATAATATTGATCTTCCAGGATTCGATTGGAAGTCCTTTGGATCTTAGACGGATCTCGACGAGATCTTTTTGCCAATCTCCATCCGGCGTAAATCCGCTGGGAGAGACGTCGTAGGAGAATTTTGGTCTCTGGTCGGAAAGTTGGAATTTTTTAGGAACACTTATGTGTTTATCGTATTTGTTATGCACCGTTAGACGGTATAGATAAGTTCCCGGACCTAAAGGTTTATTTTCCTTATTTTTAGGTTCCCAGATCAGTTCTGCAGGAGGTTCTCCTAAGGATTTTTGGGAGTAGACTAAATTGTCCTCTTTTACTTCATTCTTAAAAATTTCCAATTCATAAGAATCCGATCTCAATTTGGAGGACACGTATGAGTAAAATTTAATACGATTTAAAGGATTGTTTGGATCGGAAGGAAATAGATATCCTTCTACATTTAGATCCACTCCGGAAGATTCGTTTTTTATAGTCAGATTTTCGATCTTATCGACGGATTCGTTTCCTGCGGGATCTCTGCCTGTTAGTTTATAAGTATAAAGACCTGGAGGCACAGGCTTACCATTGGAATCCGTTCCGTCCCACACGAGTTGAAAAGGAACCTCTCTAGTTCTCCAAGTATAAGCTTTTAAGGATCTTCCTTCGAAGTCTAAAAATTCTCCGATGAAAATATCTGCGGATTCTCCGGATGTTTTTTGTTGTATGATGATCTTAGACAAATTCCTATCATCGCTTAATAATAATTTGGTTTTACAATTTGCTTCTGCTTTGGGAGGTCTCGCATCCAAGTAGAATGTAGACTCTTCGGAGAGGATCCTTTCTTTGTTTGTAGTGAGTAAGAATAACTGATAAGTGTAATATCCATCTCCAACTGGAATTCCGTTTTCATTCTCTCCATCCCATTCTAGGATAGAAGGCAGATAAATATCTTCCGGCGCAAATTCGTTGTCGTCTGAAAAAAGTGTGAACCCTTTCTTTCTGATCTTACCTGCTTCGAATTTTCGTACGGTTTCCCCTGAGGCGCTTCTGATCGTTAACTCCCAGTCTTGGAGTTTTGGCAAAGAAGAAGTTTGTATCTTGAATCGGAGAATGTCAGAGACCCCGTCCCAGTTCGGAGAAAATGAGCCGGATTCCGTGCTGATGAGCGAATTTGCGGAAACCGAGGAGGAGTATAGAACTCCCAGAAGACCTAAAAAAGGAAAAAATTTTCCGAACATGCTACTAGGAAATTCCTTCCGAGAAAAAATGCACTTATGTTTTATCCTCTAGTTTTCTGCTGCGGATGGAACCCAAGTGAGTGCCGGTCTCGGATGTCTCAGGCCTTTCAGTATAACGTTTCAACGCAAATGTGACCGAAGCGAATGCAATCTCTTCCCAAGGGATCTCATCCGGAGTGAATAGTTTCACCTCTTCCGATTCTGAACTTTCCGAAAAAATTCCGTCTATCAGGTTTGCGAGGAAGAACATATACACTTGGCTGATATGAGGAATGCTATACACGGAATGAAGTCGGACTATATCTATCTTTGCGTTCGCTTCTTCGGAGGTTTCTCTTGCGGCTCCTTCTTCTACTGTTTCTCTATTTTCTAAAAATCCGGCCGGTAAGGTCCAATATCCTTTTCTAGGTTCTATCGCACGTTTGCAGAGTAGTATTTTCCCTTCCCAGATAGGAATGGTCCCCACAATTACCTTTGGATTTTGGTAATGTATGGTCCCACAGTTCTCACAAACATATCTTGTGAGACTGTCTCCTTCTGGGACTTTTTGGACTACTTCCGAGCCGCAAACGCTGCAAAATTTCATGCTTTAGAAAACCTTCTCCAAGCTAGGATCGCTTCTAATAATAACCAAAGGGTTAGAAAAATCAAAACTCCTCCTACTGCCGCAAGCAAATAGCTTGGGGATTTGGAGAATAAGAAATCGTAGAAGTTAATAACCATGGCCCAAAGTGTAGCGCCTAATACGAATACCATTGGTATAAAACTGATCCAGGTCTTTTTCTTAGAATACAATAGATATACGCTGATTACAAGTAAAGCAAGTCCTGCAAGTAGCTGGTTCGTGGTCCCGAATAGTTTCCAAAGTGCCAGTCCAGCTGTAGTTTTTTTGCCTCCCTGGTCTATCTGTAAGAATGCGAAAAATCCGATGGCAATACAGGCGATAATACTGGAAATATAACGATTTCCTAAAGTTTTTTTGACAATTTCCGATCCGAAACTTTCCGCGATCTCTTCAATATTATATCTTAGTAATCTAGTCGCTGAGTCTAGGGAAGTTAAGGCAAAACTTACTACCACAAGCGCGATAAAACCTTGTGCAAAACTTTCGTCGAATCCTAATTGAGAGATAAATCTTCCGGTTCCATAGATATAAGCTCCTACGGAAGGCGCGAGGCCCTGGATCCCCGACCAAGACTTATAGAAGGAAGACCATTCTCCTGCAGAAGCAAATCCGATCGTGCAAGCAACTACGGATGTGAGGCCTAAAAGAGACTCTCCGATCATTCCGCCATATCCGATCACTCTTGCGTCTATTTCTCTATCTAATTGTTTTGCGGTGGTTCCGGAGCTTACTAAAGCATGGAATCCGGAGACAGCGCCGCATGCGATCGTGATGAATACGAACGGAATAATATCCATATCCACTTTTTCAGTTCGGATCGCTTCCGCATTAAAGGAAGAAAATTCCCCGAAGATACTTCCTTTTACGAAGCCGAAATAGATTGCGATGATCCCCAAATACAATAAGAAAGAATTGATATAGTCCCTACTTTGGAGAAGGAGCCAGACCGGAGTAACTGACGCCAGAAAAGCGTATGTAAGAAGTATAATTTTCCAGATCGGGACTCCAGGAGATTTGTCTATATCGCTTAGGCCAGTCCAGGAAAGAATGGATTCGTTCATTCCAAGCACCATAACCACTAAGGTAAGTGCCACGGACGCGAATGTAAGAGGTCCTAGTTTCATTCCTTTTTTATAATGAAGCCACCCTACTAACACTGCAAACACCATGATCCCTGCAGTAGGAATTACCGCTTCCGGAAAATGACTTCTGAGTTTGATGGGAGAAGAAGGAGTTTCGACTCTAACTTCGGAGGGGTGAACATGATCCTTGATGCTCGGAGTAGTTTGTGTTTGTTCAACTTTAGGAGGAGAAGTTACAGGAGCCTGCTTTAATTTAGGATCTGCCGAGAACATTTCCGCAAGAACGATCACGAACACTCCCATTGCCAAAGCGACTAAGAAAAAAATAATCGCATGAAACAAACTTCTCGCCCTTGGTCCTAAAAGATCCTGAGCTACTTGGCCTATCGATTTTCCTTGGTTGCGGATCGAAACTACGATCGCTCCGAAATCATGGACACAACCTACGAATATTCCTCCCAATACCACCCAAAGCATTGCAGGCAACCATCCCCAGATCACTGCAACCGCAGGTCCTAGGATGGGAGCGAGTCCCGCGATGGAAGCATAATGGTGACCGAATAGGACTGCGGGCTTCGTAGGAAGGTAATCCACACCGTCGTTGAATTTATGAGCAGGGGTATCACCTACAGTGTCTTTGAGTTGGAAGATGGACTTGGATAAATATCCGGAGTAAAACTTATAACCTAAAAAATAAAGAGTGAAACAACCAAAAACCGCGAGAAGGGGTAACATGTGGGAAAAATCTCGTTTTATGCGGCCCGGATCAAATCTTTTTTATCGGGAAAATGAATAGACAAACTCGGTTCGAGGCAGAGGGTCTAAGTATAGGTTCTCGCTTTGAACGCCCGTAGTTTCGATCAGGTCAAATCATCCTTAGAGGACGTAATCTTCGAATTACAGTCCGGGAGCAATGATTGTGAGTGGTTTATTTCTTCCGACAAACTGATCGAAATTTTAGAGATCCGTAGAGAGGATTATTTTAAACTTCTCTATGCTCTCAGGGGAGAAAGGGAATATTCTTCCAAAGGTACCCAAGGATTCACCCAGGATAATGCGGATCTTCTCGTTTTATTATTGGAGAAGGTCTTAAAGATAGAAGGTCTCGCCTCCGAATTTGCAAAAGGCGGAGTGTTTTTCGACGATACCTATCTGGATGAGTTTCGCTCTTTTCTGAAAGAGATCGTTCTTTCTAAATTAGAAAGACATGACCTGGACAAGGAACTTCTACTTTTACTCATCTCTTCTACCAAAAAATTCGAGGATGCATTCGACTCCTATTTCGACGATAAATTCGATCTGCAAAGGTTAGTGGACAATGGGATCACTGAGTTCTTGGACAGAAAAGGTTTTTCGGGAGATTACGGAGCGGATGTATTCTTAAGAAATTATTTCTTTCAGATCTTAAATACAAAATTATTCCCCATCCGACAAATCACATCCGAATATAGGGACAGGGCTTATTACGAAATTTTTGGAAAATTCAGAGAAGAAGAAAGAGAAAAGACGAAAAAGAAAAAATCCAACTCTCGCAGGAAATTCTCCTCCAGATCTTTTTACGAGGACGAAGATGCAGAAACAAGAGACCATCGCGAATTTTTGGGTCTCTCCGAAGATTATACAAATACTGAATTAAAAAATAAATACAAAGAGATGATCAAAAAATACCATCCGGACGTAAACAAAGACGGTTTGGAAATGACCCAAAAGATCATCGCATCCTATAATTTTTTAGTAATGAAGGATCGTTGATCAAGGCTTTGTTTCTTTTCTAGGAAGGATTTTCCATTGTTGATCGGCCTTTATAATATTGCCTGGCACATCTCTTTCCCAAAAGCCGTGGACTTTTTCGTTATAGTTTAAATATAATTTTCCTGAGACAATTTTCCAGGCTTTGGGATTTGTTTCATAAGCTTCTCCGTCTCTCATTGCGTAAGCGCAATATCCTCCATACTGAGGAGCGAAGTTCTCAGGGGATTTTTTAAAAGTCTCTAGGTTTTTTTCAGAAGAGAATCTCCACTCTGCATTCTGCCAACGATAACTGAATTTGGAGTTTCCTTCTTTCGGTTTAGATTCAGTAAAATAAGCAACCGGGTCAAAACCGTGGATAGCGGTTTTTCCGTCCTCTTTAAAGATAGGATCCACGAGCTGTCTGCCGCTGCAGTCTAAGAGAAGCAAAAATAAGAACGGTAAAAAATACGACTTGTTCATGTATCCTTCTTCGGATGAAATCGAAATAGGTTACATCGGAGAAAATATGTCTTCCATCGGAGTGGGCTTAAGAAAAGAACATTATCCTTATTTGAGAAAGGGAGAGCCTGTCCGGATTTCCTGGTTCGAAGCAATCACAGAAAACTATATGGATACCCAGGGCCGTCCCTTGGAAATGTTGGAGTTTATCCGCAGAAACTTTCCAGTAGCGTTGCATGGAGTTTCTTTATCCATTCTGGGCGGCAGTTTTCCGGATAAACAATATTTGGAAAGATGGAAGGAACTCATACAAAGGATAGATCCGTTCTTGGTTTCAGATCATCTTTGCTGGACGGAACAATCCGGAAATTATCTGCACGATCTATTACCTTTCCCATTCACAAAAGAATTTTTGAAATTCGCAATAGAAAGAACCGAACAAGTCCAAGAAATTTTGGGAAGAAGGATCCTATTAGAGAATGTTTCGACCTATTTGAGTTTTCCTCAAAATGAAATGACCGAATGGGAATTTATCTCCGAGCTTTCTAAAAAAAGCGGATGTGGGATTCTGTTAGATATAAATAATATATATGTGAATTCCATAAATCATGGATTTTCCGCTATTGAATATTTGCGTTCTATACCTTGGGAGAATGTAGGCCAGATCCATCTTGCGGGCCACACGGATACCGGAGAATTTTTATTCGATACTCATTCCAAACCTGTATCTAAAGAAGTCTGGGAATTATTCTCTTCTTTTTCGGATAAGATCCAAGCTATCCCTGTGCTGTTAGAATGGGACGAAGATATCCCCAGCTTTCCGGAAATGGAAGAAGAAGCCTTAAAAGCAAAATCTATTATAGGATCTCTAATAACATGAAGCCGGAAGAATTCAGAAAAATTTTTTCGAGTGCTCTTTTGGGAAAAGAAGAAGGTCCGCTTTTGTCAAATGGAGTCCTCCCCGGCGGAAAATTGGACACAAATTCAGCGATCGCAGTCTACCAAAATGGGTATCTCGCTAGATTTACGGAGGCTTTAGGAGAAAAATACGAAACGGTCTGGAAAGTTTTAGGAGACGAAGACTTCTTCGAAACTGCAAAGGCTTTTATAGAAGATCATCCATCAAATTCTTATAATATATCTAATTATGGCGAGATGTTCCCTGTCTTTCTAGGGGAGAATTTTTCTGAGCATCCTATTTTGAGCGAAATAGCGGACCTGGAGCTTCATATTTTCAGAATATTTCATCTGCCTAAAAATTCTGAAGATAATCCGCAAACTTCTCTTCCCGAAAAAGAAACGGAAGATCTGAAAGTGACCTTTCATCCATCCGTTCTATTTTTAGAATATTCTTTTCCGGTCTATAATCTTTGGAAAACCGAAAACTCCGAAGATCTAGCTCAATTCCTAACTGAAAGAAAACAATATTTGGTCCTAGGAAAAAAGGGATCGGACTTATTTGTCTCTGAGATTGGAGAATGGGAATTTTCTTTTGGTAAAAGTTTGGCCGAAGGAAAAAGTATTTTGGAGTCTTTAGAAATTTTAGGAAGTCCGCCGAAAGGATTGGGATCTATTTCCGAATTCCTTTCGGGGATGAAAACGAATCGTTTGGTATCCGAGGTTAACTTTTAAAAGTTCCTTTCTTGCCTTCGCAGTCTTTTTTAGTGAGAGAGATCCAGCCTTGCCCTTTACAGGAATTTTTTCCCGCGCAACTATGCCCTTTTCCTCCGCAGTCACCCGTTCCTTTACAGGAATTGATCCCGTGACATTCTCCTTTCGACTCTTCGGATTTTGCCTCTTTCTTCTCAGCCATCGCTCCTGTTGCAAATAAGCCAGTAAGAGCTGCTCCAATGATCATACTTTTAGTCAGATCGTTCATCTTTTCGGTTCTCCGGATGATTTTATCGAAACCTGATTTTTAGGATTCGATCTTTTTTCAGTTCGATAGGAAAGGGAGAAGGTTACGAATAGAAAAGAAAATTGGAAAAGAAGAAGGGCAGAAATGTCGGGACCTTCTTCCGAAAGTCCCGATTGGTTCAGAGAAATTATTCTGGAATTGCTTCGCCTTCGATACGGATAGAAACTTCTTCTCCGATCAAAAGTCCGCCTTTTTCCAAAGGTTTGTTCCAAGCGATATCGAAATCAGCTCTTTTGATCTTAGTTTCTGCTTCGAAACCTAGGTGAGTGTTTCCCCACGGGTCTTTTGCAGAACCGGAAAATTTAACTTCTAAAGTAACCGGTTTAGTCACTCCTTTGATAGTCAATTCTCCTTGGATCTTGGAAACTCCGCCTTTTTTAACGGTAGCCTTTTTTGCTTTGAAGGTAAGAGAAGGATGATCTTCTACGTTGAAGAAATCTTTTCCTTTCAAGTGTCCGTCTCTTTTTTCATCGTTAGTGTGAATGGAAGCAGCTTTGATAGTTACATCCAAATCGCTAAGAGTGCTGGTAGCTTCGTCGTAAGCGAATTTTCCGCTAAAGTCTTTAAAGCTTCCGGATACGTTGGAAATGGCAAGGTGTTTGATCTTAAAGCCAACGCCTGTATGAGCGTTATCTAATTTGTAATTTCCGGCTTGTAGGGCGCCGAAAGTTAAAAGCACCAGAAGGCTAGGGATCAGATAAAGTTTCGTTTTCACGAGTGATTTTCTCCTTTGAGAATGTTTTGGTTTTAGACTGATCTCGCGGTGTAATTATTGGAATTACAAGTAAAAATGCAAAATTTATTTCGAAAAACTTAAAAGCCCGGTGTTTGTACCGACAAGAATTCGTTTCATAAATTAGGGGGTGGGGGATGCTTGCCTTCGATCATGAAAACAACTGGAATTTCAAAAGGATTCTTTCTATTTAGCGCAATTTATTTCGGGATCCTAATTTTACTAAAACCTTGGGAAGCTCTTTTCTCGGATCAATTTTTGAAATACCACCAAGCCTATTCCATGTTCCAATCAGGTTTCAGCACCGAAAATCTGATCTATCCTTCCTTGGATCTGGATCCGAGTTATAGTTATTTTCTTTGGAAAGCCCCTATGGTCTTCCAGATCGGAGATAGAATGATCGGTCAATATCCGATCTTTCTCACACTTCTTATAGCACCTTTTTTAGTGTTCAGTTGGGTCCCGATCGTTTCCATTTTGATGGGAATATTCAATCTTATCTCCGCTTTTATTTTGAGAAGGTTCTGGGATCTTTCTTGGTTCTGGCTCGCCTTTACTTTTTTCGGAACTTATATCTTTTTAATGGGACCGGAACTTTCGGAACATCCTCCTCTTCTCCTTTTAGAATTACTTGGACTCACTTTCTTTTACAAGACGGAAGATCGAATTTCTAATAAGCTTATCGGAGGGATCTTTTTAGGACTCGGAGTTTGGCTGAGGTTAGAAGTTCTGATCTTCTTTGTGGTGTTCTGGGCAGGCGGTTGGATCGCTTTCGGAAAAGATTGGTGGAAAAAATCTTTTTGGTTCTCGGTATCTTTTTCAGTAGTTGTACTTCTTTTATTTTTATTCCATACATTGGATTACCAACATCCGATCGGTCCTAGATATTTCCAAAATTTTAATACGGGAGAAGACCAAGGCACGGTTCTTTCCAGGGCATTCACGATACTGATCGGAACTTATTCAATGCCTGGGCTTCTGATCTATTTACCGATACTTCTTCCTCTTCTCTATTTCTTTGTAAAAAAATCAAAAGAAGGGAAGATCGAAGCTTCTTTTTATCACTTAGGGATCAGCGCCTATGTGTTTATCATCCTGATCGCGTTCTTAGCTCCGAACGACGGGGTTTCCAATTGGGGACCTAGATATGTTGGATTAGCATTGATCCCATTTGTTTTGGTTTTGAAAGAAGTTGCCGAGATTTCCGAATGGAAACTAGGAAGATCCGGCAAAAACTTAACGTTTAGTATTTTATTAATCTATTCTTTCGGAATGACCTTGGTCGGATTTGTGAATTACCAAAGGAGTTCGAAAGAGATCAGATCGATCCGGTCTATTTATGTGGATTCTCAAGCCTCCAGTTTATTATTTCTGGACGATGTTCTTTGCGGATCTATCGGGCCGTCTTATTTTCAAAAAAGAGTATTATGTATTCATAATGAAACTTCTTCCCAAGGAATGGATCATATCGTTTCCTTCCTTTCTAAAAAACATCCTGGAGAAAAAGTAGGATTTATTTCTTACTCGGATGCCGTGGTGGAATACGCAGCCAAACTTCCTGAATCTAATAATATTCTGATGCACAAATACCGAATGAAGGTATTAGCAGAGGCGGAGATCCGTCCTGTTTGGTTGGAGTTATTCGGTCATGCTTGGAAGGAGAAGGAAGTGAAAACGAAAGGTCTTTGGGAATATCGAGAATACGAAATTCCCAAAGATTAGAACGAAATATTAAGAAAATAGATTGTATCTCAAGATACAATAGATTGCTCTGAATCCGTCCTTCCAACCTATCTTTTTGCCTTCTGCGTAAGTGCGTCCGTAATAGGAAATCCCTACTTCGTAAATCCGAATGTCTGGGATCTTTGCGATCTTTGCAGTGATCTCAGGTTCGAACCCGAAACGATTCTCTTTAATATCGATACCCTGGATAACTTCTCTGCGGAATGCTTTGTAGCAAGTTTCCATATCGGTTAGATTAATGTTTGTGAACATATTGGAAAGAGTGGTTAGGAAAAGATTCCCCAATCTATGCCAGTAGTAAACGACTCTATGGGCTCTTCCCCCCATGAATCTGCTTCCGAAGACAACGTCTGCTTTTCCTTTGTAGATCGGATCGATCACATCCGGAATTTCGAACGGATCATATTCAAGATCCGCATCTTGTACGATGACTATATCGCCTTTTGCGGCCTTGAATCCAGTACGGAGTGCGGCGCCTTTCCCTTGGTTTTTTTCGTGGAATACGAGTTGGTCCACTAACTTCTTAAAAGGAGCGGTTTTTAGGAGTTCCCTCGTTCCGTCCGTGGAAAAATCGTCCACAAGGATGATTTCTTTATCCTTGTAGGGGACCTTCTTTACGGTTTCTAAAATATTTTTGATGGTCTGTTTTTCGTTATAACAGGGAATTACAATGGAAAGTTTCATTTAGCGTCCAGACCGACTAAGTCGCTCATCCGGAAATCCCGGATGATATTTTCGGCTTTAACGATTATTTTTTCTAATGCGATACCGAAAAGTAAATTCTTATACGCTTCCGAAGCTTTCGGATAGTCTCTATCGCTGACTTGTACGGTCATTCTGTCGCTGACCCTGTTTTTCTCCACACATTCCAATGCGGTCTTTCTGAGCCCAGCGAGAGCGATACATACTTCCTTAAGAATGTTCTGGGAATCTCTTTCCATTGTGGATTGGTTTCCATTCGCATCTAATAATGCCTTAATATGTTCAGAGATACGAAGAGAAGGCATTCCTCTTTTAGTGACTCCGACTCTTTCGATCACTGAGATACTGTCTTGGAATGCGGAGTATTCCGGGGTTCCTCTGAATATATGGACTAGAACGGGTAGATCCGTTTCTGCAAATGCAGTCATTGCCCCGTAAAAAAATCTCATTTCCGGTCTGGCCAAAGGATGGAAGTCCACCTTTTGGTATTTGGAAAGCTTCTCCTCTTGTTCGTCCAGGATACGATTGATCGTTTCTCCCTTGGAAGCGTTCCTTCTGTCCGTCAGTTCTTTATGTTTAGTTTTGATCTTTTCCAGAAAGTCCACTTCGTCTTTCAGGAAATTGTCCAGGTTTCCCCTATGTTTCAGGGTTTGGATATAACGATCCTCGAAACCTTTGGCGTCGAAAATTTTAGGACTTTGTTTGGCCCCTTCCCGGTATTCGGTTCGGAGTTTTTCTACGATGTTTTTTATCTCTTGATCGCTAAGTGCCATGCAAAAGGTTTCTATCCTTCGCTATCAGCCCATTTTTGCAAGGAGATAAGTAGTGCTCCTATATCTTCCGAACAATATAATAAGGCGCTTCTGGCATCCTTATACATCTGTTGTTGGTTATAAGCTACTTGTTTTAGATGGTTTTCATTTTTAGTATTTAGGACGTTTAAGGCATTTAGGACCATTTTTTTGACTTTTCTGCTCAAATCTAAAAGAAGTTCCTGCATTTCCCAACGGATCACTAGTTTTAATTTTTCTAGATCGGAGGTTTTGGACTGTAAAGCCTGTTTACGATGGGATTCGTACTTTGCTATATAATAGGTGATGGATCTAGGATAAGAAGTCAGCTCTTTATGGTAATTTAATATCTTTTCCAATTTTTGGAAGAACTCAATATCGAATTCTCTTGATAGGTTCCCCACTATATTTTTGTTCTCAGAAGGGTCTCCTGTAGCTTCGAAAATTTTAGAGTTACGTATATTGTTCAGAACGGATTCGATCCTTTCCTTGATCTTCTGGAATTGTTGCACACTATCTTCGATATATTTCGTTTCTCTATTGGAGCCTGCTTCTATATTTTCTATAAAAACGGGAATGTCCTCTTTATTGGAAGTGGAAGAGAGTCCTGCGTCCGAAATATTCAGATCCACTTTGGAAAGATCGAATATATCGTTTTGTACAGAGTTCATTCTTGCAGATAGATCCGGACCTTCCGACGGAGCGATCTCTAACTCTTTTTGAGGATTCGGGGTATAAGAAGGCTTTTCCAAGTTTGCAGAACTTGGCTTAGTATGTTTAGTTTTTTCAGCCAGGTTCTCTATCCAGTCAGCGCTTGGATGTTTTGTACTTTTAAGAAGATTGGATAATTTCTGTAGATCTAAAGGATTGGATGATGCTTTAGGATTGACTCTTCCAAGTTTAGGTCTATTCGCCTCGGCTTCGGAAGCTTTTTGAAGAGTGATACGAATGATCTCGGCCTTTCTACTTTCCTTATTAAAACGAACAGCATAACGATTCCCGTTCCTGTCCAAATACTTGGTTCCCAGTTGGGCCAAGGAAAGTTTATTAGGATCGATCTCGTCGATCGAGTTCACGATGATATAGTCTTGTGCTTGTCTAGATATCATTTTGAAGCGTCCTGGACTTTAAATAGGACGGAGAATTAATTTCCAATCTACCGAATTAGAAAAAATAAGATAAAAATAAGTACAAGCAAAGCAAAAATTTTTTTCTGGCCGGAGTTTGGGAAATTTATTTCCATTATCCCTCAGTTGAGGTAATGGTAAATAACGTAATCGTAAAATTCGAAGTCGGCATTACTAAAGGGCAGTGCGTCTTCTTCCTATCCGCCGGGACTTGGGCGGATCTTTACTCCCTTCTTCTTTAGGGATCGCTATTAGAGATTTTGGAAAGAAGAAGGAAATAGAATGCAGAATGGGTAAAAGCTCGTTGACAGGCTGCCTGGGTACGAAAATCTGGGCCTAATCCCTTTATAAGGAAGTTAGATCCTTGGCGAATATTAAATCTTCAGAAAAAGATATCCGTAGAACGAAACGCAGAAATGCGGCGAATTCTCAAAACAGAAATCGCCTTAGGACCCAAGCTAAAAAGATCCTAAAAGCGCTCCAAGACGGAGAGAAAGACTCCTTAAAACCTTTGTTCAGTCAATATGCTTCTCTTCTGGACAAAGCTGCGAAAACCAACCTGATCCACTCTAGAAATGCGGACCGCAAGAAGAGTCGGATGGCATTGCGTATCAATCAGGCTGCAACCGCATAATAACCGTAATAATTACGGGCGATTAGCTCAGCTGGGAGAGCGCCTCCCTTACAAGGAGGATGTCGGCAGTTCGATCCTGTCATCGCCCATGTTCTCATCCCAATTCAAAAAACATTCCCCGGAATCATGGCTCTAAATCATCAAAAACCGGTCTTCCAACACCCGGATTTGATGGTCTCCGTGTCCGGAATCCGGGGAATCATTCCCACCGGATTAAGTCCCGACGTAATTTTCCATTCTCTCATGGCCTTTGGGTCTAGACTCAAAGGAAACACAGTCGTCATCGGAAGGGATTCTCGTCCTAGCGGCGCTTATATAGAAAATATCGCGATCGGGATCATGCTCGCAATGGGCAAAAATGTGATCCGTTTGGGAATTGTTCCTACCCCTACTGTCAAGGCAGTGGTGGCCCAATCCGGAGCGGGGGGCGGGATTATGATCTCCGCTTCTCATAATCCAGTGATCTGGAATGCATTTAAGTTCATTGGACCTGGTGGATTTTTTACCAATGCCCAGGATTTAGAAGGTCTTTTAGATCTGGTCCGAAAAGAAGATTATAAACCTTTTCAATTCAAACCGAACGCGGAAGTGATAGATGGAACCGACAGGATCCAGGCTCATATTGATTCCGTTTTGGCTCGAGTGAACGTATCTGCGATCAAACGTAAGAAGTTCACCGTATTTTTGGACGCAGTCAACGGAGGGGGAAGCTTCGTTTTACCGGAATTGTTAAGTCGCTTGGGTTGTAAGGTAATCTTGCAGCACTGCACTCCCGACGGCACATTTCCTCGTCCTCCGGAACCTACTCCCGATGCACTCAAACAATCTTCTCGTTTGATCAAAAAATCCAAAGCGAATATAGGTTTTGCTTTGGATCCTGACGCGGACAGACTCGTGGTCTTATCTCCTAAAAAAGGAGCGATCTCCGAAGAATTAACTCTTCCTCTTAGCTTTATGTCCTACCTCATTTCTAATTCAGTTCCTAAGAAGGCATCCATCACTGTGAACCTCTCCACCAGTTTTGTGAACGATTGGGTAGCGGACACTGTTGGAATTCCAACTTATCGATCTAAGGTGGGAGAAGCCAACGTTGTGGCAGAAATGATACACCGTAAGTCTGTTTTCGGCGGAGAAGGCAACGGAGGAGTGATCGATCCGGCGATTCCTTCTTTTGGAAGGGATTCTCTTTCTGGGGTGGCTCATATACTGAATCTGCTTGCCCTAAAGGGGGAAGATGCTGAAACTGTGATCGGTAGTCTTCCTGCGGTCCATATGCGTAAAATCGCCTACAAGATCGCGGGGCAGAAGACGGAGCAGATTTATTCTAAGTTTCGCAGCGCCTTCTCCGAATATAAAGAAGATTCGAGAGACGGTTTACGTTTAGCGAACCAGGACTCTTGGATACATATTCGACCTTCGAATACCGAGCCGATCCTCCGGTTGATTGGAGAGGCCAGAACCAAAAAGGATCTGGAATCCCTTTTAAATAAAGCCGGAAAGATCATGGAGAATTCATAATATATGTGTGGAATCGTAGGATACGCTGGCGATAAAAACGTAGAATCCGTACTCATAGTAGGGCTCATCGGTCTGGAGTATCGTGGATACGATTCGGCCGGGATCGCGGTCCTGGACAAGGGAGAGATCCAAGTCCGTAAACAAAAAGGCAAAATTAAGGATCTGGAAAATTATCTAAAAGAACATCCGATCCGAGGCAATGTCGGTATTGGCCATACTCGTTGGGCCACTCACGGGGAACCTAACCAGATCAATGCTCATCCCCATACTGATTCCAAATCAACCGTTGCAGTTGTACATAACGGAATTATAGAAAATTACTCGGAGCTTCGCCAAGAGCTCAAACAAAAAGGTTTCGTATTCCATAGTATGACGGATACGGAAGTTCTTCCCAATCTTTTGGCAGAGAGCAGAAAAAGAGGCTTATCTAATAAGGAAGCTTTTTTAGAATTATTTAATAGAGTTCACGGAAAATGGGCGATCGCTGTCGTATTCGACAACGAACCGGACAGAGTGTATTTTGCACAAGACGGAGCTCCTTTACTTTTAGGAAGAGGTAAGGAAGAATATTACCTGGCTTCCGATATTTCTCCTCTCACAAGGAACTGCAGAGAAGTTTATTATATCAACTCCAAGGAATGGGGATACTTTTCAAAAACCGAATGTAAGATCTTCGGATTCGACGGTTCTGAGAAGGAATTCGAATTTAAGACCCAGGATATCAAATTCGAAGACGTGGATAAGGGTGGGTACCCTCATTTTATGATCAAGGAGATCCACGAACAACCTGGGATCTTCCGTAGGATCATCCAATCCCGTATCAGTGAAAGTGGAGAGATAGAATTCCCAGAAAGCACCATCTCCAGAGAGATGATGTCCAAGGTGAATCGAATTATTATCCAAGCAGCTGGAACTAGCTATTACGCCGGCATGCTCGGTAAACATTATCTGGAAAATTTTGCAAAGATCCAGACAGATACGGAAACTTCCTCCGAATTCCGTTACAGAAATCCTGTTGTAGAAGGAGATACTCTAATTGTAGGTATTTCCCAATCAGGAGAAACTGCGGATACTCTTGCTTCTTTATTGGAAGCGAAAGCAAAGTTTATCAAAGTCCTTTCATTAGTGAATAATGTGAACTCTACGATCGCAAGAGAATCGGATTCATTCATCAGAACGGACGCTGGTCCTGAGATTGGGGTCGCAAGTACAAAGGCATTTACTGCTCAGGTAATCAACCTTCTTCTTTTTTCCTTATATGTAGCACGTTTGAAATGGATCGTTTCCGACGAAGAACTAAGGACACTTATAGAAGAGATCCGACTTCTCCCTGGCAAAATGGAAAGGATCTTGGCCCAGGCTCATATTCTCGAAACTTGGGCGGCTGATTTTACTAAGACTAAAGACTTTGTATTCTTAGGTAGGACCTACAACCATCCGATCGCTTTGGAAGGAGCCCTGAAATTAAAAGAGGTTTCTTATATCCACGCTTCCGGTTACGCGGGTGGGGAATTCAAACATGGACCTATTGCACTCATCACAAACGAAGTGCCAGTAGTATGTATCGCTACCAAATCTGAAATTTACAGTAAAATGCTTTCCAATATCCAGGAAATCAAGGCTCGAAATGGTATCATGATTTCCATCGTAACTGAAGGAGATAGGGAAGCAAAAGAGCTTTCTGACTACTGTTTTGAAGTTCCAGACTGTCCGGAAATTTTAAGTCCGATCCTGAATGTTCTTCCTCTCCAACTTCTGGCCTATTATTCTGCCGTGGCTAGGGGTTGTCCTCCGGACCAACCTCGAAACCTAGCGAAGTCCGTCACAGTGGAGTAGTGAGCGTGGGCAGAATTCAGAGAATTTGGATCGATGAGAGGGAAACTCCTCCCGGTTTGGGAGCCTTAACCAGGATTCGGTCTTTCTCGGAGATTCGAGACGGGGTATTAACTCCACTCCAACGTTTAAAAGAGCAGTATCCTGATTCTAAGATACTGTATTCTCACTCCAATTCCGCCTTTCAAAAAACATTCTTCGAAAGAAATCCAAAGATCTCCGAATACGACGGTAAGGATGTAGATTTGATCATCCGTCCTGAGGAATTTCTACCTTGGAAATCCTTGGAGTCTGTAGGTAAAAACATAGACCAGGATTTGGAAAACCATAAGGACCTACGCAAATGGGCCCGTAAACTCAAGGTAAAGTCCGGAGACTTCCAAGTAGTAGGAAAATCCAAACACGTTCATATCCATCCTTCCGCTAAAATTTATCCAGGTGTGGTTATAGACGTAACCTCAGGACCTGTGATCATAGACAAAGATGCAAAAGTAACTTCTTTCAGCTTTTTAGAAGGTCCCTTATACATAGGCCAAGGCACTCATGTGGATAATGCTCGTATCACCGGAAACACTTCCATAGGGAATGTTTGCAGGATAGGAGGAGAAGTCGGGGACAGTATTATATTAGATTTTACGAATAAACACCACGAAGGGTTTTTAGGACATTCCGTGGTGGGAAGCTGGGTCAATCTAGGGGCATTATCCACTACCTCCGATCTAAAGAACAACTACGGTGTGGTCAAGATCAGAGAAGAACATACGGAAGTCACGACAGGTTCCATCAAGTTCGGTTCCATCATAGGAGATTTTTCCAAGATAGGGATCGGAGTGATGTTGAATACTGGAACTGTGATCGATTTCGGATGCAATGTGGTTTCTTCCAAGGCAAGCGGGTATCTTCCTCCGTTCATATGGGCGGATGGGCAAGCGTATATCTTGGATCTATTCCTGCGTGATTCCCGCAAGATTATGGCAAGAAGGAACAGAGAACTTTCTCATTCCGAATCTGAACTTATTAGAATTTTATACGAAACCAAGGTCCGGAAATAAAAAAGGACCGGAGGCTCCATGGAAGTTTTGGAATCGCGTATCAGTACGTCTTCCCCTGAATATAAAGAGAATTATAAGGACCTTTCCGAAAAGGTCGCGGATTTACGTAAACTTCTCCAAAAAGCCGGACAAGGCGGAGGAGAAAAATCCATCCAGAAGCATAAAAGCCGCGGAAAGCTTACCGCAAGAGAAAGGATACAAGGACTAATAGATCCGAACACTCCTTTCTTGGAATTCTCGGCGTTAGCAGGGGAGAAGGTTTATGCGGACGATGTACCTTCCGCAGGTATTGTAACCGGGATCGGAAAAATTTCAGGAATTCCTTGTGTGATCGTTGCAAACGACGCCACGGTAAAAGGCGGGACCTATTATCCTCTCACTGTCAAAAAACATATCCGTGCACAAGAGATCGCATTAGAGAATCGTCTTCCTTGTGTTTATCTGGTGGATTCAGGCGGAGCATTTCTTCCGATGCAGGATGAAGTGTTTCCTGATAAATGGCATTTCGGTAGGATCTTTTATAACCAGGCAAATCTTTCTAGAATGGGGATCCCTCAGATCTCTGTAGTGATGGGAAGTTGTACCGCAGGCGGCGCATACATTCCAGCTATGTCCGACGAATCGGTGATCGTAAAAGGAAATGGGACTATCTTTTTAGGAGGACCTCCTCTTGTAAAAGCTGCAACAGGAGAGATTGTCACTCCCGAAGAATTAGGCGGCGCTGACGTTCATTGTAGGATCTCAGGAGTGACTGACCATTATGCGGAGAATGATCCGCATGCGCTCGAGATCGCAAGACATATCGTTTCCAGTTTGGGAGCAAGAGCCAAGAAGTTAGAAGAACAGATCTATTACGAAGAACCTCTTTATCCTTCCGATGAAATTTACGGGATCATCCAAAAAGATATCCGCAAACCTTACGATGTTAGAGAAGTGATCGCAAGAGTGGTGGACGGCTCTAGATTCCAAGAATTCAAAAAATATTATGGAACCACTATCGTCACAGGATTTGCGAATATTTACGGAAAGACTGTAGGTATAATCGCGAACAACGGAGTTCTATTCTCCGAAAGTTCCCTAAAGACAGCTCATTTTATCCAACTTTGCAACCAAAGAGAGATTCCTTTACTCTTCCTCCAAAACATCACAGGTTTTATGGTAGGGAAGAAGTATGAAAACTCAGGGATCGCAAAAGACGGAGCGAAAATGGTAAATGCTGTCTCTACTTCTGTAGTTCCAAAATACACCGTGGTCATCGGTGGCTCTTATGGAGCCGGCAATTACGGAATGTGCGGTCGTGCATTCGGACCTAGATTCCTATGGATGTGGCCAAACGCTAGGATTTCTGTGATGGGAGGAGAACAAGCGGCAAATGTTCTACTCACTGTGAAGCAGGAACAATTGGAGAAGGACGGCAAATCACTCTCTGAAGCGGAACAGGTGGAGTTTAAGAGACCAATATTAGAAGATTATGATAATCGTTCTTCTTGTATCTATTCTACCGCAAGACTTTGGGACGATGGGGTCCTGGATCCGGCTCGTACAAGAGAAGCTTTAGGCTTGGCATTGTATTCGGACCTTTCTCCAAAAGGTTTAGAACCTTCTTATGCAATCTTCCGGATGTGATTTTTCCTCCGGAAGAATGATACCTAAGTATAGTTTTGAGCCCTAAAATTTTATTTTTCTGACAGATCCCGAAAATCTGCCTAATAAGTACGCAAACTGCTAGACTGAATCTGAGAATTTTCTCCCTGAACTAGGGGAAAACCTGCCTTAGGTAAGAATTTGGGTCTGTTTTCCTAGAGAAAACCTCGTTTCCTGGCTCCTAGATTCCCATTCTGTTTTTTTAATCTTTTTTTGGACTAATTTTTAACTCGGGTACTCTTCTTGCATTAATTGGATAAAACATATTTTCGAGATGAGATTTGAGAAAATGAAAATTGCCCAAAAACTTATCGCGCTCTTGATCTTAATCGCTCCAGTACTGATCTGGGGTCAAGACGCCACACCAGCACCAGAAGCCGCACCTGCAGCTCCTACTTTAGATAAAGGGGATACCGCATGGATGATCGTGGCTTCCACTTTCGTGTTCTTCATGATCCCAGGACTCGCGCTGTTCTACGGCGGTATCGTAAGATCTAAGAACGTTCTTTCGACAATGATGCACAGCTTTGTTGCGATCTTAGTTCTTACTATTCAGTGGACTGTTTTCGGGTATAGCTTCGCTTTCTCGGGGGACAGTCCATTTTACGGAGATTTCCAGTTAGTTCTATTAAATGGAATTACCGATGACTCTCTTGAGTTAACGATCCCGAAATACATTCACTTCCTTTTCCAAGGAATGTTCGCGCTGATCACTCCGGCTCTTATTTCCGGTGCGATCGCAGAAAGAGTGAAACTTTCCGGTTATATCGTATTCATTCTAGCATGGTCTACCTTGGTTTATGATCCTGTTGCACACTGGGTATGGTCAGGTAATGGTTGGCTTTTCAAAAAGACCGCACTGGATTTCGCAGGTGGAACAGTAGTTCACTTGATTTCCGGTATCGCAGGTTTGGCTGCAGCAATCGTATTAGGAAAACGTAAAGGAGAAGGTGCTGCTCTGATCGCTCCGAACAACTTGACCTACACTTTGATCGGTGCGGGTTTCCTTTGGTTCGGATGGTTTGGATTTAACGCAGGATCCGGTCTTGCTGCCAATGGTCAGGCTGCAAGAGCTTTCGTTGTAACTTTAGTGGCTCCTGCTACAGCTGGTGCAGTTTGGTTATTGATCGAATATCTTCACACTAAAAAAGCTACAGCTCTTGGAGCAGCTTCCGGGATCGTTGCAGGTCTGGTTGTGATCACTCCTGCTGCAGGTTTCGTGGACGCTTCCGGCGCATTAGTTATGGGAGCGCTTGTTTCCCCTATCTGCTACGGTGCTATCCTTCTGAAAGGTAAACTCGGATACGATGACTCTCTGGACGCTTTCGGAATTCACGGTGTAGGTGGAGCTCTTGGAGCGATCCTTACAGGTGTATTCGCTCTTGCGAATTATATTCCTGAAGGAGTTACTCGTGGAGACCAGATTATCGTTCAGATCATCAGTGTTGTAGCGACCGGTGCTTACTCTATCGTAGTATCCTTGATCTTAGTGTTTATCATCGACAAAACGATCGGATTCAGGATTTCCGAAGAGAAAGAGATTGCTGGACTCGATTCCGAGATTCACGGAGAAAAAGGTTATATTATATAACCTTTTATGAATTTATACATTAAGTAAAGGAGAGCATATGAAATTAATCGTAGCAATTATCCAGCCCCATAAACTGGAAGAAGTTAAAGCGGAGCTTACTAAGAATGAAATCTACAGACTTACCGTAAGCGACGTGCAAGGCTACGGGCAGCAAAAAGGTAAAACTGAAGTATTCCGTGGACATGAATACCAAGTAAACCTTCTGAGAAAAGTTAGATTGGAGATCGCGGTAAACGACGAGTTTGTAAAACCTACCGTTGATGCAATCTTGAAAGCTGCCAAAACCGGCGACGGAAAGATCGGAGACGGAAAAATTTTAATTCTTCCTCTCGAAGATGTGATCCGTATTCGCACCGGAGAAAGAGGAAGCTCAGCGATTTAATTCTTCCCCAATACGAGTCGAAACTAGCTTCGGGGTCGGTGATTTGCCGACCCCATTTTTATTGTAAGCCAATAATCATCTGTTTTTTGTTAGACGGTCCGGTTTGGACAGAGTATATCTAGCCTGTGGTGGTCATATGGTTAGATTTCTAAAATACGTCTCTGTCACATTTTGCCTGACGTTTCTGTTAGGATGTTTTTCCAATTATCAATCTGCATATGTAAATAATGGGGCAGGCCTTAGGATCCGTTCCGCTCCTAAACTTTCTTCCGAAAAGACTGGAACCGTTCCTTATAAAGGAGAAGTGAAGATCCTCGAGAAGGACCAAAGATTGACCCATATAGACGGGTTCGAAAATTATTGGTACAAGATCAAAAGTGAAGACGGAGAAGGTTGGGTTTTTGGAGGGTACTTAAGCTTTAAACACCCGGATTTTTTGCCCCCAGGTTCCAATTCCTATACAGGCCTAGTCTACCATCATCCCATCCAATCCCTAAAACTCATTCGTAGTCATATGATAAACGAAAGTTTGTTCTTAAATATTTACCAGGCCGATCCAAAACATATTTTTGCATTTTTAGAAAGAAAGAATCAGATCTCAGAAAATATGGTCGAATGGAGAATTCTGCATGCGATCACTTTGGAAATCCCCCAAAAAGACGAAGAGATATTAAATCGGGTCTCTGCCCAATGTTATACTCCAGGGCCGAACGGAAAGGAGATCATACTTGCGATCTTAAAGATCCAGATGCGCAAAACTGGAGTAACGATCGGAAATCATTACGAGCTGGCCTTGGACAAATTGAAAGTACGCAAGGCCTGGACTCTCAGCGAGGATGAGTCTTTTTTACAGCCAGTTCTAAAAACAAAAGGGATAGAATGTACGATCTTTGATCCGGGAAATCAACTGAAAGCGATTTCGGAGTGAGTAAGACAGCGACGAAATCTATGATGTTCTCCGTCTCTGTGAAATAATTCTACAATATCAGTCGAACAAAACTATCTCGGCCCGAAAGATCTTTTTTCAGATCTGCTTGGGAATATCCGAGAGAAAGAGCAGTTTCTTTTAGCCAGCTAGAATATCTAGGATGAGTTTCCAGATAAAGCCTGCCTTGCGGTTTTAGCTTGGTCTTTGCTTCTGTTAGGATTTTAGTATGGAATCCTTGGAAATCGGATACGAACAAAGCGAAATGTGGCTCGTATTCCGCCACATCAGGCATGATACTGGGTTTATCCGATTCAGGAATATAAGGCGGATTGGAAACGATCAGATCGAATTTGGTCTCGTTCGGAATAGGGGAGAGTAGATCTCCGTGATAGAGTTCGAAACTTCTTTCCGTATTTAATATTTCTTGAATGTTCTTTCGGTTGATCTCTAATGCGGATTCGGAAGCGTCCGTGAAAGAAACTTTCCATTCTTTTCTGGCCTTAGCTAGACTGATGCCGATACATCCGCTGCCGGAGCATAGGTCCAATACTTCTAAATTGTTTTCTTTGTTGGGATATTCTTCTAATACCCAGGCGACTAATTCTTCCGTTTCCGGTCTTGGGATCAGAACCGATTCGTTTACATGGAATTCAGAATCGAAGAATGCCTTCTTCCCTATGATATAAGCTGTAGGTTTGAATTTTGATCTTTGGACGATCCTTTCTCTGTATTCGTCTTTTTCGGATAAGGAAAGTGGTCTTTCGAAGTCTATATAGAGTTTGACTCTTTGGATCTTGAGTAGGTCTGCGAGTAATATCTCCGCGTCCAATCTTGCGGAAGGTATGTTTTTCTTTTTTAAGAATTCTTCCGATTTCTTGAGTAGGTTCAGAACGTTGTCTTGGGAATCTGCCATGGTTTGATGGTGGCCCCGAGAGGATTCGAACCTCCGACCAAAAGTTTAGGAAACTTCTGCTCTGTCCACCTGAGCTACGGGACCTTTATCTTTAGAACGCGGGTTTCGGTTAGGAAGGTTTGCGCTTCTGGGAGACTATTCTCTGGAAGTCGTTAATATTGTGAATAACGATTTTGTCGGAGTAGATCTCGATTTTACCGCTTTTAGCGAATTGGTTCACTACCTTTTGGACTTCTCCCACTGGTTGGGCGCACCAATCCGCCACGTCTTCTACAGTTACGTTGAGAACGACCTCTTTGAACTCAGTATGTGTATGCATTTTTTCATACAACATTAAGAATACGTCGGCAACTTTTCCGATGATATCGTCCAGCAATAGGATGAGTAATCTTCGTTTTGCATCGTAAATTCTCACGGAGAAGATTGTGAGGATCTTGAGTGCCAGGGTGGGGTTCTTGGTCATCAATAGTTCGAAGTTTGCTCTGTTGAAGTTAAGTACTTTCACTTCTGAGATAGCGATTGCGGTCGCACTTCTGGGTTGTTCTTCTAAGATCGCCATCTCTCCAAAGATATCTCCTTGTTCCAAGATATCTAAAGTTTTGATGGAATTCCCAACAGTTTTAGTGATCTTTACTTTTCCTGCTTGGATCAGAAAGAAATCGTTTCCTGGTTCGTTTTCACAGAATATGATCTGGTTCGGTTCGAAAGTTTTTCCGAACTTTGAGAACATCGACTCGAGCATTAAATCCATTTAGGTGCTGAGCTCCTTGGCTTTTTGGCGAGCCTTCTGTGAAAGACTGTCTCTTTCCGGAGGAAGTAATGCTACCTTACCGAATAACATTCCTGCTCTTTGACGGTCTCCTTGTTGTTCAGCGATCTCTGCCAAATGAAATAAAGACTCTTTTACCGATTCTCCGGATGGATGTTTTTTGATATAAGCGGAGAAGGTATTGCTTGCAGTATCCAAATTATTCAGCTTTAAGAAACAAACACCCATTTGGAAAAGTGCATTGTCCACGAGCTTCTTCTCACTATCGTATTTGAAATCAGTGCGAACCATTAGATCTTTGAATATATTGGCTGCTTCTTCGAATTTTCCTACGTTCAAGAAAGTATGAGCCCGGTTATAAAGAGAAGTGATCGTATTGTCCGTTCCTGCTCCCATATTCGTTTTTTCAGAAGCAGGCTTCATGATATTTTGCAAATTTTCCTGGGACATTGGCGCCCTGGTAGAAGCTGCATCGTAAACTAGTGGAGGCATATTGATCGGGTAGGGGGTTCCCTTTCTCGCTAGATCTTGTAGCTCGGTGGCTCTTCCCGCATAAGGTCCGCTAGGATAATGCTCTAAGTATTTTCCGAATCCGTATGCCGCGTGTTCGAAGTTATTGTTTTTATAAAATACTTCGGCAACGTTCATGAGCTCGAATGCAGGGTTTCTAGCTTCTGCCTGGCCCAAGATCTCTCTCAATTTTTTGTGAACCAATCGTAATTGGCTAGAGAAGACCTTCATCATCTTTAAGATCAGATGGGTTTTTTCGGCTACGAATGTTTCGAAGTCTGAAAGTTTAAAAACTAGGACTGTGGCTCCGCCTACAACCTGAGCGGTTTCTTCCCTAGGATACTTTCCGAGTGCGGATTTGACTCCGAAAAACTCTCCCAGTCTTACGTCTTCTTTGACTTCGTAACCGGAATCGATCGCGGTGTACGTGAGAACGACTCGACCTTGTCTGAGGACGTAAATATCCTCCGATCGATCTTTCTCGAAGTAAATAATGGAGCCGCCTTTATAAGTTCGGATTATTGGCCCAGCCAAGACCGTTACCTTCTTCTCTAAATCTCACCCGACAGGAAAAAATGCCAAATCCTTTTTGTAACCAAGGGCCCGGGTGACCGATTCTAGCAACCCTAGGGGGTCTCCTGCAAGGTATTTATCGGTTCCGGCGATCTTAATTTCGCGCCCAGTCACGCCAGTTTCATCAAAAAAATCTTTCAAAGAAAGGTCGCCGTAGGAAGGCTTCCCATCCTTCACGACCAAACGTACGGACTTAAGATCCGCAGTGCAAAGTGTTTGGTAGGCGTCTTCTTTTTCGGAAGAAAGAACTAAAAGATCTGCTTTTTTTCCGATTTCCAATTTGCCCAGATCGTTCTCCACTCTGAGAGCCTTTGCAGGATTTTCAGTGACCATCTTAAAAACAATTTTAGGATCCAATTCTTTTCCGTATTCTTTGGCAAAAAATTCCCGTGCGGATCTGATCTCTTGGAAAATATTTATAGACCCGGACATCGGAGAATCGGTGCCCAAACTCACATTGATCCCGGCTTCCAGGATTTCCCGGATCGGTGCGGTTTTGCCGAACATAAACAAATTGGATTCAGGGCACCAGACCAAGTTTGCCTTTGTTTTGGAAACAGTCTTGATGTCTTCCGGATCGAAAGCGATCCCATGAACGAGTACTGTGTTTTCCCCTAAACAACCCAAGGAATTCAATTCTTTGAGTGCGTTTTTGGATTCTTCGTCGAATCCCTCGGAGATATGGGTTACAAAGGGAAGGTTCCCTTCTTTTGCTCTTGCGTATTCTATCTGAGGTCCGTCTCCCCAACCGAGAGAATAAGAACAGATACTATGAGCTAACGTAAAACGTTCCAAAATACGGACCGGAGATCTATCCAAAAAAGGTTTTTGGACGAAATGGGGAATATGATCCAAAACGGAAGTCACACCGCTGATCAGATTTTTATAAGAACCTAATAGATAAAGCTGTTCCGGCTCGAGCTGTTGCCTTTCCGCATATACAACGGAAGACTTGAGATCGTTGTCCCAAGGAAGCCAATTCAAATAAGGACGATTGGTCCCAACTTTAGGAAGATAAGTACCAAGAAGATGATCGTGAGCATTGATCAATCCCGGATAAACGAAATTCCCTCTTAGATTGATCCTGATAGGCAAAATATCCTTAGGGATCCCGGAGGAAATAGAGGAGATCCTTCCATCCTTGATTCGGATGGTTGCGTTCTCCAAAACTCCTTGGGGAGTTACGGCTTTAGAATTTACGATTTCCCATTCCATTCAGTGTAAAAACCTAATATACTTATAGCCGAGGGTTAGTATTTCAAAAGTGGGATCGGATCCACTGCTTTGGTGCCTTGGTTGATTTGGAAGTAAAGCCCTTTACCTTCTTCCAATTCTCCTAAAGAATCTCCGGGTTTTACCGCTTCCCCTTCTTTGACCGAAACGGACCTGAGATTTGCATACACGCTAGAGTATCCGCCTTTATGCTCTAAAATAATATATTTCCTGTAACCATCCATTTGGTCCAGTACAACTACTTTGCCTGACCGGATCGGATGCACATCCTTATGTCTGCTAGCCTTGAACAGAACTCCCTTGTTCGGATAATAAGATAGATTAGAATAAGGAAGTGAAACAGGAGGAAGTACTTTTAAAGGAGAATGGAATTTAGGAGTTCCGGGAGAAGGTACATCCTCGGGCAAATTTTTTTCAATCTTAGAAGAATAGGATAGGTTTTGTGGGATTTTCAGTTTTTCTCCCGCTTTCAAACCTTCGTTTTCGTTTTTGCCGTTCCACTCTAAAAGTATTCTCCAATCCAATCTATACTTTTGAGAGATGGAAAATGCAGTTTCCTTAGGTTGGACAGTATGGATCTTTAAGGGAGTTCCTGCGGAATTAATTTGAGAAGTGAAAGAAATGAGAATCATTCCGAAACATATCAGACGTATGAAATGGAACTCCCGCATACTCTAAAATATCGGCAAATTTTGTTCCCTACCAAAAAGAAAAGGGAGCCGGATTGGCTCCCTTTTTTCCAAAAAGAAGAATGAATTGAAAGATCAATCTTCGTCTTTGGAGTTCGGTTTGTATTTTTTCATCAATTCTTCTGCTACGTTTCTTGGAACAGGAGCGTAACGAGAGAATTCCATAGAGAATTCCGCCTTTCCTTGTGTGGAAGAACGGATTACAGTAGAATACCCGAACATGTCAGAAAGAGGAACTTCTGCTTCCACTTTGCAATATCCGTCTTGCTCGGTGGTGTTGAGGATCATTCCCCGTCTTTGGTTCAAAGAAGCAAGGATTGGACCTTGGAATTCCGCAGGACCGTCCACTTCTACTCTCATGATAGGCTCTAAGATCTGAGGATTTGCTTTGCTGAATCCTTGGCGGAATGCATAGCGTCCTGCGATCTGGAATGCCATATCGGAAGAGTCCACGTCGTGGTAAGAACCGTCGTTGATGGTCAGTTTTACCCCAATGATAGGGAATCCGATCATACTTCCGCGATCCAAACAACTTTTGAATCCTTTATCTACAGAAGAGATAAATTCGCGAGGGATTGCTCCTCCCACGACACTGTTTACGAATTCGTAATTCTTATCTTCTTCCAATGGGATAGGCTCGATGAATCCGGCAACACGACCGAACTGACCTTGACCACCCGTTTGTTTTTTGTGGGTATAATCGAAGTCTGCACGGCTTGTGATCGTTTCACGATATGCAACCTGAGGAGCACCTGTGATCAGCTCCACTCCGTATTCCCTTTTCATCCTTTCTATATAAACTTCGAGGTGAAGTTCTCCCATCCCTTTGATGATGGTTTGTCCGGATTCTTGGTCTACGTGAGTTTGGAACGTAGGATCTTCCTTGGTAAAGCGGTTGAGAGCTTTTGCCAGGTTGTTCAAGTGTTTAGATTCTTTAGCCTCGATTGTAAGAGAGATTACCGGAGCAGGAACGAACATGGATTCCATGGAAACGTTCATTTTTCCGTCGGTAAAAGTATCCCCGGAAGCACAATCGATACCGAATAATGCGATGATATCTCCCGCTTCTGCGTAATCGATATCTTCCATCTCGTCGGAGTGCATACGGCATAGACGACCAACATTATGCTTTTTGTTGTTCGACATATTGTAAATGGTCATACCTTTTTGGATCTTTCCTTGGTAGACACGAACATAGGTCAACTGGCCGTAACGCCCGTCCTCGAGTTTGAACGCGAGGCAAACGAGTGGTTTGTCTTTATCGGAAGGTAGAACTACTTTCTCGGATTCGTTTTTAACATCCAATGCAGAGTTAACAACATCCACAGGAGAAGCTAGGTAATCCAAAACTCCATCCAGAAGTTTTTGAACTCCTTTGTTCTTGAAAGCGGAACCCATGAAAACTGGGGTCAGTTTCAGAGAGATTGCTCCATTGCGGATCGCAGTTTTGATCTGCTCTACTGTAGGCTCTCCTTCCAGTAAAGCTTCGGTCAATTCGTCGGAGAACATAGAAGCTGCGTCTAAGAGTTCTTCTCTCTTTTTCTGAGCAAGTTCTTGTAATTCAGCGGGAATTTCCTTCTCAATGATTTCCATTCCGTCTTTTCCTTCGAAATAGACGGCTTTCATAGTCACTAAGTCTACAATCCCTACTAAGTCCCCTTCAAGTCCGATAGGAATTTGAACTGGAACAGCATTATGTTTTAATTTCTCACGTAATTGATCGATCACGCGGAAAGGGTTCGCTCCTGTACGGTCCAGCTTGTTGATAAAAGCTACACGAGGAACGTTATAACGGCGCATCTGTCTGTCCACAGTAATGGACTGAGACTGAACTCCGGAAACTCCGCAAAGAACTAGGATAGCGGAATCCAGAACCCGTAGAGAACGCTCTACCTCAACGGTAAAGTCCACGTGGCCCGGAGTATCGATAATATTGATAGTATGGCCTTTCCACTGGCAGTAGGTAGCAGCGGATTGGATGGTGATCCCTCTCTCGCGCTCCAATTCCATACTGTCCATTTTCGCGCCGACCCCATCTTTACCACGAACTTCGTGGATCGCATGGATACGGTTAGTATAGAATAGAATCCTCTCGGTCAGAGTGGTTTTCCCTGAATCGATATGGGCGGAAATACCGATATTCCTAGTTTTTAGGAGTTTTTCGGTGGGTTTGAAGTCCGCAACTGCAGTGCTCATTAGAGTCCTCTTTAAAAGTTCGCACGGAAAATTTCCTTAACACCCTTTGGTAGAGTGGCATAAAAACTTTACGTGGATACTAATCTGACTGGGGTCCCTAGGTAAAGGAACCCTAATTCTTACCAATTTTCGGAAAGGGGCGCGTTTGTAAAGATCGTTTCCAAGAATAGATTGAAGATCTTGCCATGTATAACCTATTCTTAGAAAAAATACAGATTACAATTTCATTCTGATCTTGAAACCGATCCAGGTTCTGTTCTCGGAACAGTAAATTCATTGCCCGGGTTTGCCAGGGTCAAAATAGTTTCTGGAAGGGTAGTTTTCCCTTTTGCATGGGCTCATTCAAGTTCTTTAAACGAAACGTAAACCGAATCGCCAGGGCGTTTTTGCTATTATCAGTAGCAAGGATCCTTTGCCTAGCCTTTGCAGGAGCGATCTTGGTTGGGTCCTTTATGATCTATGCTTCGGAAGAAGGTAGGATTACCTACGCGGATTCATTCTATGTGGCCGCATCTGCTATTTGCGTTACCGGGTTGACCACTGTTAGCATAAGTGAGTTAGCATTCTCCACCCAAGTTATCATCATGTTCTTATTCCAGATCGGCGGATTGGGAATTATCACATTTACGGTCTTAGTAGGAATTTTAGTGGTTCGGGGACTTTCCAGAAGTACTAGGATCGCAGCATTCGTGTTCGAAGCAATTGACTCCCATGAATCGGCAGACGGAAAAAGTAAGAACGCTCCTTATGTTCGAAGGATCTTATTATCTATTTTGAATATATCCGTTTCGATAGAATTGCTGGGTGCATTCTTATTGTATTGGGCCATGCCGGAAGATCTAAGCGGATTGCCTGGAAATCCGAGCCGAGTTTTTTTAAGTTTGTTCACTTCCGTTTCCGCATTCAATAACGCTGGGTTCTCCATAGTAGACGATCTTACATTCTTATCCAAAGAGCCACTTTCTCTTTTGGTGGTAGAAAGTTTAGTGGTTATGGGAGGGATCGGTTTCCCTGTTATCTTATTCTTAGAAAAAACATTACTCGAAGCATTCAGGAATATAATGCATAGGGTAGAAGTGGTCATGGAAACTTATCTCATGTCCCGAGCATTAGAAGAAGGTAAAGAACCTTCATGGATCTATCTAATCCTGATACGCATGTCTTTCTGGGCTGAGGAAAGACTCGCTCTTTATAGAATGGCGCTCAAGGGAGAAGCTAATAGGATCCAAATGAAACTTCTACTTTATGGAACCATAATATTGGTCCATGTGGGCGGGATAGGGATACTATTGGCAGAATGGGACAATCCCGAAACCATAGGAAAATTCGATTTCGTAGACAAACTATTCAACTCGTTCTTCCTTTCCGTATCTTCCAGGACAGCCGGATTTAACACATTCGATCTTTCCGAGATGAGAAGTCCAACTTACGTTCTTCTTTGTTCTTTGATGTTCGTGGGAGGTGGCCCTCAGGGAGCCGCGGGCGGTATCAAAATCACCACCTTTGTTATTCTATTGATGTATCTACGAAATGTGATCAATCCTCAAGCAAGAGTGACTATCATGGGAGAAGAAGTTTCCAAGAACTCGATCGCAATCTCTACTCGGATCTATTTTCTAGCAACGATATCCATAGTATTCTTTATGTTGGTGATCACGATCGCAAACGGACATAGACACGGAATAGAAGAAATATTTTTCGAAGTCATGTCCGCATTCGGCACTGTAGGATTGTCAAAAGGATTGACCCCATATATCACTGGAGTCGAAAAGTTTTTATATCCTTGTATTATGTATGTGGGAAGAGTCGGTGTATTCACTCTTCTTATCGCATTTACCGGGCATTCCGGGTTAGGGACCTTGGGGGCCCAAGACGACGGAGTTAAGATCCAAGTAGGATAACTCTTCGTTTTAAGAAAGTTGGTGAGCTTCCGCCAATTTGAAATAATAGATATAACGATCCATTTTTAGATCATGAACTACTGAAATGAGTTCGAAACCTATTGATCCTAACGGGTCGAATGCATCTTGTGTCAAAGGGTCCTTGCTTTCCACGATCTTGTATGTGATTTTCCTGTGCATAGTGGAAAATTGATAAGCTAACAACAAGTAAACGTAAAGCTTAAAATTAAAAAGTGATATATTCGGCCTAATCCTTTCTGATTAGTTTTTATTGCTTGAGGCTGTCTCTATGCACTCTTTAGGGGATATTCATTTATATGTATAAATTCATTATCCTACTACTTTTGTTTGAATGTTCAGCCCTAAATCATTTTTCGAGACCGAATCCTTTTCCTAAACATTTTCAAGCAAGGGCAGACAGGGAAATTTTCTCAGGGATCTCTCCTGAGAAAGGTGGAAACTATATATTAGAAATCGAGAATGATCTTCCTACTAAAAAAGTATTAAAAGGCACTTTCAGAAGATTTACCGCGGCGTGGATGCAGGACGAACACGTGATATCTGCCGGCATTTCGATGGAGAAAGACTATTTGATGTTAAATAAAACCAATCCAAAGAAATATAATTTCTCTTCGGAATACAATGCCATTAAATCATCTATATATATAGGGATCATTGTGGATGATGGAGACTCGGATTACGAAGAAAGTTACATATATCAAGTTACAATGCCGAGGATCCCGACTCAAGGTTTAGAGCCGATTTTAGAAAGTAAAACCGGAATAAGCGAGCGAGTTGATAATAGGATAAGTGATTTAAAGAATTCCTCAATTGTTCGGAAAATTGATTTTTCATACCCATTCTATTTCTTGAAGAACCAAAAAGCACCTGTTGCTTTTGCTGATAAGTTCTCTGTTTTCATTCCGGAGAGATCTCACCAAATAAAACTTGGAGAAACATGGGAGAGAACCTTGTATCGGAACGTAATCGGAATATGTAGGTTTCCCAACTCCGATGAAAAAAATACGGAAATATTACTAGAAGCAAAATTCAGATTTAGATTCTCAGGTATTGTTCGGTTGAAATCTAAAATATACTATGTAATTGATTTTGTCCGAGAAGAATACCCGGAAGGACCCAAAGGCTTATTTTCGACTGACTGGAAAGCTCAGCTGGAAAAGTTAGATGAAAATATTCCATACGAAAATGCATTTCTCCAGAGAGAATGGAAGGACGTAGGCTTGAGAAGTATTGGAAGAATATATTATGATCTAGATCAGAGAAGCGTTTTTCTTTCTCGTTCTTTCGGGCAAAAATACGAGGATGTGTCTTCGGCTAAATTCTTTTTTTCGGAGGATTTCGATTTGGATTCAAATCCCTAATTCAGCACCAAATCAAAGCCAAAATTCCCTTGCAAGCCTTCGATTTCAGATCAATCTGGCCTCTAAAGCGAACTGATTTCGGGAGAGAGAATGTTATTTTCCTATATAAAACTTTTAAGGCCCCACCAGTGGATTAAAAATATCATCCTATTTGCTGGGATCATATTCGGGAAAAAATTAGGAGACCTGGAATCGGTAGAAAGGGCGATTTACGCATTTTTTCTATTTTCACTTACCGCAAGTTGCCAATACGTTCTGAACGATTTTCTGGATCGAAAAGAAGACGCACTTCATCCTGAAAAAAAGCACAGGCCCCTGGCTTCCGGAGCGATCTCTCCTACTATAGCACTTTTACTGACAGCAATTTTACTTTCTATCACCCTAGTCCTTTCCTTCAAACTGCAAGCTGAGTTCTTTTACTGGGTTGCAGGTTATCTAATCTTCAATATTGTTTATAGCCGTTTCTTAAAACATATGGTCATCTTAGATGTGATGAGCATTTCTTTCGGATTCGTAGTGAGAGCGATTGCGGGTTCTATCGTGGTTGGGGTGAGTTTCTCTTCTTGGCTTCTTCTTTGTACATTCATGTTGGCACTCTATTGGGGCTTCGGAAAAAGAAGGGGAGAGCTTATCATCTTGGAAGAAGGAGCTAAAGGCCACAGAAAGATCCTAGAAGAATACTCGGTTAACTTCCTGGATTTAATGATGGGGATAGTTGCTACAATGACTTTGGTTACTTACGTTATGTATGTTACCAGCCCTCATACGATCGAAAATCTTGGCACAGATAAAATGGTGTATACGATCCCGATCGTAGTTTATGCGATCTTTAGATCTTTATATATTATCTATATCAAGAATATGGGCCATAATCCTACTAAAGCGATCTTAACAGACTGGGGTGTCCTTATGGCGGGATTTCTTTGGCTTTTACTTGTCGTTTGGATAATGTATTCAGGTTCCGGACAAAGTCTTCCTTTTCAGTTATAGTCTAGGTCTAACTAAGGCATGAACAAAAGAGTGAAAGCAGGCTTTCAGTATGGAGGAGCGTTGGCCCTTCTACTTTCCGCAACTTTTTTTCTAGCTTGGTTTAGAGCCTTAGACACGGAACCCGTAGTGAGTCTGGATGGAAAAGAATTCAGAATTCCTATTGGAGAAAAAGCGAATATAAAAGGCAAGACCACAGTAGTATATTTTTGGGCGACCTGGTGTGGAGTTTGTAATACGAATCTTCCCTTGGTCAAGTGGTATGCTTCCACTCTCAAAGGCCAAAATCATTTTGCATTTATCAGTGTAGAAGAAGGAGAAAATTCCTCCGCACTTAAAGACTATCTCGAAAAACAAGCTGTGGATTTTCCTGTGATCGTTGGAAACCCGATGTTACTTAGAGATTGGGGGATCAGAGGTTATCCTAGTTTCTATATTTTGGATGGAGAAGGAAAGGTAAGATTCGCGGAGTCCGGAATTATGAGTCCTTTAGGCATGTTCCTAAGATTGATCTGGGCAAGAATTTTCTGGTCCTAGCGTCTTAAAAGTGTCCGTCTTTCTTCTTACCTTTGAATTTTAGACCTCCAATTTCCGATAATCAATCCGATGGACTCGTACAAACCGAAACCACTCTTAAACAAATCGGAACTCAAACAGATCAAACGTTCCAGGACTCGGGTTCACGGCCAAAAAGTAATCACAGACGACGTCAAAAAGTTAAAATCGCTTAGCGTCACTCCCGATTTACCTGAAGAAGAATTAGTAAATTATTATAAAGAACCGATCTGGATAGAATATTATATCCCAAGAGAGTCCAGATTTGCTTATGAGGTCAAATATCTTTACGTTTATCTTGTAAACTCGGAGCCAAGACCTACTCCAATGGATTCTATCTTAAGAGAAGCTTTGAAGAATGACCAGTTTGTGGATCTTGTAGAAGTCGCAAGGCTCCATCCTGAAAAGGAAAAACTGATCCGAACTTCTTATACAAATTCTTGGCCATTCTTCGAATCCATTTCCAACGGATACAAACAGTACCAACAAACCAAGGACCCGTACTACTTAAGAGTTCCTCTTTATCATACAGAAAATCTGATGAAAAGGGAACCTTCTCTTTCTACCCTGGAGTTCACTGGGAACTTTTTTATCCATAATCTGAATTGGTTGATCCGCAAAATGAACAGGGGTGGAAAAGAATTCTCCTTAGAAGACGAAACTATCTCCATTCTGATCAAAAGAAGGAACGAATACTGGGAGAAAAAAAATCTCCCCACAGACGAGGACTTCGATCTATTTGCAGCATTATTCTATGAACAGGCATTTCCGAACAGAGGTCTGGAAGAAATAGAAGCCGCAGAACTTCTGGACGAAGATTAATTCTGTCGTCTCCCTCCCAAAAAAAGGATGCAGTTTTTAGACCTCTTGTATGTCTAAGAGTTACAGGAGAAGGCATTGGAAACTAGTATCTCAATTTATTCGGACGTAGTCTGTCCTTGGTGTTATATAGGCAAAAAAAGACTGGAGAAAGCAATCGAGTCTTGGGAAGGCAATCACCCTGGAGACAAGATCGTCGTAGAGTGGAAACCATTCCAATTAAATCCTGATCTTCCTGAACAGGGAGAAGATAGAGAAGCTCATATGGTCAAAAAATTCGGCTCTTTGGACCGTGTAAAAATGATGACCCAAAGAGTTTCGGATATTGCCAAAGAAGATGGATTAGAGTTTTCTAATATTCTACAAGGCCACCAGCCGAATACTTTTCTTCTACATGCTCTCATTCGTAGGGCTAGGAATTACGGGAAAGAAGCGGAACTAGCCGAAGTATTCTTCCAAAAGTTTTTCTCTGAAGGAAAAAATCTTTCAGACGATTCTATCATCCAAGAAAGCCTAGCTCAAGTTGGAGTTCCAATATCTGAATTGGAAGAAGTTCGCCAGGATTCCCCTCTTCTTTCCCAGATCGAAACCGAAGAAAACGAAGGCAAAATGTTAGGAGTGACAGGAGTGCCGTTCTATATCTTTAACGAGAAGTATGCAGTTTCAGGCGCTCAACCGGTAGATCTATTCTTACAGGTTTTCGAAAAATTAGAATCCGAGGCTGGGGCTTAAGCGGAGATCTCAGTTCCTCTATTGGCGCCTTCTCCCATCCATAAAAATAAACGGCGGATCCTGTATAAATAGGCAGCTTCCGCTCTTTCTAACATTCCGTCCGGAACGTTCGGGAATTCGTATTCTCTGATATTTCTGGGACTTCCAGACCAGTCGATTGCTTGGAAAAAGGAATCTTTGGGAGGAGAGGCAAGCGCCAGTCTGTCTCTTAAAAAAAGAAGAAGGTCCTTAGGTTCAAAAAAAGCCTTTGAGATATCCTTCAAACCGGTCGCTAAATTTTGGTACACATTTTCTTTATTAAAATCTATCAGACAAAAGCTGAGAGGAAAATAAGGAGTTCCTAAAAGACTTTTCATTTTAGGAACAAGTTCTCTGACGGAGAAAGATTCGGAGTCCAAAACCAGAACCCCGGGTTTGGTTTCTTTTAGCATATTAGGAAGTCCTAATATGTCCTTGCACCAATGGGCATTGGACCCGCAGGCTCTAAGAAGAGATCTATATTTGGAAAAGAGATCCGAATTCTGTGTGAGCACTACCATCTCAGGATGAAGAGGTTTTGAAAATTTGAAGAATGGAAATTCTTCTAAGGCAAAGGAATTTAGATCATAGATCCGAGTCGCTCCCGCTCTTACGAAAGAATTCTTTTCTTCCGCATCAAATCTTCCTATCAGACAAACTTCTCTGGACCAATCATGTGCGGAGCGGACATCCTCGGGACTCGCATCCTTCTTCCAAACTAAAACTTCTTTAGTGGAAGAGGGGAAGCCGGAACTTCTTACCCATTCTAGATGATCAATTCCTTTCCACTTTAACAAAGCGACTAGGAACTCTTGTTCATCCGAGCTGAGTCGGTGCAGAAGTAAGGCATCGGATAGTAAGTTCATCTCTTTGCAAAGGACGGGTTTTTTCCTTGACCTTGGGGATTTTCGTCCGATCCTAGAATTGGTGCATTGCGGAAAACCCGCAACTAGAAAGGGGAATCGGAAAGAAAAACAAGTTTGCCCCTCGGGCGAACTGCTTTTGTGGGCTTGTCCTGAAAGTGTTGATTACGAGCAAAACCAAGAATGAAAGTTCTGAAAAGATACGCAAACAGAAGGTTGTACGATCCCGAAACCAGCAAAACGATTACTCTAGAAGATGTCGCCGAGATGATTATCGCGGGCGAAGAGATCAAAGTGATCGATAATATGAGCGGTCAGGACATCACTCCTAAGATCCTCGGCCAGACCTTTCTTAAGGTGAGTTTGGGCCAGAGAAACGAAGAATTTTCCAATTATATGCTTTCTGCCCTGATCCGAGAAACGGGCAAGAATATCAGCGCATTATTCGGCCGTTTGGTCCTGGGAGGAATAGGTCTCGCCTATTTAACCAAGGAAAAAATGGACAGGATCCTGCAGAGTATGGTGGCTTTGGGAGAACTTCGTCTGGAAGAAGTGAAAAGTTATCGTGAAGACCTACTCACCCATTTGGCCCAGAGAGCCAGTGAAAACAGCGAACAGATCCAAGAAGACCTGAAAAAAGTGGGTCGAGAATTAGAAGAAGGCGGCGAAAAGGAATTGGCTGTCGAGGATCTATCGGAGAAAATTCGCAAGATTGCGGAAAGAGTCAAGGAAACCGAGTCCCTATAAAGGATTTGCGGTCTCCAAAAGTTAAGATCGACCTTAGTAAATCCGATAAACAACATAGGGGGAACCCATGTCGACCGTAAGAATTCTTGTCCTTGGAATTATATTATCACTCACTACCCAACTCTCTGCAAAAGAGCAGATCTATGAGAAGTTGGACCAAATGTTTTACGACCAAGTCAAAAAATTGGAGAGCGGCAACCTAGAGGAGAGGATCCAGGCTGCAGATTATCTAAGATTCGTAAGCAGCAAGTTGGCCGTCCGTCCTCTTCTGAAGGCGCTAAAAGGAAATCCAAACGTTCCTAAATCTGAGGAAAATTCTCCTACATTAAAATTCACCATTGCACAAGCACTGGGAGCGATGGAGTCCGATATCTCCGGACCTGGAATGTTGGAAGAATTTAAAAAGATTTCCGCTACCGTTCAAGAAGGAGATTATCCTTCGTTCAGTTCACCTGAAGGTTATAATATGGTGATCGCGGCGGGAGAACTGATCCGAAATGTAGGACTTCTTCCTTTTAGCAAAGAAAACCAAGAAGCGATCATAAACGCTTTGAACCATCCGAATTTTTATGTAAGAGCTTCTGCAGCGGACGGCTTGAAAAATTTAAACCGCAAAGATGTACTTTCCCAATTGAATTCCGCAATCGATAAGGAAAAAAATCCTTTTGCTAAAGTTGCGATCTTAAACGCGATCGTATACATCAATCGTATTGCGAACCAAAAGTTCTATGACCTTTGTGCATTCTTAAAAGACGAATCTCCTATGGTTCGTTATAGAGCTTCTATTGCAGTGGGCGAAGTGGACCTGAAAGCGGGAGAATATTCTCTGAGAGAAGCATTACTCATCGAGCATGACCAAATGGTAAGAGAACAGATCAAAAAGGACCTGGCAAGTGTGACAGGTTTCAAGATGCCTGCGAACACTCTATTGTTTAGCGACTGATCTTTTCTTAATCTGTTAAGATAGAAAAAGCCTCCGAGTTCGGGGGCTTTTTTGTTTTATGGGTGTCCAAGAAGAAGGGTGTGAATGAAACCCTGGGAGATACTGGGATCGAACCAGTGACCTCTACCATGTCAAGGTAGCGCTCTAACCAGCTGAGCTAATCCCCCGGTAATCGCCAGTATTTAGGCTCAAAGCTCAGCGTAAAGCCTTTGTTGTTTCCAAAGCTTCCGAGAAGAAGTTTCCATCTTCTCCATCAAAAAGCTCTTCTGCGGATTTTTTGAAAAAGAAGAAGGTCCGCTCATCCTAAAAACGCTCCTTTCTATCGCTGATTTTTCACAAAACGAATGTTACAAAAACAGCTTTCTGGAAGAAATTTCCTTCTTTTTCTGGCCGATTTCGAAATCGGCAAGGGTTTTCCGGGATCGGCGGGCGGATCGATTTGGAAAGGTTTATAGTAAGCCTCACAAAACCCGAAAAAAACAGGGGGATATAAATGTCAGTGAAGGCAGAAAAAAAAGAACGGACTATTAAACCGATCAACGGCGATTCTCCGAGCGTTCGTAAGATGGACTTCGAAGGGTTGGACCAATTATCCGATTATTACGTGGCGGGAAATTCATTCCTGACCCATACTGTAAACGCGTACCATGTGATCTTTCCAGAAGGAGAAAGATTCTTTATTAAAAGTGTAAAAGCTTTCGCAGATCAAGTGAAGGATCCTGCATTACAAAATAGTATTAAAGGTTTTATCGGGCAAGAAGTCCAACACGGAAAAGAGCATGAAAAAGCTCTGGAGATGTTAGTAAAACAAGGACGTCCCGTTTCTAAGATCCTGAATTTTTATGTAAAGACCGCTTATGGATTCTTCTGGCCTGTTTTGGAATTTATCTTCGGTAAAAAGTTAAAACTCGCCGTGACTGCGGGTTTAGAACATTACACTGCTTCCTTGGGAGAAGTTACTTTAAGATTCGGTCTTCATGAACAAGCGGAAGGAGAAATGAGAAATCTTCTACTTTGGCATGCTTGTGAAGAGATAGAGCATAAGTCTGTCGCTTACGACGTTCTTCAAACTGTTTCTAAAAGTTATTTTTTAAGAACTTTAGGTTTTATCGTAGCCTCTCTTATGTTCTGGGGATACGCACTTACCCTACAGCATATGTTTATTTTTGCTGATCCTAAGATCGGATTTAAAAGATATTTCTCCGATCTTATCTCCGCAGGTTCTTATGCTCGCTTGATCGTTATAGAAGTCGGAAAATTAGCTTTCTTATATTTCAAACCTGGTTTTCATCCGAACCAAACCGGCGGCTATGATCTCGCAAACGCTGCCTTAGCAACTATTTAAGAGGAGAATACAATGAGTACCCAAACTAAGAATAGAAATTTAAAATCAATAGATGCAAATTCTCCTACTGTTCGTAAGATGAATTTCGAAGGTCTGGAAAATTTGCCGGATCATTATATCGCAAATAACGCGTTCATGACTCATACGGTGAATGCCTATCATATCCTATTTCCGGAAGGAGAAAGATTTTTTATCAAGAGTGTAAAAGCTTTTGCTGACCAAGTGAAGGATCCGGGTCTTTCCTCTAGAGTGAAATCCTTTATAGGACAGGAAGTCCAACATGGAAAAGAACACGAAAAGATCCTAGAGATCTTAAAAGGCCAAGGAAGACCTATCACTCTTATGGAGAAGGTCTATAAATGGACTGCTTTCAGTTTCTTTTTGCCTGTATTCGAATTTTTCTTCGGTAAAAAACTGAAACTTGCGGTAACAGCAGGGTTAGAACATTATACAGCTAGTATGGCTGAAATTTCTATCCGTCATAATTTTCATGACGACGCTTACGGTGAAATGAGAAGTCTACTTCTTTGGCATGCTTGCGAAGAGATCGAGCATAAGTCTGTAGCGTATGACGTTCTCCAAACTGTTTCTAAGAGTCATTTCCTAAGGATCATGGGATTCATAGTAGCATCCTTCATGTTCTGGGGATACGCTTTAAGCCTGCAACATTGGTTCTTACTCACGGATAAGAAAGTAGGATTCCGTAAATATTTCCAAGACATGAAGTCTGCACGCAAGATCGGAAGGATCTTGTATCCTCAACTTTTTAGCGCTGCACTTCTATATTTCAAAAAAGATTTTCATCCTGACCAAACTGGCGGATACGAGCTTGCGAACGCGGCTCTGATAACTATCTAGCACCCATCCAATCACTTTGCTCCCCGCTTCCCGTGCTCCGAAAGGAGTCGGGAGGCGGTTTTTTTCTTCAGCCTTCTAACCAACTTTTTAGGAATGTCTGGTGTTTTACCGGATGGAACTCCGTGTATTTATAATTTGCGTAACCTAGTTTTGCGAAAGGATCTTCTTTCATTGTCTCGCTGATCTTTTCTAAAGAGATCGATTTTGCGATGATCATTCCGCCGTTTCTTGGCTCTTTCGGTCCGGAAAGAAGAAGGGTCCCAACATCATATAAGGTTTGTAAAAACTCTCTATGGGCCGGAACCGTTTGATCTAATTTTTCGAGGGGTACTAAATATTCTAATTCGATCAGGAAAAATTTCATTCTGGAAATCAGACTTGCTGGCTCCCTTTAAAAATCAATTCCCAATCGTTTTAGAGAGAAATTTTTAAGTGGCAGCCGTTTCCAGTTCAGGTTCTGACTCATCCTCATCGTTAAATGCTTCCGAGTAAGTCATCCATTTTCCGGTTTCTGTATCCATAAGCTTACATTTGGATGTGGACTCTATATAATCTTTTAAAACGGATTTCCTTTCTACCACGTACGCTCCGTAATGCGCTTTGATTTCTTTCAGCGCCTGACCTAATTTATAGAAAGGGATCTTCATATGAACATGATGAGGAGAATGAATGAAAATATTATGCATGAAGAAGTTTGCAAATTTCGGAACATGATAATTTACGGTTCCTCTCATTTGTCCGTAAAAAGGAGTCCATTCTTCCGCATCTTTCCAAGGAACTTCCGGACGAATATGATGCACATATACGGTGATTCCGATGAAATAGTTCCAAGAGATAAAAGGAAGAAGCCATACTTTTAGGAAAAACCAAGTTCCTAATCCTAGATCGAATCCGTTAGGGGTATTACCGCCGAAATAAAAAACTGCACCTGCAGAACCTAATGCAAAAGTAAGCATCAGCAATTTATCTCTGAGAGCTTCTTTCATAGGGGCCGTAAAAAGGACCATTCCTTTCAGCCAGATTTCTACCAAGTAATAGATTCCTCCTCCGAAAGCGGACCAGGCAAGTCTATGGAATGCTTTTCTGAATATTCCGAAATTTTTATATTGTTCCGGAGTTACAGGATGCCACACGAAATCACCTTTTAGTTTGATCGTATGTCCGTGATGGACTCTATTATGTCCATATCCCCATTGGTTATAAGCGTGCAAAGAAGGCAGCATTGCGATCTGTCCGATCCAATAGGAAACTCTTTCACTTTTGAATAACGCTCCGTGACAAGCATCGTGTCCGATAATAAAAAGAGAAGCGATACTCAAACCTGCGAATACCCAGAGAAAAGGAAGATAATACCAAGTATCGACGTTCCAAAGCAGGAACATAGTGACCGAGAAGAAAAATAGATCTCGGATAAAATAAGCGATCCCCAGGTAAGTAGGATTGTCGAAGCTGCTATCGGAGATAATCTCCCTAACACTTCCAAGAGTTTCTTTCATTTCTGTATTCTTTTTCATCTTTTATCCTATGTTTCCTTCAGCAGGAAGTTTTATTTCCGGATTGTTAGATGAGAGCGGATCGTTTTCGCTTTGTTGCAGAAAAAGATCGGGATTTAAAATAATTCTCCGATTCAAGGTTTTAAGATGGGAATATCTCTCTTAAAATAAGAGAAAAATAAGTCTTCGGCTGTTTCTCTACCTGAACCCGTTCTTTTACCTAGGATAATGAGACAATCCTTGGCTCTAGAAAGCGCAACATACAGGACTCTATGTTCTTCTTCTTTGATTTGTTCGGGAGAATCTTTCCTAAGATTCCAACCGTCCGCTAAATCCACGATCACAGTATGGAATTCCAGACCTTTGGCTGAATGGATCGTAAGTAATAGTTCAGGTGGAACTCCTACTCGCAAGTATTCTCGTATTCTATGATTAGAACGGCATAATATTCTCAATTCTCCTCCACTTCGCTTATACAATTCTCCCAAATAGGCAAATAATTCAGGGATCTTATCGATTTTGATCCTGGAAACGATAGCTTTTCCTTTTCTATGAGCGATTACCTTCTTTTCGATTTTGTTCTTATTTTTGGAGATAGGAATGGAAGAAGTATCCACGATCTTTGGCAAAGATCTATAATTTGTGTTCAGGAATTTTCGAGTGCATGGCTGGAACATCTCCGGAAAATTCAGAAAATTGAATATATCCGCTTTTCTAAATGAGTATATTCCTTGGCTATCGTCTCCTACTACTAGTATCCTGGATCGTTCCGAAAGTAATTTTAAAAATCTAAGTTGTTCCGGATCCGTGTCTTGGAATTCGTCCACCAAGATCCTTTTTAAACTTTGTTTAGGGATTTCGGTCCAAACTTCGCCGTTTTCTAAAGAATCCAAAAAGATCGTTACCAGATCGTCCAGATCCAGTTTCCCTTGTTTTCGTTTGAAAATTTTATAATCTTCCAGCAATGGGTTTTTCCAAGTTTGCGGGAAGTGAGAAGGTAACGTGGAGCCTCCGATCAAAAGTTCGTAGGGGACTCCACCGATGATATCCGATTCTTTACGGAACCATTCTCTAAAAAAGTGGTTCTTTTCGGAAGAGGTTAGAATAGAAGGTCTTTTGTTCCGAAAATCGGGATGCCAGGTGATCAATGCTCTCAGGCAGAATGCATGAAATGTATGTACTCTTACCGATCCATCATTCGTTTTCTTTTTGATTCTTTCTCTGATCTCTCCTGCCGCTTTGCGGGTAAAACTTAAGACCAGTATTTCTTCTCCGCTTGTACCTTGAGAGAGTTCGTTTTGTACTACTCCTACTAAGGTACTAGTCTTTCCTGAGCCTGCGGCGGCTATGACTTGTAAAAATCTGGAACGATCATCAATGATCTCTTTTTGGGCTTCGCTGAATTGGGAAAGGTTCATATAGAACCGTTTCCCGGATCTTATTCAGCGCGCGTAAATTTTGGAATTAGAGGACCTTCTTCTTTATTTATCTCCGGAAGGAGGAAGATCTATAGGCTTGGGACCGTCCGTTGGAGTATTGATGATCATAGGAAGAGCGTCCTTTCCGGTCGGAACAAACAGAAGTTTCGTATTAGGATTTTCGAAAGCTTTTAGTTGCAGATATTGTTTAGTCAACTGGGCTGCGATCATCTTCTGGGCCTTGGCTCTTGCTTGAGCTTCGATCACAGTTGCTTGGGCGGTTCCCTCTGCTTCGATCACAGTGGATTTTGCTTTCGCTTCCGCGTGGATCACTGTGATTTCTGCGTCCTTCTTCGCAATATTGATCTCGAACTTCATCTGTTCTTGTTCTTGCTCTTTGGTAAGTTTACCCTCTATCGCAGTCAGGATTGGACGGCTGTATTCAATATCGTCTATGATCACATCATCTATTTCTACATGTTTTCCTCTTAACTTTTCTCCTAAAGCTTGGCGAATATCCTGAGAGACCTTAGGAGTTTCCTTAGAAATTTTGATCATACTATAGGCGGATAAAGCATTACGAACTGATGTCCTGAATTGAGGACGTACCACTTTTTCGTAATAATCCGGACCTATTTCTATTTGAAGATTAAAGATTTCTCCTGGAACAGGTCTCAGAATGACTGCGGCCACAACGTTAATGGTCAAATCGTCCCTGGTAAGAACGTCCACTTTTTCTTTGTAGGAGGTCCATTGGGTTTGGTACAATACTACATCATTCCAAGGAGCGTAGAAATAAATTGCATTTGTCAGTAGGTCCTTTTGCAGCCCGCTCGATAAAGGGTGGTATCTGAGTCCTGCCTCTCCGGGGCGAATATTCGTGTAACAACCCGTCCCCGCGAGCAAGCTCAAGGAAAGAAGGGCAAACAAACTCAAACTTTTGGTCAAAAATTGAAACCTGGTCATATAAATCTCCGTAGGACCTGTCTATAGTTGGACCAAGTCTGGATTAGGAACGTTTCCCGATCTTCCAAAATCGGAATGGGCGACAATGAAAAACGAATGTACGAAACTATTCTTTCGATTTGAACTGGTCTAACGGATGAAAGGCGTGGAAGACGATCTCCAAAACTTGCCTAAAATCAGGACCAGATTCAGAGGGATTGTGGAATCTATCTCGACCGATCCCAATCCGGAAAAAGCAAGGATCTTGATCAAAGACATAAAACTGCTGGTTTCCGGTAGAAAGGTTATATACGCTCAAGATTTTTATTATTCATATCGTTTCAGAAAGCAGAATCTGAAACAGGGTGATCCAGTGGAATTCGACGCCAGGATACGACCCGACAAAAGAGGAGTTTCCTCCGAAAAAATCCGTTTAAACTATCCTACAAAAATTTATAAACAAGGCCCAGACCAAGCAGGTCTATTTCCGGAAGTACGTTCTAACATTTGACTTCCTCGCCTAGCCCTTGAATCTGACTTTCGGAGCTGAAATTGGAAACTATCAAATATCTTTTGGACTTCTTTTTGCATCTGGAAAATCATTTGGATGCTTTGATCGTTGCTTATGGCACTTGGATCTATCTGATCCTATTCTTGATCATTTTTTGTGAAACCGGTCTTGTTGTAACTCCTATACTTCCGGGAGATAGCTTGCTCTTTGCTTTGGGCGCATTTGCAGCTAGAGGAAGTTTGGATCTTGGGACATTGCTGATCCTTCTGATCATTGCTGCAATCCTAGGAGATACAGTCAATTACGCGATCGGTCATTTGGCTGGAGAACAGATCCTTGCAAAGGAGAAGGTTCCCTTCTTAAATAAAAAGCACTTGGAAAAGGCTCACCGTTTTTACGAGATATACGGTGGAAAGACAATTATCATTGCAAGGTTCATTCCTATAGTTAGGACGTTCGCTCCCTTTGTAGCAGGGATCGGAAGTATGACTTATACTAAATTCATTTTATATAATATAATAGGCGGAGTGGTTTGGATTGCTATCTTCTTGTTCGGCGGGTATAAATTCGGAAACCTTGAATTCGTTCAAAGGAACTTTAAGATTGTCATTCTCGCGATCATAATCATCTCGGTAATGCCTGCAGTGATCGAGTTTATAAGAGAAAGAAGAAAGGCGACGGCGCGCGGAAAATAATCTTCCGAAGTTATTGGCTGCAATCCTTGGTCTGGTTTAAACTTTTGACCAAGGGTTTGTCCTTATAACGTTTGAATGGAGGAGGCTCCATATCCCTGGCGATATCCGAATCTCCTCCTTTTCCTCCCGGACTGATCCCCACTGGTCCGAAACTCGAAGCCGGATAAAAACAAACCGGGAATTCTTTCGCATCTTCCAACTTCTTGGCTTTTTCGTTCGTTCTAAAAACTTTGTCTTGTACTCGAATGTACAGAAGATCCGAATTTTCCGACCAACGGATCTTGAATTCCGGAGTTTCTTCCCATTTTGCTAATTGGAACTCGAAATAAGATCTATCATAAGAAGAAGATTGTCCGTTCACGTCGGCTATGATCAAAGTAGGGGACTCAATTTCCAGATCCGATTTCAATTTTCCTAATATAATTGCTGCCTTTCCTCCGTCTGGAGAAGGTACGAATTGAAAGATAGTCTGGTCTTCTCTTTGGAAATTTTTAGGTTCGAAAGAATGAAATCCTTTCGGAGACCAAACCGCAGGGAAACGTATAGCTCCACCATACTCGTCGTTTGAGCCTTGGATCCAAAATAAACGGTTGGTTGCAGAATGAAAATACACCGATCCAGGTAATGTCCAAGATCCTATTTCATAAGAATAAATTGGCGGATCTCCGGAATCGTTCCCGGGACCTGATATTTCATAAATCCTGAATTTAGTTCTGTAATTCTTTTTGTGAGTGGTCCCACTCAAAGGATTCCATGCATCCTTTTCTTCGTAGATCACTTCTGTTTGAACTATGTTTTTGCCGGTTTCGGACCAGCCTCTTTCTACCGCAAGGCTTGCGGGTCTCCATTGTATTTGGGAGCACTGGAATATAAATAAGGAGAGTAAAATACTTAAGATTTTCATAAACGATAGCGCGCCGGTTTTTCGACGCGCTACTTTGGATTGGATTATCTCCAGCCTTCGTTTTTCAATTCACTGTGGTTCAAGTATAACCCTGAGGATCCTACGGAAGGAGCTCTCGTGTGACCTTGGAACTGAGTATAGGTTACGTTCGAGTTGAACGGCCAAATACCTTCGCTCTGAGTCAACGAAGATTGACAAACGCTAACTCCGCCCGACTTGTTATAAGCACAGGAAGAATGGAAAGCGACTGCGTAATCGTCCTCGCCTGGAAGAATCAGGGAAGCACCAGCCATACCTTTATAACCTGGTACTTGGTATACAGTGATACCAGCAGTGTTGTTGTGGTTGTAAGCGCCGCGAGCGGTACCAACGATCAGGGATTTATCCATTGCGTTGCCGCCGAATCCGAATGTAACACCATTCAGAGCGGAAGCAAGCTCGGATCCACCGGAAGCAGAAGCTAAAGCAGTAACTTTAGTTAAGTTATAACCTTTGCTCGCTGCAGTGGCTCCCAGATTAGATAACCAATACTCTATCGCATAACAACCCGCGCTATGACATACGATCTTGCAGGAGTTGGAGCCCTTGCAATATGTATTCAAGCCCGTAGTGACATTGGTCTGAGCTCTGGCCGATCCATAAGTTCTTGGGTCAGTAGTTCCGTCGTAACCGACGAAAATTTTAGCTCCGGACACAGAGTTCGGTGCGCTTCCCCAATAGTTATTCACGTCAGTAGTTCCCACTCCGTTGTGGTTGCTGTCAGACTTTCCGTGAATGAAAACCGTGTAGGTTTGCGCAGAAAGCGAACCAGCAAACAACGATGCGAAAACACATCCCAATACCATACTTTTCCAATTTTTCATCTTCTCTATTCTCCGATCTTTAGGGAAAACCAAAACCTTAGCTTTTGATTTTCCCGGTCTACAAGTATGAGCTAAGTGGCTTTCTGAGTCAAGTGATTGGACTTTTTTTAACATAACGGGTAGAATGTAAAAAATGATAGAATCGAATAACTATATTATTGAATCATAATGTATAGCGTACGCTACAATAGCGTGCAGTGTTAGTTACAATTTATTTCCAAATAATTGTTATAAGGATTTGTAAGTGAGAAATAAGAAGATTGGCAAATCAAACAATCGAACTGAAAAGAATCCGTTCTAATAAAACTAGTCCAAAAGGATTAGTGAATTTCTCCTTTCCAGATTCTTAAAATAAAGGTTGAGAAAGGGTTCCCTATTTCATATACAGGTGAGCCTGTACTGGGCACTGAAAAACTAGAGATGAGTCAAAAAAAAATTTTTATCTACCTTGGAGTCGCAATTGCTGCTGCCTTGGTTTTCTATCTATTAAGGGATGAGGCTGAAGAGAACGGTTGGTTCTTGTCGGAAGAAGAAAAAAAAGCGAAAGCTGAATGGATGGCGAAAGGAAGTCCACCTGGTGGTGGTTCCGCAGCGGATAATTCTAACTTTTTGGAAAGTTTGGATGAATCCATCCCCCCCGAAAAAATTTTAAAAGATTATTTAGAATGGTCCGAATATCCGCCTAACTCCAGGCCTTTGACCAAATATAATGAAGATCTAACGAATCCTTATTTTATACAAATCTCTCCGATCCCAATGGTGGATAAACCTGAGGACAAAAAGCCAAACGGTTATTCCTGTAAATTACAACCTTTACAATGGGCGGCGATCGGCGTGAAGGATCCTCTCCATATCACCTTAGAATGTTTTAATACGAGTAATTTCGAAAAAGCTCCATTAAGTATTCGTAATGTGAAGCTTTGGAAGGAATTCGATGGTAACAAATTCGTGGCCTTGCCTCCTGATGGAAACGATAAGGGAATAGATGGGGACGCCCATGCAAAGGATAATGTTTTTACATTCGAATGGAGACCCACTTACAAGGATTGGGGAGATATGTTCCTAGAAGTGGAGATCGAATATGGAAAGGAAAAAAAACAGGGTAAAGTTCTGTCTTCCTTCTTCTCTTCTCCTTATTTACCTGCGGAATGGAGTGGTTACTTTTTGGATGTTCCTAAAGACGGTTCTTTGAGCATAAAAACAGGAGTGAACGTATTTAAGGCCGGAAATTATCATTTAGAAGCAAACCTTGTAAATGCGGGCAATGGAGATCCTATTGCTTGGGCAAGCTTTGACGGAAAATTGAGCGCCGGACGACAAGAAGTGGAGTTTTTGTTTTTTGGAAAGTTGATCCGAGAAAGCGGATACGAGGGCCCTTATGCTTTGACCCAATTGAGAGGCCATAGGGTAAACCTTGCAGTAGATCCGGATTGGTTCGGGCAAGGAGAAGAAGGAATGAGAAGGATCCTTGCCGCAAAAACCACAGAGCCTGATAAAGAGTTAGTCGCTCCTTATAAGGAAAACTATACTACTAAGGAATATAATCTGAATACATTCTCCTTAAAAGCGTACGAGTCTCCGGAAAAGGACCAGAAGGTTAAACAATTACAAGACTTAGCACGTTAGAAGATGGAAAGGAGGTGAATTCGTGATGAAAAAAGTAAATAATATATATTATGCGATACGAGAATGGTTTCAATGTAAAAAAATCATTAGTGGTCTGACTCAATCCGAAGCAAGGCCGGTCCGAACTACATTTTATACTCAATTGAGTATGCTTGTGATCCCGACACTACTGCTTGTCTCAATATATTTTAATGAACCTCCTGAAACCCATACCTTCTCTTTTATCCATTATTTCCTTCTTATCATTCCGTTACTATTTGCATTTTATTTATTAAGATTACATTATTATAATTTATCTGCGGTAATTACATTAGTCGCTGTTAATTATCACCTTTTAGCGCTGACAATGTCTCAAGCGGATGATCCTGCACCGTTAGGGTTTCTAGTTACTTCTATTTTGTCGTTTCTAATGATCTCTAAGAAGTTTAATACTGTAAGGGTCGTAATCTCTATTTTGCCTTTAGGGCTTTTTCTTTTTAGCCAGTATTATTATAAAGTTTTAGGCGGGGATGCGATATTCGGTCCACCGAGATGGGTAGTACCGGCCGAGTATCTTATGCCCCCTCTGGTACTACTATGCGTTCTTTTCGTTCTGATTATTTACCAATTTGTGAAGGCGGTAGATTCCGCAGAAGCAAAGTTAACGGAAGAGCATAAAAAGTCGGAGCAATTACTTCTTAATATATTGCCGGAAGAAATCGCCCAAGAGTTGAAAGAGAAGGGAGTTTCTGAACCTCGATTGCATCGCAGTGCAACGGTTTGTTTTACCGACTTCAAGGGTTTCACTCAGATTGCGGAGACTCTATCGCCCACGGAACTCGTCGCGGAGCTCGACCGCTGCTTCTCCTATTTTGATAGCGTAATGGAAAGACACAATCTAGAGAAGCTCAAGACAATCGGAGATAGCTATATGTTTGCGGGTGGGATCCCGGAGTCGAGCAGGACGCACGCGATCGACTGTGTAATGGCCGCTCTTGAAATCCAGGCCTTCATGAATCAAATGAAAGAAATCAAGGCGAACCAAGGTCTACCATACTGGGAACTTCGTCTTGGCATTCATTCAGGAGATCTGGTAGCTGGCGTTATAGGCGAGAAAAAGTTTGCATACGACGTATGGAGCGATACAGTCAATATTGCTAGCCGCTGCGAATCATCCGGTATTCCGGGGCGTATCAATGTTTCCGGTGCCACATATGAACTAATAAAAGATTTCTTTGATTGTGAATATAGGGGGGCTGTGCCTGCCAAACACAAGGGAGAGATCGAAATGCACTTTGTCAATGGACTCTTGACCGATCTTCGACGAGCTGGGGAAGAAAGGATCCCAAATGAAGAATTTCGGAGACGATACAAGCTTCTTTGAAGTATCACTCCAAGATTGCTTTGCGACTTAGTGTAGGTTTTAATTATTGATTCGAGCCTCTGAGGATTTTTTCCATAGCCTTTCCTTTAGCTAATTCATCGACCAACTTATCAAGATAACGGATCTTCTGCATAAGTTTGTCTTCAATCTCTTCGACACGATAGCCGCAGATAACTCCTTTGATCAAAGAAACGTTCTCATTGAGATGAGGTGCCTGATCAAAAAAATCTCTGAAATTGACTTCATTCTTAAGTTGTTTCTGAAAACTTTTAGGATCGTATCCAGTGAGCCAAAAAATAATCTTATCAACTTCTGCTTTTGTTCTCCCTTTTCTTTCCGCCTTTTTAACATACAAGGGATAAACGCTAGCGAAAGAAGTTGTATAGATCTTATGGTTTTCCGTTGTTTTCATTTAAGTTCCTCTGCAAGTGCGATGATAAAACCCTCAGGGGTACGTAAATAACAAAGAAGGTAACTATCTTCAAATTGTTCGAGCTTACCGACAAGTTTGACTCCATGACGTTCGAGACGAGTCATAACGTCCTTAATATCTTCGACAGCGAACATAACACGAAGATATCCTAAAGTATTTGCAGGAGGATTCTTAGGTTCCGGCTGTATGGCTTTCGGTCTGATGAACTTCGACAGTTCCAGGCGACTGTGTCCGTCCGGAGTTCTCATCATTGCGATGTCGACTTGCATGCCCTCAAGTCCAACTACATGATCGGCCCAAGATCCCTCGACTCTCATTTGTCCTTCGAATTCTAAGCCAAGTTCGGTGAATAAAGCAATCGTAGCCTCAAGGTCTTCGACAACGAGACTGACATTGTCCATTCGTTTTACTGTCATTTTCTTATATTCTCCGTTTTGCTAGTGTGCCTTCAATATTGTCCACATGGTCGATCGATTTATCAATCGATTGGTCGGTAATTTTCGAGTATTTTGCTTGACATGCAGGTATTTACCTGCATGTTATTTTTACAAACGCAACGAATGGACGCTGATAATGTTTTTAAGGCGCTGGGAGATCCGACACGCAGAAAGCTGCTCGACCTTCTATACGAAAAGAACGGCCAAACTTTGAGCCAATTATGCGAGCACTTGGACATAGCACGGCAATCGACCACTCAGCATCTTGGGATTCTCGAGGCTGCCAATCTGGTGAGCACAGTTTGGCGTGGCCGGGAGAAGTTACATTTCATCAACCCGGTTCCTCTGCACGAGGTTTACGAGAGGTGGGTGCGGAAATTCGAACAACAGCGGCTTAGTCTGCTGCACGACCTGAAGAAGGAACTTGAAGGAGAGAATAATGAGTAAAGAGAAAACGAGCTTCGTTTATGTAACGTATATCCGCTCGACGCCGGAAAAAGTATTCGAGGCAATCACAAAGCCTGAGATCGCGAAGCTGTACTGGGGCCATGAGAATATCTCCGACTGGAAGCCCGGATCCTCATGGGAACATGTGCGTAATAATGAGGAGCGCACTGTTAATATAGTCGGTAAGGTCGTCGAGGTTGTTCCTCCTACACGTTTGGTTATCAGCTGGGCGAGTCCTTCGCAAGCTTCCGATCCGGAAAGCTATAGCCGTGTAACGTTCAATGTCGAGGAATACGAAGATATGGTTCGGTTGACCGTCATCCATGACGAACTCGAAGCAGGAAGTGGAATGGCAAAGGGTATCCAACAAGGTTGGCCGATCGTTCTTTCCAGTCTGAAGTCGCTGTTAGAAACGGGAAAGGGCATCGATGTTTTTGCTAAGCCTAAGTCTGCTGCCAGCGGTAGTCTTTCATGACCAAGTCTTATACTGGCGGATGCGCTTGCGGCGCAATCCGCTATACAACCAATCACGAACCCATCTTCCAGAATCATTGCCAGTGTCTTGATTGCCAGAAGAGAAGTGGCACTGGTCATGGCTCCTATCTGACCTTTCCGGCACGAGCTGAGATGATAATTTCAGGTGAGGCGACTCACTGGGAAGTTGCGGGCGACAGTGGCAATAAGAAGATACACTCTTTCTGCCCAGTATGCGGAACGCCGGTATATCTGCGCTTTGCCGCAATGCCGGACTTGATCGCAGTCCATGCGGGAAGTTTAGATGAGCCGAGTCGGTTTGCACCGCATACACTTACTTATAAAGTTCGCGGACTGGCTTGGGATTCAATCGATCCTTCGTTGCAGTCATTTGAGAAAATGCCGACTGGTTAAGGGGAGAATTCTCCCCTTATTCTCAATGAGTCTGTAGCCAGTTCACCAGATCTCCCAAAACTTTTGCTTTGTCCCCGGGAAGTTCGTTCATGGTTTCGTGATAAAGGCCTTCGTAAATTTTCATGGATTTGTCTGAAGAAGGTATGACTTTGAAAGCTTCTTCTGTTCCGACAGAAAGTGCGATTGAATCTTCTTTTCCGTGGAATAGATAGACTGGGAAGTTGATCCGAGCCGCTTTCTCCAAGGCTTTTTCTTTAGAATTCAAAAGGAAATCTCCTAAGTAAGCTCCAACAGAACCGTGAACTAAAGGATCTTTTTTATACGCTTCTACAACAGACTTATCTCTGGACAAAGCGTTTACATCCAATCCGGTTGGAACGGTAAGAGTCGGGAATGCGCCTGCGAGTAGGCTTCCTGCACCTTTTTTGATATTCATGACTAAGTCCGTTTTTACTGCGATAGGCAGTCCGCTCAGAACAAGTCTATCTAAGCTTGCTTGGTGAGAAGGTTCTCCTGCGTAAAACAAAGCGATCAATGCTCCCATGGAGTGCCCCATCAGAGTGACTTGTTTCGTTCCTTCTTTTTGTTTTGCGATACTGATCAATCTGTCCAAGTCCGCTAAAAATTGGTTAAAATGAGTAACTACTCCTCTGCTTCCACCGGACTTTCCGTGGCCGCGAGCATCTATTAGATAAACATTATATCCTTTTCCGGAAAGCGCTTCGAGCAAATTGTCGTATCTTTTTCCGTGTTCCCCGATCCCGTGATGGACTACTAAAGTCCTGGGATTGTTTGCTTCTTTTGCACGGTAGGCTCTATAGTAGATGGATACGTCGCCTGCTCCTACGAAGGTTCCGTCTTCCAGATGGTAGTTTTGTTCCCAATTCATTCGGTAAATATCGGATCTGTCTGAAAAATGGGGAAGGAAATTTCTATCCTATCCGATTCTTTCTTTCTATTATTTCGAACGAACGTAATGGCTGTACTGGCTTATTGCCCTTATTCCGGAAAGAGCCCCGGTAGGAATTCCTCATGTTTTTTCTTTTTTAAAAGATAACGAGAAGGGACTGCAAACAAATCGGTCCTTAATTCCCTTCTTTTTGCGAGCCCGAATCTTTTGATACAGATGGAAAATCTTTTTTGGAGAAGTTTCGCATAATTTCCTTCTCCTTTCATTCTTTCTCCCCAAGTGGCTTTGTATAATTTTCCTCCTCTGGCTTCAGAGATGACTTTGAGAACTCTTTCTTTTTTGAGCGGGAAATGCCTTGTAAGCCAATCTTCGAATAGAGGCGCCACTTCGAACGGTAATCTGACGAATACCATTCCGGCCGATTCTGCACCTGATAAAGATGCTTGTTCCAGTAAATGTTCCATTTCGAAGTCGTTGATAAAAGGAATTACTGGTGCGAATAATACGCCTGTTGGAATTCCAACATCGGTAAGTTTGCGTAGAGTTTCCATTCTTCTTGCCGGAGCTGGAGCCCTAGGTTCCAACTTGGACCAAAGCTCCTTATCCAAAGTAGTGATAGAAAGAAACACTTTCAAAATTCCTAATTTTCCCATTTCGGAAAGAATGTCCGTATCTCTTTGGATCAGAGATGACTTAGTGATTATTGCGGCAGGTTGTTTGAATTCCAACAAAACCTCTAAGAGAGATCTTGTGTTTTTATAGATCCTTTCTCCCGGCTGGTATGGATCTGTGGCGGTTCCAATTGTGATCGGCTCGAGGGCCTGCTTTTTCTTTCTTAATTCTTCCGCTAGAAGTTTGGCCGGATCCTTTTTAACGAATATTTTTGTTTCGAAGTCCAGTCCCGGAGAAAGATCCACATAAGAATGATTTGGTCTTGCGAAACAATAAATGCATCCGTGCTCACAACCCCTATATGGATTGATACTTGCATCGAATGGAATGTCCGGCGATTTATTACGAGTGAGAACAGATTTGGAATCTTCCCAAAAGAATTGAGTGGAAGGGGAGGACTCCTCCCCTAAATCCAACCTATCTTCTAGCCAGACTTCCCTTTGGATCTTATCGAATCTACTAGGAGGCAATTCTTCCGTGCCTCTTTTCTTGGAATTCATAGGATAGAATCCTAAGGAATACTAATCAAAAAACAAGCAAAATTATGTTTGTATCTTGTTGGAAGTCCTACAAAAGATCTTAGGTGATCTCTAATTTAGCTCCTTCTCCCCAGGATTTGTAAGAAGATAAATTAGAGATGGTTTGCACATACTCGCTTGCCTTAGGCCCCAGTTTTACTCCGTACGTTATAAATCTGGAAACTACCGGAGCGTAGAATGCATCTGCAATGCAGAAGTTTTTGCCGAATAAGAATGGGCCGCCGTAGGAGCTCAAACATTCTTCCCAAAGGGTTTGGATCCTATCTATGTCCTTCTTTGCATCTTCCGGAGGGGAGAAGTCCGACTTTCTGCCATGAAAGTTCATGCTTAGATTGGATCTTAAGCCGGTGAATCCGGAATGCATTTCCGCTGTTACTGATCTTGCCATGGCTCTTGCAATTTGATCTTGGGGCCAGAGTCCCTTCTCCGCATATTTTTCTGCCAAATATTCCGCAATGCTAAGGCTGTCCCAAACTCTTAGGTCTCCGTCGTTGAGCACGGGCACTTTTTTAGAAGGAGAATACTTATCGATTACGGCAGCATATTCAGGTGTGAATAGTTTTAAAGAGATCTCTTCGAAAGGAATTCCGAATTGAGTGAGTAGGATCCATGGGCGGAAAGACCAGGAGGAGATGTTTTTATTTCCAATTACAAGTTTCAGATCGCTCATAACTTTAAAATCTCCCAGGGCAGGATGATTCTGCAAGAAAGTAATCCTTTCGATTTAGGAACTTTGTAGAGATTGATACAGTGACTTCGAGTTGGTTTGCCTTTCTTTTGCAACAATTAGCTTAAGGAATTTCCATGATCAAGTGCACATAATCCAGTGAAGGTTAGGGATCTTCATTTAACAGTGAAGCTTCTTCCTGGTATTCTAGGAATGCTTTGTAGGATTTTTTTAAAAATACATGTCTTAAGTTATTAATAAGAGAGAAATCTTTTCGAAAAGAATCGAGCGGTTTCTTTAGAAACAAAACGAATCGGATGGATCTAAGCTTGGAAAACGTTAAAGAAATTATTCAAACACAAGAAAGTATGCCCGATATTTTGTTAATTTGCGATTCAAACGGAAGGATTCTTCATATTAACGAAAATGGAAAGAAGATCCTTAGTATCGCTACTTTAGAATCCGCTAAGAGTATGAGTCTTACTGACTTTCTTTCAGAAACGGATCAAAAATATTTCGAAACAGTTATACTACCTAATGTAAGCAAGTCGGGAGAGTTTGAAGGAAGAGGACTTCATTTAATGAAGAAGGACGGAAGTTTCCTTCAGACAAAACAACACGCTTATTTAATGCCGGAGATGTCTTATCTATTCGTATTTACGGAAGATAAAGAATCGGAAGCGGGGAAGAAGGAAGCTTTATACAAAGCGTTCCAACAATCCCAGAACGGAATGTTTTTAACCGATAAAGAAGGTGTGATCCTTGCGGTGAACAAACAGTTCGAAAAAATTTCCGGCTTAAAAGAGAATGAACTTATAGGAAAAACTCCTAAAGCATTTCAATCCGGGATGGGAGCATCTAAAACTTTTTACGATGAGTTTTGGGAATCTGTCCTACAAGGTTCGGTTTCCATCGCTAACTCGAATCTTAAAAACGGTTTTGTAAAAGATTGGAAACAAAACGTTTTGCCGATCAAAGACCGTAACGGAGAAGTTTCCAGCTTCTTAAGCACTATCCTTGCTAATTCTGAATTTTCCGAATCGGGAGAAGCAAAGAATAATCTGGATCTTTCCAAATCTCCATCCGACACTTTCAGAAAATATGAAGGTATGGATCGAGAAACCCTTATCGGAATTTTAAGAGATAAAACGAAACTCACCAAAAAAGAAACAGAGATCTGTGCGGGAATTGCTTCCGGTAAAGATAAGAGTCGGATCAGCGAAGACTTAGGTATCCATCCTGGGACGATGAAAAACCATCTTAAATCGATCTATAGAAAAACTATCGATCTAGAAAAAGAGATCCCAGGTCCTGAAAGAGATAAACTGCAAAGACTAACAATTTACCTCTTCCGTTTACTCGGGGAATAAAAGAGACGCATAGCTGTTGAGGCTTTGCGTTTTTCAATCAGACTTTGCTCCCCAAACCTTGATCACATAATCCTCTCTTCCGGAACCCTTCCTATATTGTTTATAATGAGAAGGGTTCTTCTTATAATAATCCTGGTGGTATTCTTCCGCAGGATAAAATTCTAATGCGGGCAAAATTTCTACTGCAATCGGAGAAGAGAATTTTCCCGAAGCTTCTATCTTATCTTTAAATTCTTGGGCCAATTTTCTTTGCGCCTCGTTCTTATAATAGATTGCCGTTCTGTATTGGTTGCCTCTATCTGCGAATTGTCCCCCGGGATCTGTTGGATCTATTTGTCTCCAGTACGTATCTAAAAGTTTTACGTAATCGATCTTTTTGGGATCGTAGGTGATCAGTACGGATTCTCTATGTCCTGTTCTTCCGTAACCTACGTCTTCATAAGTGGGATTTTTCTCTTTTCCGCCGGTGTATCCTGAGATTACGGATATGACACCGGGTAGTTTTTCGAACGGTCCTTCCATACACCAGAAACATCCTCCTGCGAAAATAGCCGTTTCTGTTTTTGGATTTTCTTTAGAGAAAAGAATATTCGAAAAACCAAATATTATGAATATTATAAGTATGGATTCTAATCTTATAAGTTTGAACAAATTTATTCCCATAAGGTTCCTCATCGTTCCGTTTTTTTTATAAATTTTTGATCTATACATTCTTACCTATCACTTGTTCGACTTTTGATTTTTTTCAAAAAATCCTGGTAAGGACAAGCTAGATCAATTTCAGTAGCTTATAGATACTTTCGACTGACGTCGGAAAAAGTTACGGACTTATCAACCGTTTCCAATTCTCGGTTTTTATTCTTTTTAGAATGGATCCCGCCATGCGAGTATCAATGAATTTAAAAACAAAACAATTTCTTTCCAATCTTCCTTACGATCTTTCTTCAAGTATCGCAGTCTTTCTGGTGGCTATTCCTCTTTGTTTGGGGATCGCTCATGCGTCCGGTGCACCTTTATTTTCAGGGATTATTTCCGGTTTTATAGGTGGGATCGTAGTAGGAACCTTCAGCAAATCCGCCTTAAGTGTCTCCGGGCCCACGGCAAGTTTGACCGCTATCGTTCTTTCGGGTATCAGAGACCTGGGAAACTTCGAAGCATTCCTTCTCGCATTATTAATTGCAGGAATGATCCAAACTTTGCTAGGGATCTTAAAAACCGGAGCATTATCCGCTTATCTTCCTTCTGCTACGGTAGCGGGGATGTCCGTCGCGATCGGTTTACTTCTAGTCGTGAAACAATTGCCTCACTTGATCGGTTACGATGTGGAGGAATTCGGGGTAGAAGAATTCGATATCACCAAAGAAGACGTAAACGAATCCTATCACGATCCTCATGAAGTAAAAGAGACAAACTCTCTCATGTTGCTCATACATGCCTTCCGGAATTTACAGAGTAACGTACTCGTGATCGGAGTGATCTCTCTTTTATCCTTTTGGATTTGGGATAGATACTTTGCTAAAAAATTCAAATATATCCCCGCTTCTTTAGTGGCGATCATTCTGGGAACTTCTACAAATTTACTTTTAGGTCATCTCCTGCCTGGAGGATCTTTGAGTCAGGACCACTTGGTCACTCTTCCTATTTTTAAAAATCCTTCCGAACTTTTCGCTCATCTGGATTTTCCGAACTTCTCCTATTGGGACCAGGGCCCTGTATGGACCTTGGCATTGACGATCGCGTTTGCTTCTTCTTTAGAATCCTTACTCTCTGTTGAAGTAGTAGATAAACTGGACGAGGAAAATCGTAAAACTCCTATGTCTCAGGAATTGATCGCACAGGGTTTAGGAAATATGGCCTGCGGACTCGCAGGGGGGATCCCGATCACAAGTGTGGTGGTTAGAGGCTCAGTAAACGTTTCTTCAGGCGCAAAGACAAAATTTTCCGCCATTTTTCATGGAGCTTGGATAGGGATCAGTGTATTACTTTTTCCTAAATTTATGAATACCATTCCATTGGCGTCTCTTGCTGCGATCTTGACTTTTACAGGACTCAAACTCGCAAAACCGGAGATGTTCCGCCTGATGTTCCAAAAAGGGTATTCTCAGTTATTACCATTTTTGGCAACTGTGGTCGTTACATTCTTCACTAATGTTCTGATCGGGACATTCTGCGGGATCTTGGTGGCCTTGGTTTTCGTTCTATATGAGGATCATAGGACTGCTATATATAGAGAAGAACGTCACGGCAAGTTTAGAAGGATCGTTTTAGGAGAAAATTTAGGCTTCTTTCATAAGGCAAAGATCAAAGCGGTCCTAGAAAGCCAACCCTCTGGGATCACCTTGGAGATAGACGGGACTAGAACACTTCATATGGATCAGGATATCAAAGAATTGATCCACGAATTTAGAAAAAATGCCCACCGTAAGGGAACTACGGTGATCCTAGGAGGGATACCGAATATGGAAAATGATATCGAATCCTTGAAAAAAGAAATGAGCGAGTCTTATCAAAAATTATTGAGAAATAACCAAGAATGGGTGGAGGAGAAGACTGCGGAAGATCCTGAGTTTTTCTCTAGACATGCAGAAGGCCAGACACCTCAGACATTGTTCATAGGTTGTAGCGACTCTAGGGTTCCTGTAAATGTGATCACTAAGACAAATCCTGGGGAAATTTTCGTGACCAGAAATATCGCTAACGTGGTTTCTGTAGACGATATGTCCCTATTCAGCGTGGTCCAGTATGCGATCGATGCATTGAACGTAAAACATATCATTGTTTGCGGTCATATCGGTTGTGGTGGTGTCAGAGCTGCTCTTCAGGGGAAGGCCGCCGGCCTTATAGACAATTGGATCACGCATATTAAGGATGTGTATCTAAAACATAGGGAAGAATTGGACGCTTTGCCGGAAGATGAAAGAGAAGAGAGACTGATCCACCTGAATGTTGCAGAACAGGTAGTGAACTTATATAAGACCGGGATGATACAGAATGCTTTAGCTAAGTATGGATTTCCGGAGATTCACGGTTGGGTATATGATATCCGAAACGGACAGATAAGCGAAGTAGATTATAAAGACATTCTCTCCAAGGAGCTTGGAGGGTTGTACGGTTATTCTAAATAGCAGTAGGTTGGTAGAGTAGTTCTTGGACTCTTAGGTATTTGTCCATTCCGTTAATCTCCCAACGAACTACTTCGCCCACTCTGGCGCCTAATACTGCAGAACCATGAGCGGAGAATAAGGAAAGTTTACCGTTAGAAGGGGCATTTTCAGCACATTCGTCAGGATATACTAAGGTAAATTGGAATGCTTCTGCGTTACCTAAGTCTCTGAGCACGAATTTAGAGTTCATAGTGATCAAGTCTTGGGGGACTTGGTTTTGATCTATCTTTTTAGCCTTAGATAGCGTCTTACGTATTATTTCTAAGATACTTGGTTGGACTACTTTGGATTGGGCGGAAACCTCAAGAGTGGAGAGAATCTTTTGATGATCAATCTTAGAAAGAAATCTTTTACCACTCATAACGGACAGTGCCTCCCTTAGAAAACAAATCCGAAACTTACATATCCACAAAATGTACTCAAGCGTTTTTCCTTTTCTTGAATTTTACAAAAATTGCATTCGTTTATGCGACATAGAATTTCTTCTTTCGGATAAATTATACTAAACGAAAGATAAGTTTCGTTCGACATAAAAAGAAGACATGTTCCTGACTTTGTTCCAGCCGACTAGAAATAAATCCTTCGCATTAGTTAAGTACCTGTTTCGTTTGGTCCGCAAAGACGTTCGACCTATATTGATCCTTCCCAAAGGAAGTCTGGGACTGGAAGACGGACTCAGTTTCGGAAGAATGATCTCCAGAATTTCCAATGATCGCTCTTCAGCAGTGTTGGGCTTCGCAGAAAATTTTTCACAAGCGGTTCACTTCTGTAAAGAGATCCGATCCGGTGCTCTTGGTCACGCCGGCAGAGAACTTCCTATCTTTGTGGACGTTACTAGACTTGCTCTCGGTCCGGAGTCGGAAGATCTAGAAGAGGCCATCCTAGGTTTGGGGGAAAATTGGAGCAGGATTTTTCCGCTGACTTGTTTTCTAGAAATAGGTAGGGACAGTTCCAGACTGGAAGAGGCGAGCGGCCGTACTTCTCTATTCAGAATTTCTTCTTTAGTCATGGAAAGAAAGGGGAAGGACTGGAGGTCTCTCAAGAGTGAGAAGAAGGATGAGGATCCGTACGGGGACTGGACCTACGAACTGATCTCCGATCTTCTACCAGACAGAGGTGATTGAAATTTTTTTCCAATTATGAATAAGACTGAGCCCGGACCGGTCTTTCTTTTTTAGGGGCCAAGCTAGGGGGTATTTCATATTTTTAATTGAAGTTTTTTCGATCTCGGTCTTGACTGATAAAAATTTTGCCCCTAATGGGGAAGAGCAGGTTGATCTTGCATGATCGAAAGACGCACGAACAAGTTCGGGGAAAACGGAATCTTCGCCTCTCAACCAATTGCTAAGGGAACATTACTGTTCAGCTATAGCGAATGGATCGAAGATGAGGAATTCGGATGGAAAGTACTCTCCGTTTCGGAAGCTGATGAACTTCCGGAAGAGGAAAAGGAAATCTTCATGAAATATGGCTATGACGTAGACTTCGGCCTAGTCACCGGCCCTTCCGGACCTGAATATGTTATCAATCATTCCAACTTTATGAACCATTCCTGCGATCCGAACATGTGGTACGATCAAACGGACAATATTATAGCCAAAAGGGATATAGAAGTTGGGGAAGAGCTTACCATCGACTACGGTAACTTCGTAGTGAACTTTGATCAGACCTTCGAATGTGCTTGTGGGGCAACTGGCTGCCGCAAATTCATCCGTAAGGACGATTGGAAACTCTTACTACCTCAGTATAGTCTCAACTTTCCTACCTTCATGCATAAGGAAATTAAGAAGATCCTGGTAAAAGTCCCTGCCTAAGGGACTTTTTTGTTTCTAGATCCGGGATCATTTCCTGATCCTGGATTGCCTTCTCCATAGGATGCGGGCAAAACTTTCTCCTTCTTCTCCGGAAGTCTTCCACAGTTCCGGATCGCTTGTCTTACGAGCATTCTCTATCGTATAAAAGGCCCCAGGCGCCGTATTCTTCAGTATTCCAAGCACAATGGGGATGTCCTTTCTTCTTAATAAGGATAGAATGACTTTGACCGGACCTCTGGCCCCTTGAGCTTCCAATGTAGTGGTACGGTAGCCTGCTTGGGTCAGATTTTGGACGATCTCTTCTCCTTTTTCCGGAACGATGATACGGATGAGTGAATGTCCTAAGGCCAGTTTTTCTTCTACCACCATTCCGAGAAAAGTGCCCGTGGCAAATCCGCCTGCGTATGCTATATAGCAGAATACGTTACTTAGGTTTCGCATAATCTGAGTGATTACGATGAGCCAGAGAAGTACTTCTACAAAGCCAAGAAGGGCTGCTAGGACCTTTCTTTCTCTGGAGATTAGAATGATCCGGACTGTGCCTATGCTCACGTCCGTCATTCTGGCTAAATAAATTCCGAGGGGTAAAACTAGATAATCGAAGGCCCAGTTAGGCATTCGATTATTCTGGCGGATCCTGAGGCCTTGGCCAGCAATTTACGGTTTGCAGTATATTTCTACAGTTTTGGTGGTATAGAAGGGGCCGATCAGTGTATGAATGACTAGGTCCACGAAGCCGGTCTTGATAATCACTTCAGGGTGGTTCCTATCGCAGCTTGCTTCCATTGGCGCGGTGGTAGGATAGATCCCGAAAACTGTACTTCCTTGTTTCGCTTTTTTATCCGGGCCTGGAGTCTCTTTTGCCAATGCGTAAGGAGTATCTCCCCCTTTATGGACGAGAGTGGTGGTATGACAACCTGCAGAAAATCCGAGGACCAGAACCAAGATTAGAATTTTGATTATTTGTAACATTCTATCTCCACTGTCTGAGGCGAATAGATCGCAAGAGTTAACTGTTCCCAAAGTCCGTTCCAAAAACTGGTGTACTGATGAACTGATCTAGGTCCATCCGCGCAATACTTAGAAGTGTCTAAGACCAGGTTTCCTGGATAAAGCCCGAAGAAGTAGTAACTATGTTGGATCTTATGAACTTCTCCACCTTCTTCCCCCTGTGCCGATCTTAGATCCAAAGCACGTTTACATTCTCTGGAGCTAGGGTAGATCCTGCACGCTTCCGGTGGACTTTGGGGATATCGGACCATTGCATGTCTGCAAGATTCTCCGAACCCTAAGCTTAGGAGTACGATCCCGAGTATTGGTAGAATTTTATCTGCGCGCAACTTCTTCCTCCCAAATTACCGAGGCATAGCCAGGGCCATGCACAGCGGCGAATATTCTGTAAGAAAGCACTTCCGATGGATCGGAAGAAAGATGGTTTAATACCAAGGAATAATCTCCTTTTTCAGGATTGTTGATTTCGAGTTTGCAAGGAGAAAGTTGGCTGATCTTTTTTCCACATTTGATCTTAGAATCGAATAAGATCCCTTTTCTGGACAAGGAAACTCCCAGGTCCGGTTTATCCGTTAAGACTTCGATGAGTAAGGTAACTCTGTCGGCTTGTTTGATCCTAAATCTATATTCCCAAGAACCTGTGAGAATGGTCCCGTCCACCTGTGCTTGGAAAGCGGAGGCTTCGGCTTTGGTGACTTTTTCGAAACGTAATGGTTCGTATCTCTGATCTTCCCTACAATTATAGAGAAGGACCAGAGAAAATAAGATGGATACGGAACAGAAGCTTAAGATCTTTTTCATAAGTTCTGCTGTCTGTATACTCTCACAGGAGTATTGTTCTTTCCAACACTCACGTAGAGATAATAGACCCCTCCAGTATTTACGGAAACTGCAGAGAAGATCTGTTGCACGTTGGTGGAATCTGTGAGTCCTCCATTTGCAACCTGGGTCCATACGTTCGAAGCGGATCCAGGGTTGGTTGTATTCGTGCGATAGATACGGATACCGCTCGGATTATCGAATCCTACATAGAGATAAGATCCGTTCTTAGCCACCATCGTGATCGTCTTATTAGTAGAATCTCCGAAGTTGGTAATACCGTTTCCGTCGTCTCCTACTACGCTCCAATCTCCAGAATCACATTCAGTGCTACCTCCAGTGGTGGTAGGATCACATTTCCAAAGTTGAGCTCTGCGGTTTGTGTCTGTTCCGTCGGTACATCCTGCCACTGTTCCCGGACTTGTGCGGATCCCGGTAGCCTGAGTTCCTTGGATACAGATGGTCCGAGTCACATACAACTTATCGTTGAACTCAGCAAACTGAGCGAATGCTCTGTCCGCAGGGATCAAATCGTAAAATTTTGCAAGTTCAAGGGAGAACCAGTTGTTCGTGGTGCTATTATGCCATTTCGTATTGGTTCTTGGTCCTACTTCTGTCCAGTCCGCACAATTATTCTTAGAGGAACAAGCAGTAGTCGGGCTTGCGGAATTGGAGCGGATGATCGAACCGTTATGCCCTACAGCGTGTAGGCCTCCGTTCGCAGCGTAAATCCTGTCCTTGAATACGATGGATGAATCCACTCCGATATAATATCCCCAGTTCGGGCTATTGTTTATGCTTCCATTTCCTCCGGCAGAAGGTCCTCCGAAGAAAGGCATATAATCGATACGTATCCTTCTACCGTTGCTACCGTCGTAAGCGTCACAATTGGAACCTGCAGTACAGTTTCCTGTCCCTGTGTCAGCGGTATTAAATGTGATATATCCGAAGTCAGGAGCGTTCAATCCTCCACCGGTTCCGGATCCATCATTACTTGGTTTTGCAAAACCAGGGAATACTCTATCGTTCAAGACGCTGATAGAAGAAGTACCTGCAGTTACAGTTCCTGTAATTGTAGACATATCAATGTATTTGTAATTCAGGTTGGTAGAAGTATCGTTCGAGTAGTAGATATAATCGAAGTTATAGTTCGCTCCACTCGGAACAGTTCTTGCGGCTGCTATGAAGATATAAGGGTTACTTGCCAAGGATCCTGTGGTGAAAATTCCCCTGCCACTTTCATTGTCCGGACCACAACCGTTTGCAAGAGTAGCATCGTTTTGGGTACAACCGGAGTGTCCTAAGGTCACGTAAGGTGGAACTGCGATACTGTTCTCTCTGGTCGTTGCAGAGTTAGAACTAACGTTAGAAGTGTCGGAATTTTGACCCGTAGTATCTTTTGCAAAGGAGAACTGGACCGATTCAGGATTAGAACCATCGTAAGCGAAACGTAATGCTCCGTTACCTACGTTGTTTGGTCCGGTATAGATCTTATTATTAAAGTCTGCCAAATAACCGAATGTAGAACCGTTCGGATCAACGGAGATCGGACCGTCTCCAAAGTTTACAGGAGAAGTTCCACAACCTAAGAAGGAAGCCCTGTCTCTTGGAGAGGATTGGATATTTTCGGAATCTCCCGAATCACGGATGGATCCCCAGGAAGTATTATCGAATCCGTCTCCATTCACATTATTCGCGGCGATGATCGTGTACTGAGCTCCGGTTTGTAATAAGCTATGAGTCACACAAACTTTTGCAGAATCGGCAGTCGCTCCACCGCAGATCACACCATCCAGTATCTTAGCGGAATTGATAGTGCCTAAGTCTGTTGTTCCGACAAATGTATACCTGTTCGCACATTCTGAAGTGCTGCTACATTCTGCGGAACCGCTTACGTTGTTTCCCGACTTGATCGGTTTGGAGAAGTTGATGATCACAGTTCCGGTGCTTGCGCAAGAAGCCGAACTGACTTTTAACTGTTCTTGTCCAACAAAGTCTCCGTAGTTCGCGCAACCCAAATTGTTCGGACTTACTGAAAGATCTTGGACACCACTCTTATTTACGATCACTGTATAGTTGGTTCCGGAAGTTTGAGAAGAAGCCAAGGTAAGAGTATAGATTGCCCCGCTTCCACTTACAGAAGAAACTGAGATGTTGGAAGTAGAGGAGAAGTTACTATTATCCGAACAAGAGCCGCTTACCGCAGAGGTTAGAGCCAATTTATAATTGGAAGCGGTGGTTGCTTGTGTGGTGTTTACAGATTCGGAGAAGGTCACCCTTATAGTAGTTGGGCTCAAGGAAACCACGTTAGATACGGTTGGAGCTGTAATATCCAAGAACACTACTGTCAATTGAGTATTTCCGCTCACGGAACCGCTGGTCGCAGAGATTGTGATTGTGCCTGCTGCGACACCTGTTGCTCTACCTTCTGTTCCGGAAGCATTGCTGATTGTCGCCTTGCTCGTATCGGAAGAAGCCCAGGTAACGCTAGTTGTCAGGTTCTGAGTAGTTGAGTCAGAGTAAGTTCCAGTTGCAGTGAAATCTTTAGTTTGAGTCGTATACACGTTACTATTCGTAGGAGATACGGAGATAGAGACCAATGCTGCGGCCGTCACAGTAAAGTTGGTGGAAGAGGATACAGAACCCAAGGTTGCAGAGATCGTGCTTGTTCCGACTGCTACTGCAGTGGCCACACCTTCGTTTCCGCTCGAATTGCTTATCGTAGAGGAGGAAGTATTGGAAGAAGCCCAGGTCACCTGAGTCGTGATATCCAATGTAGTAGCGTCCGAATACACACCGTTTGCGGTGAATGGAGTTGTATATCCTTTCGCCAAACTCGAATTAGTCGGAGTGATGGAGATGCTGTCCAGAGCTGCTGCTGTTACTGTAACCGCAGTATCCGTGCTGGTTACGGAACTATAGCTTGCAGAAATCTGAGTGCTTCCTTCTTGGAGAGCGGTCAGTTTACCGTTGGTTCCGGAAGTATTGCTAACAGTTGCCTTAGTCTGGTCGAAAGAACTCCAAGTAACCTGAGTAGTCAGATCCGAAGTGGTACTGTCCGTATAATGTCCTGTTGCAGTGAAGTTTTGAGTGCGTCCCTTCGCGATACTTAAAGTAGGAGAAGGAGCAATCGTGATGCTTGTAAGAGCCGCAGCGGTCACAGTCAATACGCTTGCAGGAGAAGTTACCGATCCCAAAGTCGCAGTGATATTTGTGGTTCCTGTTGCAAGAGTGGTCGCAAGGCCGTTACTTCCTCCGGCATTACTGATCGTAGCCTTGCTAGTACTTGAGCTTGTCCAAGTTACTGAAGTTGTGAGATCCTGGGTGCTTGCATCGGTATAAGTTCCTGTCGCAGTAAAGTTCTGAGTAAGTCCTTTTGCAACACTTGGATTCGTAGGATCCACTTGGATAGAAACCAAAGTGGCCGCGGTCACAGTAAGGTTCGCATTTCCACTGACACTTCCTAAGGTGGCGGAAATATTAGATATTCCTAAAGAACCATTATTAGGAGAAGTCAGGGTCTTTTTAGGTACCGCAGTTAAAACTCCCAATTGAATGATAGAAGTTTGAGAACTACCCCAAACTACTTGGTCTGTGATATCCGAAGTGGTTCCGTCGGAATAGGTTCCCGTTGCTTCTGCAAGCGTAGAAGTTCCCTTGGCGATAGAAGAATCCGTTATATGAACTTCGATCGAATCCAGCACAGCAGAAGTTACCGTAAATGTGATGGAGTTGGATACGGAGCCTAGGGTTGCAGTGATTGTTGCAGTTCCAACAGAAACGCCTATAGCCTTTCCTTTGGTTCCGTTTACGTTACTTACACCCACAGTCGAATTACTGGAGCTTGCCCAAGTAACTGAAGTAGTAAGATCCTGAGTGGAATTATCCGAATAAGTTCCGGTCGCGCTTAGGTTTTCGGATCTTCCTTTGGCAACACTCGGATTGGAAGGAGTAATCGTGATCGATTGTAAAACCGCTGCAGTCACAGTCAGAGTGCTAGAAGGAGAGGTAATCGATCCTAAAGTAGCGGTGATATTCGAAGTTCCGACCGCGGCTCCCGTAGCCTTACCTTCTGTTCCGGAAGCGTTGCTGATCGTAGCCTTGCTTGTATCGGAAGAAGCCCAAGTAACTGAAGTAGTAAGATCCTGAGTGGAACTATCCGTATAAGTTCCGGTCGCAGTGAAGTCTTTGGTTAATCCTTTCGCTACACTTGGATTTGTTGGAGTTACTGCAATGGAGACTAATTTCGCAGCGGTGACAGTGATGTTCACAGTGCCGCTAATGCTTCCGGAAGTTGCGGTGATGGTAGAAGTTCCTAAAGATCCGCTATTTGGAGAGTGCACTTGTTTTTTAGGTGTAGCAGTTAAACTTCCCAATTGTAGGACCGAAGTCTGAGAGCTGCTCCAAGAAACGGAACCGGTGATATTTTGAGAAGTTCCGTCTGAGTAAACCCCGGTTGCTAAGATCGCAGTGCTTGTTCCTTTTGCGATGGAAGAATCATCTGCAGTTAATTGGATGGAATCTAAAACGGCAGCAGTTACGGAGAAGGATACGGTTTCACCTATCCCGCCTATCTCAGCAGTGATATCCACTGTTCCTACATTGATACCGGAAGCTCTACCTTCAAATCCGGAACCGTTATCCACAGTCGCGATAGAAGCATCTTCACTGGACCAGGTAACTTGATCGGTAATCGTTTCATTATGCCCGTCTGAGAAAATTCCAGTAGCTACTAGATTTAAGGTTCTTCCCTTAGGAGTGCTTGGGCTAGACGGAGTGATAGAAATACTTTCTAATACGGCAGCGGTAACTGTTACATCAGTGTTTCCGCTTATGGAATTTAAGGAAGCAGTTATGGTAGAAGTTCCCATATCTTCTGTAGATAAAAACCCTCTGGACCCTGCAGTATTGCTTATAGTCGCTACCACGGTATCGGAAGAATTCCAAGTTACTGAGTTCGTAATATCTTGGTTAGAATTGTCCGTATAAGTTCCAGTTGCAGTGTACTGTTGATTTTTACCCAATGCCAGTGACTTGCTGGTAGGTGTTACTGCGATGGAAACTAATGCAGCCGAACTAACAGTTAAAGATAAATTATTTGCATTTAATGAATTATACGAAGCTCGGATCGAAGTAGTTCCCGCATCTACTCCAGTCACAAGTCCTGCGGAATCGATAGTAGCGACTGCAGAACTCCCTGTGCTCCATGTAGTATTTGGATCGTTAGTTAAGTCTTGGTTAGATCCGTCCGCAAAGTTACCGGTTAAAGCACATTGCCTAGTAATCCCTTTAGGCAAACTGTCCGTTTGGTTTACACAAGAAATTGAAATAGTGCTTAAAGGAGCCGAAGTAACCGAAAGAGAAATTTGTGCAGTCTTGCTTTCGTAAGTGATGCCGATATCTGCAGTTCCCACTCCCGTACCTGTGGCCTGTCCACCTGCTGCAATAGAAATAATGCTGGAATCGCTGGTGCTCCATACAGCGTCCGCAGTAATGTCTTTGTGAGTTCCGTTAGAGTATGCAGCAGTCGCCACCAACGACATACTAGTAGTCTTTGCAAAACTAGAATTTGGAGAAGAGATCTCTACTCTACTTAATGTAGGAGTTCCTCCACCCGGAAGGAATAATAACCCTCCACCACCTTTCTTTCCTGCCGCGAGCCCAACAGCTCCCGTTAGTAAAGGCCAGGCAACGCATCCTTGGAAAAGAAGAAACGAGCACGCAAGTGCAGCGTAGAATTTTTTGGTGGGGTTGATTCCGGTGCTCATATATATCTCTTTCGGTTCGACAGTCGCTATTCATTTCACTATCGACCTAATTCTATCGGACGATACATATCTAACGACTATTTCAAGAAAAAATAATTAGTTGGGATTAGTTTTGTAAGTAAATGCTTACTTTGTCCCAAAGATCGGGAATCTGAGTTCGGCCAATTGCAGAACCTGTTTTAATTCATAAAAACATCACTTGAGTGGCAAAGTTTTTATCAGGAGCCAGATAACTGCTATTTGCTTCTAAGATTGTTTACTCTTAAAAATCAAAAAAACAACGTACCTAAAAAAGTATAATTCAAAAATAAGTGTGTAAGTGGATGATTACAATACGGATTTCGTAATTCAAACGAATTACATCTTCGTAAAGTAGTGTTTTGACCCCGAATTAACATATATGGATCTGAAATGTTTTTCCAGGCTTGGGGTAGTAAGGAAGATCTTGTTCTATGAATAAGAGACTAACGTGTATTTTTTATGAAACTACTCAGTTATGTCTCTATTGATCGAAATTATTTCCATCTTAGGATGTCGCAAGTGCTTAAAAAAAATGAACCGGAGCATCTCCGGTATTATTTAGAGTCGGGAAGGATCCAATCCTTGTGGAAAAAATCTTCTTTCACCTTCATTAAATCACGATTCGGATCGATGAATGGTAGGCTTTTTTTGCCGTTTAAGGAGACTCTTACTTCCGCAAAGACCGCAATATCATCACCAGTCCTTTTCTTTTCCTTTTCTCCCAAGAAATGAGCGAATTGAAGGATCAGATCCGGTTGGGTGCTCATCATTGTTTTTTGGACTTCATTCAGATAAGATTCCGGTAAAACATATTGGATCTCTCCGGTTCGCGAATTGACCAGCTGGAAACTTGCGATCCCATTCTTCTGGATCAGCATGATATGCCATGCGAATCGAAAACCCTGCTCCGTCCATAAATGGTTTCCAGGATATAAAAAATGCCTGAGAGGAAAGAATATCTGGATCAAAACATATAAGGAAACTACCCAAACCCCGTATCTGGAGACGGAACTAGAGGAAAATTCCCGAAGTTTTGTTTCGAGACTTCTTCCCCATGCATTCGGTTTTTCTAAAGTATCTAAGAGTATTAACAAAATTTTTGCGGAAAGAAAACGGAAAGTGACCGGTAACTTATTCCAAACGGTTTTGAATAAGTTTCTCAGTTCTCCATACGGAAAAATCCCTCTTTTTTTTAAAAATCCCCTGGCTTTAATCGGCCAATCCGGAGGAAAGAATAGTAAAGCGGAGAAGATCATGATCCAAGGAAACATACCGATCGGAAAAAGTTTCCAGGTGAGAATATGAAAGATCAGAACAGAACTGTAAGCCCATGGCCTCAGATTTCTTTTCAGAAGACAGAATGGAACAAATAGATCGAAAAATAATCCTGCATAACTGAAAACATAACCTGCGATCGGATAGGAAAAAAATCCTCCGATTACCGGGAAGTCCGTGTTTCGCACCAACCAAATCCTAAGAGGTTGTGCAGAAAACAGCCAGTCCGGAACTAATTTTGCCAATCCCCCGAAAAAATAAACACAACCTAATTGGAATCTCAGGATCCATAAAGACCAATTCGGGATCTTGGGACTGCTCCATCTACCGTTCCGATATGCTTCTAAAAAATGAGATAAGGAAAAACAACGATCCGCTGGGATCCAAAATAAAAGAAAGAGTAACAGAAAAACCAGATAATAATGATTAAGATAAGTAGAAACGTCTAGAAGATTAAAATATGAAAATCCCAACCAATAAACCAGAACCGAAGTCCTATACAATACTCCCAGAGAAATGAATAATGCAGCGATACATAATATAATGAAAACAGAATATAATAAAGGCCCAGGGAGTACGCCTATCCATGAAAATCCGAAATGTTTGAAATGAAAACCAGGCTCTATAAAATATTTTTGGACCCAACCATACTGAAGATAACGCGCCGAGATGAAAAATAAAAGAATACCGAACCCGAATCTAAAAAATCCTAAGGACCAAGCGGGAGATTGTTCGGATAGTTCGGACTTATACCGATTCCAAAGAGACAAGTTTGATTCCTTTTTATTTATTGAACGGATCGAATGAAACCGTTTCCTAGATCGATCCAATTACCATTCAATTTGTTTTTTCCCAATCGAGCAAGCATTCCAGGGACTTCTTCGAAGTTGGACGGAAGAATTTCTTCTAAATGAAAAATCTTCTCTCCTTCTTTGTGACAATTATCAAACGAAACGGGAGTAGCGCCTTCGAAGAGTAATTTTTTCCCACCTTGGTTCTGGGTTTGTAAAGGATGATCAAAAACAAAAACATCTCGATCCTGAGAGATCGCATTTGATGCAGAAGACAATGCTCCACTTTTTGCAGGAGCCTCCATCACTAAGAGAGAAGGTGAGATCCCGGTAATGATCCTATTTCTTTTCGGGAATGCATATTTTCTCACTTCAAAACCGGGAGGGCATTCCGTGATCACTAAACCATTTCCGGAAGATTTCATTCTTTTATATAAAATCCTATTTTCGTGAGGATATTCTTTTTCCGGGCCTGTTCCCATAACTCCTATTACAGGAATTTCTCTATCCAGTGCCTGGGACATGGCTGATGCATCCACTCCTAAGGCTAAACCGGAAATAACGCCGTCTAATCCGAGAGATTGCACGAAATCCGGAATTAGTTTAGAGTAATTTAATGTGATTGGAGAAACCTTTCTTGTTCCTACAACCGCCAAATAGGAAAGTTTTAAAAGCGAGATATTGCCGAAGCAGAATAAATTGGGCGGAGGATCATAAATTTCTTTTAGGAGATCCGGATATTCCGGATCAAAATAAGAAACGATTTCCGCTCCCAACTTTTTCAAGGAAGATGAATAATGTTTAGAATCTAGCTTCGCTTTTTCTTTTAAATCTTTCGGAAGTATTTCTTTCAGTTTTTCCAGAACCTCCCATTTGGAGAGGCTCTGGGATAGGAATCTGGACCTGGTTAGGATCCGGTACAGGCTTGGAGAAGAGAGTGAAAGAAAATCCATACTGGATCCTCGCATTAATTCTCAGAGGATTCCATTTTTTTAAGATTATTTATTACGTTTTTATAAGATTCGTTTTCTTGCAGATCTTCTTTAATGAAGCCGTCCTTTTTAAGGCCTTCTATCGTATTCTTCAAATGTAAATAGATCTCTTTCGCTTCTTGCGCCTTGCCGAATCTGTATAAAAAATTTCCTTTTGCGAATAGCACAGGAACATTGCGAGGTTCTTTTTTTAAGATAGAATCCAAAAGTGTGAACGCCTTCTCCTGGTCTTGGAAGCCTGCATTGATCCCTTCCCAAGAAGAATCCGCCATGGAAGAGTCAAAATAGATCAAAGCCAATTGGTAAGGAAATCTGGAATCTCTCGTATCTTGTCTGGAAAGAGATAGGAAAATTTCAATAGCGATCTGTCTTCTTTTAGGTTCCCAGCCTCTGTCTTTGGAAGCGTTTGCATAGGATAAAGCGGTTTCAAAAAGAAGCTGTTGGTCCACAGGCATGAGAAGTTGCGCTTTATCGAAATATGGAAGAGAAGACTCAAAAAAATGAACATCGGCGCCGATCACTTCTGTTTTTCCGGAACCTTCTTCTTGGATTGCTTTATTATAATATTTGGATGCTAGATCGTAATCGCCGATCTTCATATATCCTTGGGCGATCTTCCAACTAAGAGCGCCTGCGGATCTGGTTTTGGAAGCCATTTCCCGGATCTTCTTTTCTAATTCGATGATCTCGGATTCATCCATATTCAAACGGCGTTTCCAGGCTTCTAGATCCTCGACTGTAGGAGGTTTTGTATTTTTCCCGGAAAATTTACTTAGGTTCTTACAATCGGAAATCAGAAATACAAAAAGAAGAATGAGAAGGAAAGTAATCCTCATTTGATTCCACCTCGGGAAGAAATCGTATTTGAAATACCATGTCCGAGATGTGGACAGATGGTCCACGGAAAATCCTGAAAAGGGAATTTTTTTGGAAGGAAAAATGAAAGATCTAAGAGGAAAAGGGAGAAGGATTCTATACCTTCTCCCTTTTTAAATTAAGCGTTGTCTCTGGAAATGCTAGAGATCACCAATGCTCCACCCAAAAGGCCTAGGTCTTTTAAGGTATTGATAATAGAAGACATATCTCCTTTGATTGCTCCCGGCAAGTGTAGAAGAGCAATATAAATTCCTAAAAGTACAGCCAATAGGATCATCGCGAGTTTGGTTTTTTTATTTATAAAAATACTGACAGAGGCTGCGATCATGGCGGCTCCAGTTACATAGATCCAAATCACTCCTCCTGGAACAGGAACCATTCCGGCCATTTGGCTTCCGGCTACAAAATGATTGATCCCAAAAAGTAGGAACGGGACAGCGTATACATATTTCCCGATTGTTTGCATAAAAATTTTCTCCTCGAGTTTGATCGAAAATTGCTTTCGCAAAGCGACCGTTAATTAGTATGTATGATTCCCCCTCACGCAAGGAGAAAATGGATTGGATCCCGGAAAAAAAAACGATCTTCCGCAAGGTTGGAGATTAGTCGGTCTTGAGGATTTACAAATCCTGATCCAAATGGAAAAAACAGTTTTTGGAAATTCGTCTTGGTCCAATTATTCCATCCAAAGTCACATCGAAAATCATCCCGCTTGGATCAAAGAAGATGTAGGCTATGTGTTTTATATGGACCTAAACGATTTCTCGGAATTATTACGGATAGGCATTCTGCCTGAAAGACGAAAAAAAGGAGAAGCAGAATCCATTCTAAGAACTCTTTGTAATCTGTTCCCGAAGGTTATTTTAGAAGTTTCTAATTTGAATTCTTCTGCTATTTCCTTATATTCTAAATTAGGTTTTTTGGAATCCGGAAGGAGGAAATCTTATTACGGCCCGGGAGAGGATGCGATCCTAATGGAGAAGTTCCGCTAAAAGGGAAACGACTTTTTGATCACTCTGATCTGTACTAATTCTTGATTGGAAAATAAAAAATACAATCTCACTCTCAATGGAAAAGGTTTTTTCCAAAATCTGAATTCTTTCAGATTCACATACATTCCTAGATCAACCTCGGTATAATTGTTCTCCGTCTGGATCCAATGAAATGCGTTGGATTGGACTGTTCCTTTTTTGTTGAATACCATGATATCTGAAACATATTCAGGATCGTCCGGAAATTTTCCCTGATGAAAACCTACCAGGTCCAGTTTTTTCTTTTTGATATAATCCATTACTCTTCTTTTAGAACTGCCAAGCGGTAGTTCATCCAATGCTTCTCTTCTTAATAAATAAGAAGAAGTTTCCAAATAAGGTCTTTTTAGAATATATAAGAATATCGTAATAAATACGGATAAAATTGCGGCCGATTTGATCGCGATTTTATGAGAAGGTTTTAGTTTTTCTGCAAAAGTACCACGCAACTTGCGCCCAATCCTTCGGTTCTGCCCAAGGCTCCCATTTTTTCGGTAGTAGTCGCTTTCACTGAAACACAATCCTCGGCAAGTCCTAACAAATTAGAAAGAGAGGATTGTATTTTAATTCTATGTGGAGAAATTTTAGGCCTTTCTCCGATCAAAGTGCAGTCAATATTCACCAGACTGAAATTTTTCTCTTTAGCAAGATCCAAAGTTTTTTGCAAGATCAATTTAGAGTCCATATTTTTGAGAGAAGGGTCAGTGTCCGGAAAATATTGTCCTATATCTCCCAGTCCCATGGCTCCCAAGATCGCGTCGGCTAACGCATGTATTACGATATCAGCATCCGAATGACCGATCAATGCATATTCCGAATCGATGATCGCTCCGCCCAGAATTAAAGGGCGGGCCTCGTTTGTCTCTAATCTATGAAAGTCTAGTCCTTGCCCTATTCTATACATTAAGTTACTTATAACTCACATCCAACATTCTTTGGACAGCCATTCTTCCTTTTTCCACTATCTCAGGATCTAACTTGATCTCGAATTGTTCGTATAAAAGCGCATCTTTAATTTTTTCTAATGTAATTCGTTTCATGTGAGGGCAGGTCCTGCAAGAAGAAACAAATTGTCTATCGGGGAACTCGGATCTGAGATTGTCTCCCATAGAACATTCTGTAGCTAAGAACACATCTTTCGCTCCGGAATCACGGATGAATTTGGACATCTGAGAAGTGGATCCGGCGAAATCGGAAACTTCTACCACGTCTGTGTTACATTCAGGGTGAGAGATGACGGTGACCCCGGGCCATTGTCTACGAACGGAAAGTATATCCTCCGCAGTGTACATCTCATGTACCATACAACGTCCGGGAAAGGAGATGATCTTTTTGTTGGTTTGTTTCTGCACGTTTCCGGCGAGGTATTCGTCAGGAAGAAAGATAACCGTATCTGAATCCAAAGAATTTACGATCTGAACTGCGTTTGCAGAAGTGCAGCAAATATCGGTTTCTGCCTTAACTTCTGCGGTACAGTTTACGTAAGTGACTACCGGGACTCCAGGATATTGGTTTTTTAGTTTTTTAACATCTTCTCTAGTGATACTTTCCGCTAGAGAACAGCCTGCTTTCAGATCGGCAATGAGTACCTTCTTATCTGGAGACATAAGTTTTGCAGTCTCCGCCATAAAATGGACCCCGTTAAAAAGAATAATGTCAGCATCCGTTTCAGCGGCCGCTTTACTCAGATAGAGTGAATCCCCGAGTATGTCCGAAACTCCGTGAAAAACGTCCGGAGTCATATAATTATGTCCTAAAAGTACTGCGTTTTTTTCTTTTTTGAGACGATTGATCTCCTGGATGAGAGGAAGTTTTTCCTCTATCTCATGTTCCATATAAGTGGATTCCAGGGATTTTCGAATATCCTCTATGGTTTTCATGGGCTCTCCCGGCTAGTTTAGGCGGTTCTATCTCTTTTTTAATTTCGACTCCTAGATTTAGGAGTCCGGCAACCTAAATGTAAAATTGTCGAAAGAACTAGGTTTTGCAAGTGTTTATAATCGAAATCGATTCTTTTCGACTAGTCCGGTAACAAAACAAAGGTTATGAGATAAATCACGGTTTCGGGCCTCAGGGGCCTGGACCTTTTGGGCAGGTTTTTAAAATAAATTGACAGAAAAAGAAATGCCGGGATCAATACGAAGTTATTCCTAAAAATCATCCATAAAGGATTGGTATTAACCCAATGAAAAAAATTTCTGCTCTGCTCCTCGCGGGAGCATTGGCACTTTCGGTTTCCAACTGCGGCGAAAAAGTTGAAGTCGAATACCCTGTTTTTCCTAAATCAAAAGAGGGACGCCAGCTTCAAAAATTCCTAGGCTCTATCCGCAACGTAGGTTTAGCAGTCGAAAAACCCCAAAAAAGTCTTTGGGAAACCGTTTTCGGAGCAGGTTCCAGCTTTATCGATCAAATGCCTTCTAAAGTCTTCGAAGCTTTCGACAAGGAAACTTATTACAAACTGATCGACCTGAGCAAAAGAGCTGACTCTATCAACGAGGCTTCTTTGACTCTTACGGGAATCACCAAAAGTCGTGTTAAACTCGGAAACCAATTAGGCGCCGAGGCAATTCTTCACATCGGCTATCAAAAACCATACACCGAGTGCGGAAGCGAGATGATGGTAGATTACGGCGCGGCTGCGTTGAAAGTAGGTGGAGCAATCGCTTCTATGGCTACCGGAAAGCAAGTTGATACCGGAAGCGGACCTGTTAGCAAACAAACTGGAATCCGTTATATGCTTATTCCTCTAGACGCTACTTTAATTAAAGTAGAAACTGGAGAAGTTAAAAAAGCTGTAGTTTCTAACCCTGCAAAAGTAGACGCAGGAGTAGGTAACCTGGATTGCCCTTCCGTTCTTGACTCTTTCGGAAAAGCTTTAGACGAAGCTGCTCTTTACATCAAAGACAGACTTTCTCCAAAAGTTAAAACCGAGTATATCAAAGTATTCAAAGACGACGAAGATCCTGAAGTTGCAGGATACCTTGACGACGGATACCAAGAGATCACCGGAGAAACTCCTAGCTTCAAAAAAGCGAAAGAGAACTGGGAAAAAGCAGATAAAAAAGCTGGTGGAAAGTCTTGGGGAGCAAAAACAAACCTAGGAACTTACTACTTCCAAGCTGGTGACTTTGAAAAAGCAATCAAGCTTTATGAAGAAGCGATGAAACTCAGTGGAGCTGACAAGAACTACGTGAGAGAACTTCGTAAACGTGTAGAAGCGGCTGCTGCCGTTGATGACACTGAAAAGTAAGAAAGTAAAACTTTCTTTCGGTTTCAAGAAAAGCGGGCGGCTAACGTCCGCTTTTCTTTTATGTGCTGCATTCTTCTTGTCAGATTGTAGCAGAACGAAACCGAATTTGGAAGAATGTTCAGATGCTCAGATCCATATTTCCAAATTGATCGCAAACGATGAAACTATGGAAAAAGGTGTACAAGCATTGATGTTAAGATCGATCTTAAAACCCGAGACCAGCGAAGCGATCATCAGAAGTTGTGTGGAAAATAAAAGTTTACTACAAGTACAATGCGAACTCTCAAAGGAGAAGTTTGGCGATCTACAGGATTGTAAAAAATTAGCTCCTAAGAGAGCAGAAGAAAGCGAAGAAGGCTAAAAGTTTTTACTTATAGATATCATGTTATATGAGATGAAATAGGCCCCGATACTATCGGGGCCAAATCGAATCTTAAAATACAGGAATTAAATTCACCGAAGGTTTCTGTAAAACTCCACCTGAAGGGGCAGTATACGCGGTAGATTGTAATTCCGTCCCGTTTTGCAGATTATACCGTTTCAGATATGCTGTGTTTGTGGAACCGGAACCAATGAAGGTTAGAAACACATCTGCGTTGGTTCCCGTACTTACAATATCAATTTCTCTGCTCGTATTTGAGATAGGACCGAAAGGAAATGTGTTGGCAGTATTATTCGGAAAAACTCCGTTTGCAGATGTCACATATTGTAACGCAACATTACCTACACCGCCTCGCGAAAAGGCTAGGATCGTTTCTCCATTTGATAATGCAGCAAGTTGAGCGGTAGATAAGTAACCGTTATCGTAATAGTAATAACTATTAGTCCAATTAGAGCCGTTTGTACTTGTTCGGATCGTAACACCGTAATTCGGTAAAGGAGTCGCATAAGAAACCCAGATTTTCTCCGCAGCTGATCCTGCGCCAGTTACGACTGCCGACAAAGAATAATTATAACTTCCTGCCCCGCCGTATCCGAATACATAAGTCCAAGTGATACAATCGCTGCTTCGATAAAGGCTCTGGCCGCCTTGGGGACTCGAGTAGTTCAGATAAAAATTCCCCTTAAAATAAACGAATCCGAAAGAAGAAAACGTGGAGAAGGTAATATTACTCGAGGCTAAATCCGTCATGGCAAGATTTCCTGTGGTAATTTGGTTCCTTGGAGCGGAAGCAAAACGAATTATATTCCCTCTCGAATACGCCATAAAGCTAAGCCCTTGATCCGGTGCATTTGCGATTTTTACAGCTTGGACACCAGTATTTTGAGAATAATATGCTAACGGACTCTGTGGTGCTGGATACGTGGATTGTCCTAAAATTTGTCCACCGGCGGAAATTCCTCCTGCGCTAGCGTTTTCGACAGAAAGAGCTAATTCCATTTGATTCATCGGGATCACTTGATTGGGTTGGAAATCGACGTAGTAATTCCCACTTCCTGCAGTACTATGATTTCCGTGAGTCGCAGGGCACATGCTCTGAGAAACTAAAGGTCCGTAATGAAGAACTCCACATTGGCTGCACCATCTCCATCCATCTTGCTGTGTGCTTGGAGAAGTAGAAGTAATACGAAGAACATACGAACCGCTTCCTGTAGAATCGTGAGCTCCTCCTCTCGGGCATACATTCGGAGCACCTGGAACATCGAACCACATTGCCTGGCAATTCTTACACCAATGCCAATGGTCTTGGAATCCGGATGGAGTGGGTTGCCCGTTACTAAGATAGGGAAGCTGATAGTTTGCGCTTCCTATCGCTTCATGGAGTCCGCCATCCCTGGGACAGATACTATTGGGCGGTTGTCCAGGGCCAAAATAAAAAAGTCCGTTGCATTTATGGCACCAAGCCCAATTCGATTGTGTAGACAGACCTGCAATCACATACTGCGCGCTTACAGAATTACTAGAAGTTGAACTCGAATTTTGAATCGAGGACAAAAGCCCAGAAAGAAAAGAGACTTCTTTTTCTCCATGATGTTCGTGAGGATTACAATTCCCAATAATAGGCGAAAGAATTAGTACCAATAAAACTGTGCTGATGATGCGTGAACGCATAGACACTCCTTGAGTTTAAGCGAAGCCGACACGTCGATGAGGAAATAAATTATTTATTTTCTGAGAAATAACAGATCGGAGACATATATAACCATAGATTGGAGGCTTTGTATATCGCTCGAATGGGTAGTTTTATTCATTTTTCCGGATTGTAGAAACCGGAGAAGTCTAAAGTTTTGTAGTGAAGGCTTCTTCCATGGCAAAATTAAAGCTAGTCCAACTACCTGTTCCTCCTCCTACTGCCTTTGCCGCTACGGGAAACGTTCCCTTGGCTGCGGGATGTTTGGCTGTTTCTGCTCGAGAGAATGGCTTGGAGAAAAAAGGTCTGGAGCTAGAAGTTCTGGATCCTGATATCACTGATAAAGAAGGGGATAGCCAACTTGCAGATAGGATCGCAAAAGATGAACCTGAGTTTTTGGGCTTTTCCCTTTATCTTTGGAATACTGAAAGAAGTCTACATCTCGCAAAAGAAGTAAAACGCAGATCGCCATCCACTAAAATTTTGATCGGAGGACCAGAAGTAAATCCGGACAATCCGTTTGTTCTCTCCGAAACAGGTTACGATATTGCAGTCTCCGGCGAAGCAGAGCATACATTCTCTGCCCTTATGGAGACTCTTCTTAAAAAGGAAGATCCTAGGAGATTACCAAATATTGCAGTTAGAGAATTGGATGGAAAGATGGGAATGTTTTCCAGAGAGGAGAGTGCTTCCTTTCCACTTACGAGTTATCCTTCTCCTTATCTGCAAGGGTTTGTGCCTGTGGATCCCGCAAGATCTACTTATTTGGAAACCGTAAGAGGATGTAGATCCCAATGCACTTATTGTTTTTATCCTAAGAGTAGCAATGTATTAAGAACTTTAGATATACCCGAGACGATCAAACTTCTTTCCAGTTTGAAAGACAAGGGCGCCAAAGAGTTGGTATTCTTAGATCCGACATTCAATCATAGACCTGGCTTCGAAGAATTTTTAGACGCGATCATAGATGTAAATTCGGACAGAGCTATGACAATGTTTGGAGAATTGAGATCCGAAGGAATTACGGAAAAGATCGCAGATAAACTCGCGTTAGCCGGTTTTAATCGAATTGAGTTAGGGATGCAATCCATCAATAAGGAAACCTTAAAGCGTGTAAAACGTTTTGGAAGTCCAGAAAAAGTAGCTGAAGCTGCTAGAATGCTGGCTGATCGAGGGATCGAGCTATTATTGGATCTGATCATCGGACTTCCTGGAGATACTCCGGACGACGTTATGGAAGGAATAGAATTCTTTTACGGACATGGGTTAGGGGAATGGGTCCAGGTATTTCCATTGTCCATTCTACCCGGAACTGCGATGAGAAAAGATGCTGAGTCCGAAGGATTGGTATATCTTCCCAAACCTCCTTATAGAGTGATCCGAACTCCTAATTTTAGTCCGGAAGCGCTTAGCTCCACATTATTCCGTTCAGAAGATAGATTGGATAGAAGGTTAGACGAAACTCCTCGCAGTTTATTATCCGATCCTGACCCTAGAGTTTCCGATATATTCTCTTTTTCTCCAGGGCTAACCGAAAAGTTCGGGTTAGAAGATTTTTCCATTTCGGGTGCCAGACATGTTTCCATCTGGTGGAGAGGGGATAATTTAGAAAAATCTAAAAAAGAATTCTTTGATAGATTGAATTATAGATTCACTAAGGATCCTTTTACGGTCACGGATCTCGTTTTATATCCTAAGTCCAGTTTTGATCCTGAATTGATCACCGAGATTATGGAAGAATTTTCCAAGGTCCCGGCATCTTATCTTTCTCGAACACTCGCTCATAGAGGGGAGAATATGCTACATAGGATCGTTCTTGTTCTTCCTCATGGCGTTTCTTTTCCATTAGAATGGGTTTCCGAGATCAAAGAATACATCCCTGTTTTCCAAGAAATGGAATGGGAAGAAGCAGTGCAAAAATCCGAAGAACTCGGCGGAGAATTTCCGGGAGCCAGGATCATTTCCAAAAATGAAAATCGTTCAGCTTGGAAAATCCTAAAAGAAAATGCAGATCCTGAATCTGTTACGTTCGCCGACAGAGTTTTAGAAAAACGTTGGTGTTGGGAAGTTTTAGGCTATTCCGAGAAATGAAATTATGACAAAGCAGAACCAAACTCCGTCCAATTGGGCCCACCTTCGAGATATTTTTTTACTTCCGTTTACTGTTACGATCATTCTACCGGCTTTGTTCTTTCATTCTCCTCAGATATTTATTTTTAATAATTGGATCTTACCGATCCTATGTTTCGGATTTATAGGTCTTGGGCTCTCTTTATTATTTATTACGATTTCTTTATTCAAAAGATTGGGAGAAGGTACCCTCGCTCCTTGGCAACCTACCCAAAAATTGATCATAGCAGGACCTTATAAATATTGTAGAAATCCTATGATCACCGGAGTGTTATTCATTCTGATCGGGGAATTCTTCTTATTTCTTTCTTATAATCATTTGATACTCATCGTGTGCTTTTTTACTGCCAATACTCTCTACTTTATATATAGCGAAGAACCCAGGTTGGTTTTACGATTCGGACAGGAATATACGATTTACAAACAGAACGTTCCTAGATGGATTCCTCGTTTAAAACCTTATACTCCCAAAAGTTGACTTTCTTTTTTTAAAAAATCTATCTTTGAACTGCAGTATTGGTTTATTATAAATCGAGTAAGTCACTTGATTTTTGGACGGACGTCCTATAAGATCCTTCTTTATGAAATCGGATAAATCCGAAGTATTAAAAGAATTTCGCACTCTTCCCGGAGTGGGCAAAGTAATTGCAGAGGATCTTTGGAATCTCGGAGTTCGCAGCAAAGCGGAACTCGCAAAATTAGATCCTGAAAAATTATACGAAGAAATTTGCGATTACCAAGGCACTCGAGTAGATCCTTGTATGCTGTACGTATTTCGTTGTGCAGTCTACGTTTCCGCAACCCCCGATCCTGAACCTGAAAAAATGAAATGGTGGTTCTGGAAGGACAAACAGCTTGTCTGATTTGATCTTATTTTTTAGAAAAGAATTCTCTTTTGATTGAAGGATGTTTTCGGATCAGATCCAAGGATTTTGCTATCAGTATCTTACCTTCTTGAGTATGATTCCAAACATTTAGTCCGGATGGATGAGGCAAAGGGATCCAATCTATTTCCACTCCGTAAAAATTCTTTTTGAACTTCTTGCCGATGACCTCGTCCAGTTTGTACTTTTTATTCTCTACCAATTGATCGATCGCCAATTTGCCTATGGGGATGATAAGTTCAGGTCGATTGAATTCAACTTCGAAGCGCATGAATTTGGAACAATTTTCCACTTCGAAAGGATTCGGTTTTCTATCTCCGCTTTTTGCTTTGCCTGGGAAACATCTACAAACCGCGGCCATATTCACTTTAGATCTGTAGATCTCTTCTTCTATTCCAATGGAAGAAAACCATTTGAATAAAGTTTTGCCCGCAGTGTAAGCGAATGGTCTCCCGAATTTTTCTTCGTGGATACCCGGAGCCTGGCCTATGCTCATAATTTTTGCGCCGGGGATGCCGCCATGTACAGGTTTGCCCACCATGTCCGGACAAAGTCTGCAATGAATTAAGGTATCTAGATGTTTTTTGAATTTTTGGGAATCGTTCATCGCCAACTGGTCAAGGCGCTAAAAGTTTCCAAGCCTCTTTGGAAGTACTTCCTACTCGGATCAGGCTTTTTAATTTGGTAAGTTCCAAAATTTTATTCACTTGAGAAGAAGGAGAGAATACTGCGATTCCACCCTTGCCGCTCTTGACTAGTCTGGAATGTGTCGCCATAAAAACTCCCAGTCCGGATGAATCTATATACTTCACATTTTCCATATTCACTAGAAGATAAATGAATCCTCGATCGAGTAGATGAAAGAATCTTTCTTTCATGATCTGGGCGGAATATAAATTAATCTCTCCGGAAATTTTAACAACCACTGCTTCCTTAGGAAGACCATCTGGAATATTATCCTGATCCAGAAATACACCTAACTCGGGTGCGTCATGATCGAAATCTTTACTGTCCAGGTTCCAAGGAGTGTCTGCCATAGTTGTGGTCGCTTATTTTTACCGAATGCGAAGACTATCGAAGTACTAGCGGTTTCTGCAAGGATTTTATCCAGTTTTTTCCATACTCTCGCGAGAAGCATGTATTGTTCCAACTTGTAATTCAAAAAGATATATCTCTTAAGGGTCTTCTCTTACACCTTCAGAGATAGAGAATTTATAGATCTTTGCGTTTAGTCCGAATTTTCGGAAATATTCCTTTTCGAATTCGGAGAATAAAGAAGAAGATCTGCCTTCTTTGTCCAGAACTAGGACACAACCTCCGAAACCTCCTCCTATCATTCTCGCTCCTAATACATTTTCAGAACGGAACCATTCTACGATAAAATCCGTTTCTTCGCAGGAGACTTGAAAGTTTTTGGAGAGAGACTCATGGCAAGAAAACAATTCCTTTCCGACCTTCTCCGCATCTTTATCCTTTAAGGAGCGGATAACGTTTTGAGCCCTGGATCTTTCTCCCAAAATATGAGTGGCTCTTTTGAATTCGTTAGTAGTCAACCCTGCTTTTTCTATTAGTGAGAAGTTTGCCTGGCTTAAGGTCCGGACTTCAGGAGAAATTTTATTACATTTTGAAGTTGCAGACTCCACTTCTTTTCGTCTGTCGTTGTATGCGCTTTCTTTCAGACTATGTGGGACTTGAGAATCGATCAGATAGAATTCGTAACCAGGAAGATCCAAACTATGATACGAATATTCCAAACTTTCGGTATTTAGAGAGATACAAGTAGAAGGTTTAGCAACAGCGATCACGAACTGATCCATGATCCCACAGTTAACTCCTACAAAATGATTCTCTGCTGCTTGTGAAAGTAATGCGATCTTTTCCAGAGTGATGTCCCAGGAAAAAATTTTAGAAAGTGCAAATGCGATCCCGACTTCTACAGCTGCGGAAGAAGAGAGCCCGGCACCTTGGGGGATATTGCCTGTAAAGGCGAGGTCGAAACCTTCTACCCTTAAACCTAATTTAAGTGCTTCTGAGACAACTCCTAAGATATAATTTGCCCACGGTTTTTCTTCGGAGTAGATCGGATCTTTTGTTACAAGTTCGGATTGGAAATCCAAAGAATATAATCTGAAAAGTCCGAGTCCGTTAGTCCGAACCGCAAAATTGGTTCTGAAATCGATTGCAGCAGGAAATACCAAGCCTCCTGCGTAGTCCACATGTTCCCCTATAATATTCACTCTGCCAGGAGCGGAGAAAAAACGAACGGGGCCAAGGCCTGGTTCATCCGGAAAAATACTGGAAAGAGAAGAGGATAGATTCTCTCGGATGGAAAGAGTCATTCTGGAAAATAAAATCTAAGACTTAAATACTTACAAGGGATTTTGGAAAATTAGAACATTGAATTCTTTCGTTTTTCCTTGCTATTCCAATTAACATAAGTAATTTGTCTCGGATGTCCTGTTTTGAGGAATATTGGTGGCCTTTTCTTTAGAAATAAACGATAGATTTGCCTCGGAGTTTGCAGATCCCAAAACCTTCGAACTCTTATTAAAAGAGTCAGGTACTGCATTACAAAATCTTCTGTCCGGAAAATCTCCAGGCTCAGAATTTTTAGGTTGGGTCCAACTTCCCCGAGAGATCCAAAAATCAGAATTAGAAAGAATTCATTCCGAGGCGCAAAGATTTAGAAAACAATCCGAGACGATCGTTGTGATCGGGATCGGCGGTTCATATCTAGGAGCTAAGGCCGTTATCGAGGCTTCCAAACCTTATTTCAAAACTCCAAGTTTGGGATCTCCTGAGATCGTTTATGCGGGACATCATTTAGACGCGCGTTATCATTCTGAACTTTTAGAATATTTAGAGAATAAAGAATTTTCCATCAATGTGGTTTCCAAGTCTGGAACTACTACCGAACCTGCTTTGGCATTTCGTTTGCTTTGGGATCTGACCAAAAAAAAGTATGGGGCCAAAGCAAAAGATAGAATAGTCGCAACAACTGATAGCTCCAAGGGTGCATTACGCAAGATGTCGGATGAGCTGGGATTTACGACCTTCTCTATTCCGGATAACGTAGGCGGGAGATATTCTGTCTTAACGCCTGTCGGACTTTTTCCGATCGCGGCTTCAGGAGTGGATATATTCTCTTTTTGCAAAGGATTCTCGGAAGCTTCAGACTTTCTGATCTCAGAAACTTCTCCGCATAAAAATACTGCCTGTATTTATTCCGCTTATCGAAATTTATTTTATAGATCCGGAAAGAAGATAGAAGTCATCGCTAATTATAATCCTTCTATCCGCACTTTAACCGAATGGTGGAAACAATTGTTTGGAGAAAGTGAGGGCAAACAAGGTAAGGGTATTTTTCCTGCTTCTGTGGAACTCACTACCGATCTACATTCTCTCGGGCAGTACCTACAAGAAGGGGAACGTAATATTTTTGAGACAGTACTTTATTCTAAGAATACCGGAGCAAAGGTTTTGGTTCCCAAGGATGGAGACGATTTAGATGGGCTGAATTTTTTAGCTTCTAAAAACTTGGAAGAAGTGAACTTACAGGCTTTTCTTGGCACTTTAGTAGCGCATTCTGAAGGCGGGATACCTTGTTTGGAGATTTTGTTTCCGGATACAGGTCCTAATAGCCTAGGCCAAATAATGTATTTTTTTGAGCTCGCCTGCGGTATTTCGGGGAATGTACTGGGTGTAAACCCATTCGATCAACCTGGGGTAGAAGCCTATAAAAAAAATATGTTCGCATTACTGGGAAAACCAGGTTTTGAAAATTTAAGAGAGTCCCTTCGCAAAAAAGGAGTCTAAACAAAAAGAATCTCTAAAAGCTTGACAGAGATTCGTTCAGGTTTCGGATTAGATCAGTATGGTCCTAAGAGGAAAAAAACTAAGGTTCGTTTCGGCTTCCTTAGCCTTATTTACTCTACTATTCTTTCTACATTCTGGACCATCCAATAGCCCTTATCCCGGGAAGAAGTCCGACCAATCACAAACAATCATCGGACAAGAGACCGATATAGAAGAATTAAGCGATCTCGCCGAAACCTCCGATCCTTCGGAAACGGTTTTGGTAGATTTTTTAGCTTCTGAAATAAATACTCCAGGTCTCTCTAATTCAAATACTTCCCGCCAGGATAGGTTTCAATTCCAACACAATAAATTATTATCTCAGCATCTGCTGAATATCCCTCCACCTTCCATCTCTTAATCTAAGGTTTGAAAGCCGGTATGGCCTAGTCGTACTCCGCTTTCAGCTAAGCGTTGCCTAGTTTTGCGCTCAAAATAGAATTTTCGGAGATCACTTAGTAATATTTTCCCATCCAATATAGCACCAATTTAGCCGGTCCCGGGTTCTGGGCTTAGGTCCTTGCCGGGGACCGGTTTCTTTTTCAATCTCAGATCGATAAAAAAAGGCAGACAGAGGCCCCAATCTCCCGATACTTTTGCGGGGAGCCAAAACTCCATAAGCGGATGGAAATAGAATTAGCCAAAAAGGAACGTTTGATCCGTGCGATGGAACTCGGAAAAAAGATCGTTCTTCATGGAGTGGTGCTTTCGCAATATTATAAATCTAATGTGGAGAATTATCTCCGATTCTGTTTAGAATATTACCAAAAGACGGATATTCTTCCTCCTTCCCTTTCTCTCATTTATTCCCTATTAGAAATGGCTTTTAAAGAAAATTGTAGGAATTCCTACTATACTGAGAAGGGCTGGGATCCTCTTAGTTCGGAATCGTTAACCGAAAGAGAAGCTGAATTCGAAACTAATTGGGACTTCTCCGATCCATTAAAATTAAGGAACAGATTAAAAGAAGAAGGTTCTATCCTTAGGACCACGATCCACCACTCCGGTTCGGGAGTTTCTTTAGAGATTGCGAATTTAGCCCCCATTACTTCGGAAGCGGAAGAAGCTCTGACGGAATATCTTTCCAGAGCAAAGTCCTACCATGATCTTTCGGAATACTACGAAGATTATCCTTTCGATGAAGAAGGACGAGAAATAGGGATCGCATTAGCTATATTACAATTTAAGGAAATAGGATTGGATCCGAACCTTCTTAGATTCGATACTGCAGAAGGTGAGCATGTTTTTCGGTTAGAGATCGGTTTTAATGGGGAATATCTTTCTCTTAGGACCAGGTTGGAAAACGACGAAGATGTGAGACCTTTCAGATCTCATTCCCAAGCGGAGAAGGATGGAGAAACCATTTCTCCTTGGAAAATCTCAGTCTGCAAGATCTGTGGAAGAACTGTGGACGATCGGATCTTCTTCCATACTGTTCCTCCTGATGTGGTGGCAAAAGCAAAAGATCTTCCATTTACGGAAGAAGTTTGTGCTTGGTGTTTATCAGGCTATTTGAAGTTATAGATCTAACTTTCGGTCCTTCTTATATTATAAAAGTATGATTTCTTCCACTTATTATCCTCCTAAACCCATACGTCTTTCCGGGGATCGTGTTGAGTTGATCCCTCTTGGCTTGGAACATGCAGATGCATTGACGGAAGCACTTCAGGATGGAGAACTCTGGAAACTTTGGTACACGAATATTCCGGAACCGGAAGGAATGAAGGCCTGGATCCAAAAAGCGTTAGAAGAACAAGAAGTCGGGCTTTCTCTTCCATTTGCAGTGATCGGAAAGGAAGATTCAAAACTTTTAGGAACTACAAGATATTTGAATATAGAAAAGGATGCTCGCAGGTTGGAGATCGGAGCCACATGGTATCCTAAATCGGCCCAAAAAACTTTCGTGAATACGGAATGTAAACTTCTGCTATTGGAACATGCCTTCGAAACCTTAGGATGTATAGCGGTGGAATTCAGGACACATATTATGAATTTTACATCTAGGAAAGCGATCGAAAGATTAGGAGCAAAGCTAGACGGGGTCCTGAGAAACCATCGGATCAGTAAAAACGGCACTCTAAGAGATACCGCAGTTTACAGTATTACGAAAGAAGAATGGCCTACTGTAAGAGGGAATCTTTTATTTAAACTAGGAAAACCTCAGGTTTAAATAAACTTAATCTATCTCCAGTTCTCCAGTACCCCGTCTATCACACCGTATATTTGTGCCTCAGTTGGGGTGAGCCATAGATCTCTATCCGTATCTCTTTCCACAATTTCCAAGGGTTGTCCTGTTCTTTCAGAAACGATACGATTGATTTCCTTTTTGTCTCTTTCTATCATAGAAGCAAAGATCCCAATGTCCGTCGCCTTTGCTTGGTAAGTTCCAGGAACATGAGGTTGGTGCAGCATAATCCTGCTATGCGGGAATGCGAATCTTTTACCTTTTGTCCCGGAAAGAAGAAGTAATGCACCGAAGCTCGCGGCGAGTCCCATACAAACAGTGCTTACATCATTCGGTATCAGATCCATGGTATCTAAAATAGACATGCCGGAAGTATTTGCACCTCCCGGACTATTAATCACAAGAGTGATATCCTTTTCCTGATCTTGATTAGAAAGATATAATAAACGTTCTATCACATGTTTTGCAGAAGAATCATCTACCTGACCCCAGAGAAAAATTTTTCTTTCTTTGAGTTGATTATCCTCTAAACGAAGTCCCTGAAATTGGATCGGCTCAACTAAAGTATCAGTCATTCTATTCTCCAATCAGGAAGCGATTGCCATAGTTCCGTGTAGGACTTCCAACCAATCTTTTCTATCCGATTTATTCAAAAGTTGTCTGCGTAATAATTCCCTACTTCTTCTCAAACGGTTTTTTAAATTACCGATCGGGATCCCTGTCCTTTCGGTGATCTCTTCGTAACTCATCTCGCCGAAATATCTCAGGTTCAAAAGTTGTTTCTCTTCGTTAGGAAGTTCTTCTAAAGCATCTAAAACTTCCGTTCTCCAACTGTCTCCTGAACGAGGAGCAGCTCTGGTGATCTCAGGATTTAACTCTGTTCCGAGCAGATCTTTTTTTCTTAAGATACGATCAGAATGTTTCAGTACCAACCTTCTGAGTAAGAACGGAAACGCTTCCGGCTGCCTTAAAGATGGAAGAACTTTCCAAGCTTCTAAAAATACTTCTTGGCTCAGATCCTCCGCCTTGGATTGGTCCCGGATCCTTTTAACGGCCTGACTACTTACGTATTTTTCGAAACGGGTCATTAACTCCGTCCAAGCCGGTTCTTCTCCTTTGGAAGCTTCTGTGACTAGTACTTTAAAATCGCGCATATCTGTTAGAGGGTCCCAGTTTGCATTTTGGGGTGTACGGATCTAAACTATTTTTGCATTTTTGGGTCTCCTGACCCTGTTCTAGATGGGCCTGAATCGCGATGTTGGAGCTCCTACATGCCCTCGGACCGGATTGAATTTCTCTTTCTAAACTCTATCCAGTCGTTCGAAAGCCTGTCTGAGAAATCTGTATCCTTATATTTCTCGTAAAACTGCTTTTCTCCCACATCCAAAAGTGTTCCTGGGAAAATTTTTCCGCCTAGTTTGTTTTGGGCGGAAAGTTTACGAAATGTATCTGCGAGATCAAAAGGTCGGTTCGGTTCCAGGTAGGAAAGGCATTCCGCTTTCATCCAGGAAAGCCCGAGATAAAAGTAAGCTCCTGCGTCGAATCTAACTAAATCGTCTTTTAGGCTTAGTCCTGTATAGTTTGCATTTTCAGGAATTTTAGCTAAATATAATATACAATCGAACTTTTTTCGTTCTTCCGGACTCGGCCAAGGATTAAATCCAGGTTCCGGAAAAAGGATAAAATCAGGATTTAAAACCAGAAAGTCGTCCTGCAAATCCCAAAATCTTTCGATCCCAGTTCGGATCCCTCCTCCGGTTCCTAAAATTTCGGGAGTTTCCGAAGAAAAGTGCAATTGAAAGTCTTTAAAACCGTTTAACTCTCTCTGTATTTTTTCTCCAAAATAGTGCAGGTTTAAGATCCCGTCGTTTACTCCCCAAGATTTGGCATGAAACAGGGAATAATAAATGAGAGGGATATTATTTATTTTTAAAATAGGCTTTGGGAGAGACTTAGTCCATTCTCCCATTCTGGTGCCGAAACCCGCACATGGAAAAAATGCCTTCATTCTAGATTTTTTCCAAGAACATTGGATTCTCGGACAACTCTTTTTTTAACAGATGAAAGAATAGGAACAGTTGGTCCGGAAAAAGCCCCACTTGTACGATCTCTAGTAGATTATCTAAACAGTTAAGCATACTCTTCCTATACTTGTCCTGTTTTTTTTCCGCCACTAACATAAAATAAGATCCAAGTGCTTTGTAGGATCTTTGTAAGCATTGTAAATAATAACATTCTTTAGGTTTGGAAAACCTATTGCCACTCAGATTCAGAAAGAGTAGAAAAAGTCCTTGTCTCATTGCAAATGGGATCGGTCTATACGCATCGTATAACAGACTGGAAAGATCGTAAAACGGAGTTCCCATTCTTGCATCCTGAAAATCGATCAATGTCAATTCGCCGGAAGGGGACAGCATGATATTCCTAGCGTGAAAGTCCCGATGGCAAAATACCTTTTCTTTATATTCCGCTAAAAATCCAGAAGATTCTTCCAGAAAAAAAACTACCTCTGGTCTGAGTTTAGTCTTGAGTTTGAACATTTCGGAGAAATTTATATATGAAGAAAACGTAAACTTATTCTCGAAATTCAATTTTTCGTAATCAAATTCACGAGTGGAAACGGGTGGTTCTGGCCTGGTCTTTTGGAGAGAGACCAGTAATTCCAAAGATTTTACTAAAAAATTTCTGTATTCCGCATCTTCTTGGATGGAACTTAGGTCGGAGTTCCCTTCGTCCGACAGAAGCATGAGCTTATTGAACACGTCTGTCTTATATATTTTAGGGACCTTGAAGCCATGGTGTTCTAAAAAATGCCCCACTTCTTGAAAGTCATGTTGAAAGACTTTGTCTTTGCATAAGATCTTTGTGGCTCCGTCGGGATACGTTGCGCGATAATATCTGCGTGCGGAAGCTTCTGGGTTGAGTGAATCTATTCTTTCCGGGAATTTTCCGTCTATCGAAAGGAAGCGAAAATCTATCTCACTTAAAACTTCGTTCATAGCCAAGTATGGCTAGTTCTACAATTTGTCCGGAAAGACCAAGCGGAATTCGGTACCTTTTTCCGGCTCTGAATCGATTTCTATTCGGATCCCGAATACGTCTGCGATCTCTTTTGCGACGAACATCCCAAGGCCTGTACCTTGGCCGGTCTTTTTAGTAGTGAAGTAAGGTTGAAAGATCTTGTTCAAAATATCCTTACTCATCCCGACTCCGTTATCTCTGATCTTGACCATAGGATGATGGCTTTTTTCTTCTACCGAGATCTCTATTCTTCCTTTATTATCCGTAGCGTCTGCGGAATTTAAAAAGATATTAGAGAATAAAAGGCTCAATTGATCAGCGTTGGAATGTACCGGTGTTTTGTCGGGACTTCGATTAAATACGATCTCACAATATTTTAAACGAGTGGTTTTTCTAAAAACTTCTATGACCGATTCCACCACTTCGTTTAGATCCAAGGTTTCTTTATTTCTGCCTGAATCGCCGGGTTTTCCTAGCTGAAGCAAGTTAAAAGTTAGGTTCTTTAATTTTGTAATCTGGTTCCAAGTAACTAGAATTGCTTTGTCTTTGATGGGTTCATCCGCATCAGGAAGTCTTGCTACTTCTATAAAACCTTGGATAGCGGTGAGTGCATTATTGATCTCGTGACCAATGCTAGATGCGATTGTGGTTAGGAATGCTCTTCTTTCCGCATCGATCAGTTTTTCAGAGATAATATTCTTTTGAGTGATATCTCTCGCGATCCCGGTATAATAAGTTTTTCCATTCAGTTCGTATCTACATACGGAAATATCAAAATTGAATGTTTCTCCGTTTCTACTGACCAATTCCGCGTTATGTAATCTGGCGATATTGTGGTCGGACTTGCGGCTCATTAAATGAGCGATCCGTTCCAGATAGGCGTCCGTATTTTCCTCAGAGATCAAAAGTGTGATCTTTTGCCCTACAATTTCGTTCTCGTCATATCCGAAATTCCGGATCGTCGCTTCGTTTGCTCCTCGGATGATCAGATCTTCATCCAGAGTAATCACGCAGTCTCCTGTAGTTTCTAAAATGAGACTATTACGATAATTTAAATCTTTGGATTGTTGCGCTAGATGGGTTTTTTCCCTGACAGCCTTTATGATCTTTTTGGATTTTCTGTCTCTGTCTTCTTTTTCTTTGCGAGCATTCTCCAATGCAGCTAGAATATTTTGCCTGCTGACAGGTTTGGAAATATAATCGAATACTTTGTTTCTAAGGGCTTCTTCTGCAGTATGAAGCTGAGGGTTGCCTGTGATGAGTATGACCGGAATATTAGAATTATATTTTTTGATCTCTCTCGCGACTTCTATTCCGTCTTTGCCGCCCATTAGGATATCCGAAATTACGATATCAATCGCATAATCTCTCACGATCTTCATCGCGGATTCAAAATCTTCCGCGAGAAGAACATGATATCCTTCTCTCGAAATTACACGTTCCAAAGCGGTTCTGATTTCTGCTTCGTCGTCAATGATCAAGACGTTGGGACTTTTTTCCCTTATCATATATTTTTAAAGAATAAGTTCATCATATCTTTCCTACAGGCACTCGGACAGTGACTTTGGTACCTTGTCCCGGATTGGATTCCAAGTGAATGGTCCCGCCATGGTCGGTGATGATCCGCTGAGAGATGGTCAATCCGAGTCCAGTTCCCTGTTTGGTTCTCCTCGTCGTATACAAAGGTAGAAATGCCTTCTCTGCGACTTCGGCGTTCATTCCGGGACCGTTATCTTGAATGGTAAAACTCACCATCTCTCCGTTCAAATATAATTCTTTTCGTGCGGAAACTTGTATCAATGGATTAGCCGGTTTATGTTCCATTTCGGAAATTGCGTTAACTGCGTTAACTAGACAATTGATCAATACTTGTTCGATTTCCTGCCAAGCAACATGGATCTGAGGAAGTTCCGGATTAGTAACCCGTTTCAATTCGATTCCATTTTTTTTACAACTCACTTCGATGAGTTCGCAAGCTCTCAAAAGAATAAAATATGGAGAAACCAATTCTTTCTTTCTTGGAGCTCTTCTCCCCAGATCCAAAAGACCTTTGATCAGATCTCTGATCCGTAAGGCAGCACCTTCTATTCTCTTATAAACTTTTTTTCTTTCAATAGGATCGGGATCTTCATGTTCCAAAAGATCTTCCAGATACAACAAACTGGATTGGAGAGGGTTATTCACTTCGTGAGCGATACCTGCAGCGATCTCTCCGATAGATGCGAATTTTGCAGTCTCGTATAATTGCCTGTCCAGGATCTTGGTTTGGGTAACATCTGAGAATATCAACATCGCGGCAACCGGAAGGTCTTGGTATTTTTTGAGCGGAAGGAACTTTATAGAAAAGTAATTTTCTTCTTCTCCCAATAATACCATGGAGAAGTCGAAGTAGGTCGCTCTTTGAATGCGGATACATTCTTCTAATTTAACCAAGATACCTTTTTGCGCCTCTTCTGGGAAAAGGGAGGGGAACTCGTCGTCCACATCCACATTCAAAAATTGAAATAGGAAAAATTTCAGAATAGGAGCTACTTCCAGGACTTTTCCCTGAGGATCTAATATTACGATCCCGTTATTCATTGAGGCGAATAAGTTCCTAAGTTTCATCTCCGAAGCACGGATCAGTTCTTCATTCTTCTTCTGTTCCGAAATATCCAAAAGTAGTAAGATAGTACCGATCCTATTCCCATAATCATCTTTTAGGGAAGAAGAAGCTAATAAGAACGGAACCTCATGCCTGCCCCGGATCGTGATCCTGGTTTCCGCTCTGGAACCCAAAAGGATCATATCCATTGCTTCCGGTTCTAATTTTAGAAGTTCTCTGACCTGGACTCCAACTATCTCTTCTTTAGAAATTCCTAATAGAGCACTGATATTATTATTAACGTAAGTGATAAATCCTTCGTCGTCAGTGGATAAAAGAGGGACTTCCAGAGAGTTTAAAAGAGCGCCCTGGAATTGAAGTATTTTTGCGGTTTCTCTTCTTTGTTTTTCGATCCTAAGATATTGAAGAGAAGAAAGTAGATCCTCGACTATCTCGAAATATAGATAGTTCTCTCCGGAATCGAACGCCATATTCTCTCTAGAAATGATCTGGATCCCGCCTATAATTTTACCTTCTTCTCGAATGATCAGACTTAAGGACCTTCTGAAATCTTTTGCAACTAATGCTTCTTCCCATTCCGGATACACATTAGAGCCGAATTCATAAATATGGAATTGTTCCTTTCCTTCTAAAAGGGTTTCGAAAGGAGATTTGGATTTTTTTTCTTCCCAAGCAGTTTCTAAATTTTTTCTCCATTTAGAATCCAAGTCCGATTGGATCAGAATTTGATCTGTTCCATCTTCTCTTCTATAAAAACCCCAGACCAAACTATAATGAGGATTTTCTTTTAAGGTATCGCAGATCTTTTGAAAGAGTGTACTCTCCGAGCTCAACCGAAGTGATCTTAAATTTAGTTTTAAAAGCCTTAGAGTTCTTAATATACTCTGGAGATAATATAATCTGAGTTCAATCTCTCTGATCTCTGATCTTTGGTAGATATGAAAGATTAAAGGTGAATTCGGACTTTGGGAGAATGCATTGATCGTGAAGTCCGCGAGTAGAAGTGAGCCGTTCTTCTTTCTCAAATTCCAAAGAAGAGAGATGCCTAATTCTTCCGCTCCGTTCCCGTAACTTCCGATACTGTCCGGACGAGCGAGCAGGTTGCTAAGGCCAAGGTTTTTTAGTTCATCTGGATCATAACCTAGGATGGAACATGCCTTTGGATTCGAACCGAGTATACTATAACTCACGGGTTCTAAGATTAGAATTCCTTCCTGGGCGGGAAAGAAGGCCTTTTCTAATAGTAGAACTAATTCCCGATTCTTCATGAATTGTATATAATATCGGAATTCCGCATCGTAAAATTGATTTGGATTCCTTGCTAGATTCGACTAGAGAGGGAATCATTGACCCAATCTATGGATTTTGTATACGAACTTTTTCTTCGAAATTATACCTGGCAAAAAATTCGATTTATGGAGAAGGAGCTGGGCTTTCAGCGCCTTCGTCTCGACCTAGGCGGACATGAAATTTTCTTTTTGAAGAGACCTTCTGCCCAAGGATCCGGCAAAACTTTTTTTTTCGTCCACGGACTTCTGGATTCTGCCACAGGTTTTAGGAGACTGGCTCCTTTTTTACGAAAAGACTTCAATCTTTTGGTCCCGGATATTCCCGGTTTCGGGTTAAGTCCACTTCCTAAAGTGAAATATTTGTACCAAGTCGACGTATTTGCGGACCTTCTTTACAATTCGATCCGCAAACTCGCGTTAAACGATGTGGTTTTGGCCGGGCACTCTATGGGATCTTTGATCGCGATGATGATCGCCATCCGCGATTCTGAAAAAGAAAAAAGGGTCCAGAGACTTGTTTTGCTTGCGCCCGGTGGAATTCCGCATCCGCAAAGAGACGAAATGAGAAAATTACTTTTTCCTTCTAAAACAGAGGAGATCGAAAGGCTTCTTACTGCATTGTATCAGGAGAATGTTCCGGAATTGGGCGGTATCGCCAAAAAGGCCCTGCTTAGTCAGTGGAATAATTTAGCTCATCGGTTTTTAACGGAGAATACTCTGGACAGAGAGAAAGAAATTTTTCTAGGTAAAAAACTCTCCGCTGTTTCCCAAAAGTCTTTGATCATCTCCGGCACAGAAGATCCGATCACGGATCCTCCTATGGTGAAAAAATTACATTCTTATTTAAAGAAAAGTAAACTGGTCTGGATCCCTAACGCGAAACACGCTCTTCATATGGAAAGACCGAGAGAAGTCGCTGAAAAGATCAATTCTTGGCTTTGAAGATTAAAGTTAACAGATCTCTCCTCCTTGAATGGGGGAGAAGAAGGGCTGATGTCGAACTATATTTTAGGAAATAAATTATTTATTAATAAAATATAAAGCTCTTTTTAGTTATTTTCCCTTCGGAAATTCTATCTCTGAGTTTTAAAAGACAGACACTCGAACTGGAAAAAATCATGAAAAATTTCAGATAATATTGTTCTATAAAATAAAGACCAATTCTCAATCACACTTTATAAAATTAAAAAAAATCTTCCCGCCTTCGTCCGAGTTTTTTGAAAAACGAATATAGAAATTAGAATCAAAAAACCGTAATACAAGGAGCCGGCTGGCGGATAAAAAATGGAAAAAGTTAAAATCGCTATAGTTGAAGACAATTCCGAGTTTGCTCAGAACTGTGCAAACACTCTCTCTGTGATGGAAGAAGTGGATCAGGTGGAAGTATTTTCTTCTACCGAAGACTTGTCGCAAAATCATCAGAATAAATTTGATCTTGTATTTATGGATATAGTCCTTCCAGGTAAATCCGGGATCGATTATATAAAAGAAAGATCCGATCTGGATAACGACCCAAAGTATATTATGCTTTCTACGTTAGATACTGACGAAGCTCTGATGCAAGCTATGAAAGCGGGTGCAGTCGGATTCGTTCTCAAAAAAGATCTGAAAGACATAAAAGAAGTAGCGAGAATGGTAATGAAAGAAGGGGGAATACTTTCTCCTGGTGCTGCCGCTAAGGTGATCTCTTTTTTCCGAAAACCTCCAACTAAGGAAACACATTCTTTAACTCCGAGAGAAAAAGAAATTTTGAATCATATCATCAATGGTTATAGGACCAAGGACATAGCGCGTAACTTTGGAACGAAAGAGGGCACCGTTCGGATACAGATTAAAAGTATTTTTAAAAAATTACAAGTGAACTCGAGAGTGGATCTGGTTCGCAAATATTCTCGTTTCTGAAAACTTCACTAATCCAAAATGACTAATTTTACTGTGACAGTACACATTAGTTTTTGCGACGCGGAAAGATTAGTTTTATAGGAGTATAAAATAAAAACCAAGCTAATTTGAAATAATAGGGAAACTTGCTTTCACAGGATTGTTACTAGTGTATGGTATACGACATGATGGAGATCCGAGAAACGGAATGGTCCGAAGCTCTGGCTCGTCTCGCTGTAGTAGTATCCACTTATAAGCATGTAGGAAGTACTACGGATCAAGTCTTTCTGGCTTGCGAGTCTTTATGGGCAGACTGGGACGACTTCGAGCCTACTGGACCTGATTGGTTACAGGGTTTCGAGGAATCCATGGACGAGGGAGAAATGCAGTACGCTGCAAACTCCTTCTCTCAAGTAAGATCTTTATTGAGAGATAAATTAGACCAAGTCAATCATACATTTGAGAATGGAGAAGATTCCGCAATCGGTGGTATAATCTTGGAACTGTCCGATGGAATATATTCATTATTAAATGGACCGGAAGAACCTGATAAAACCGTCGAGTCCATACTTATAGAAGCGGAGAAACTTTTAGAGATACTTCTAGAATCCAACGATCTCAAGTTCCCTGAGGATGAAAATTTGTCTTCTATTGATCTGGATCTGATATCTGATCTGGGAGAAAGAGAAATTTTGAGAGAATTGATCTCCGCTTTCGAATCAGCTGTGGAATCCAAACAAAACGGAAAGGCGTTATATCTCTTAATGTCCAGGATCTTTATAGTTCACTGGAGTTTTTACAGATTAAGAGTAGCTTAATTACAAATCTCTAATTTTTCTTCGGTTTTCTTTTAGCTTCGAGTGACAGTCTTACTTCTTCCCTTAGATTTTCCGCCTCTAGCTGGGAAATTCCTACTTGATCCAGCATGAATGTTTCGAATTTTTTTCTCCAGAGTTCCAGTTCTTTTTCTCCCTTTAATTTTGGAACGTAGAATGGTTCGGAAATAAAGAACTCTGCTTTGGAGAATAATTTGGGGACAGGTGTTCTGTCCCAACTTTGTACGATCTTATAATGATCGTATTTGGCGTAATATGATAATATAGGGAATCCTGTCATGGATGCTAATTGTATAATCCCCGGTTTGAGAGTATAAACCGGGCCGGTAGGGCCGTCAGGAGTGATGAGACTGATGCTACCTTTTTTAGCGTCTTGGACCAAGGCTTTTAATGCAGCGGCTCCTCCTCTTTTACTGGAACCTCTTTTAGGCCTCATTCCGAAATGAGCGATCACTCTGGTGACCAATTCTCCATCCTTGGATTGGGACGCCATAGGGATCACTTCCAAGCCGAAACGTTTTACATAAAACTTATATGTGAAATCGATAATGAACGGGATTTGATTATGCCAAAGTGCTAGAACGAATCCTCTTTTTTGGAGTAGCAATTCTTCTGATTTTGGGGGGACATGGATCTTAGTCCACCTTACAGTCATATAAATAATTTTTAATATTATAGTGGCTATAAAGGAAGAAATTGCGATCTTCATCCTCGATTTCTCCCTTGGAAAAAGGGTAATAAAAATAGCCAGATGGAGGATAGTGCAAGCCCTATGCTGTCTTTGAAAACTTCGGAATCAAGGTCCGGTTTAGGATTGTCTAAGAAATTATAAAATCCCCAAACAAAATATCCTATGCCGATCGATTTTCCTAAACCGGCGATTAAGATCCTTCTGCCCGGATCATGAAAGAAAGAATACCATTCCGTGGAATACAAAAGACTCACGGTTAGATAGGTAGGGATCCAAACTTCAGGTTCGGATTTTATATAACTGTAACCTGCAAATACGATCCAGGTAATTACGGTCAGAAACCTAAAAAAACCGGACAGCTTCTTGTTCATGGTTTTACGGGAGAATTTTCCCCGGATTCAAAAGATTTTTAGGGTCCAGAGCCTTTTTGATCAACCTCATTACTTCTATCTCGGCAGAAGAACGAGAGAAATGTAGAAAATCTTTTTTCAAAAGGCCGATCCCATGTTCCGCGCTAATAGATCCATGATGTTTTTGTAATAGTTCGAACATGGAAGGGTCTACCTTCTTACATTGGGAGAAAAACTCCGCATCGGAAAGATCCTTAGGTTTTACTATGTTCAAGTGAAGGTTCCCGTCGCCTATATGACCGAAAAGTGCAACCTCGAAGCCGGGATATTTAGAAGAAAGCAATGCTTGCATATCTTCCAAGAACGGATTCATATTCCGAAGAGGAAGAGAGATATCGTTTTTGTGAACCGTATAATCGATGGAGATAGATTCACTGATGCCTTCTCTATATTTCCAGAAGGTTTCAGCCTGTCTAGAGTTCTGAGCTAAGCTTCCATCGGAAACATAACCTTTTTCTAAGATGGTTTCTAAAAAGGAGAATAATTTCTCGTCGTCCGATTCTTCCGCAATCTCGAATTCCATTAAAACATAATATGGGCTAACTTCGGAAAAAGGATCCGGAACATGTAAGTGATCTATCACCTTGTCCAAACAATATTTTGTCAAAAACTCGAATGCCAAAATTGGTAAGGACATATTATGAGTTTCTTTAAATAATTCTAATATAGATGGGAAGTCCGGAACTGCGGTGAAAAGGATACGATTATCAACAGGCTTTTTGGTCAGTTTTAAGGTACATTCTGTTATGATCCCTAATGTTCCTTCTGATCCAATGAATAGATGTTTTAGGTCGTAACCAGTGTTGTTTTTCAGGATCTCGCCGTTGAATTCCAGGATCTCTCCAGTTCCTGTGACTACCTTCAGTCCCAATACCCATTGGCGAATCAGTCCGTAATGAACTACTCGTACTCCGCCTGCGTTAGTCGCAATATTGCCGCCTATATGAGAAGAACCTGTGGCTGCAAAGTCTACAGGGAAATAAAACCCTCTTTCTTCGGCTTCTTTGTGTAGGTTTTTAGTGATCATTCCTGCCTGCACGGTTAAGGAACCGAAGAACGGATCAAAATCCAAAACCTGATCCATCTTGGAGAGAGATATCACTATCTCTCCTGATTTAGCTACCGCTCCCCCGGCGTAACCTGTTCTTCCCCCGGAAGGAACGATCTTGATATCGTTCTCGAATGCGAATTTTACAATCTCAGAGACTTCTTGGGTATTTTTAGGAAATGTTAGAATTTCATAATCCGGAACATATACTTTTGTTCTGTCAGTTCCGAAAGAAAGGAATGTGGCCTGATCCATCTGGGGTTCATCTTTGAAAAAAACCCTATCTTCTCCCAATAGGGACTTGAGTTTGTTTTTATTTTCCTGGCTGATACTCATATTTATTCCGCGAAGTTCATTCTTTCGATCTGGCTATCCACAGGCTTCTCGCCTTCTACCCTTTCTCTTTTACGATAGACCCCGTCCGAAGAAAGTAGTCTTGCTTTTACGTTATCCCTGATCTGAACGTCTAAGATCTTTTTGATCCGGTCCTTATTCTTTGCATCCAGTATAGGAAATAGGACCTCGATCCTTCTTTCAAAGTTTCTAGGCATACAATCTGCGGAAGCGAGGAAGATACTCTCTTCTCCGCCGGAAAGGAAATAATAGATACGTGTATGTTCTAAAAATCTACCTACGATGGAAATAACTGTGATATTTTCCGAAATTCCAGGAAGCCCAGGTTTTAAACAGCAGATCCCTCGGATGATCAGTTCGATGATCACTCCTGCACGACTAGCATTATACATTGCTAATATGATGTGAGGATCCACTAAACTGTTCATTTTGAAAATGATACGAGCCGGTTTGCCTGCCTTAGCATTTTCGGTCTCTTTTTCGATCAGGGCCAAAAATACCGTTTTCAGGTTATGGGGAGAAGCGGCCAGTTTGTTTAAGAAAGGCATCTTTGCGTAGCTGGTGATCGTATTGAAGATGGTCGAAACATCTTCAGTGATATCCTTATTAACCGTAAAGAAGCTTAGATCTGTATAATATTTACTGGTTGTGGAGTTATAATTTCCGGTTCCAAGATGCACATAACGCACTAGATGTTCTTCTTCTCTTCTTACGATCAGAAGCATCTTGCTGTGGATCTTGAGTCCTACTACTCCATATACTACGTGCACCCCTCTTTCTTCCAGCTTTTGGGCCCATTTGATGTTCCGTTCTTCGTCGAATCTTGCCTTTAACTCCACAAGTACTGTGACCTGTTTTCCGTTTTCCGCGGCCTGTCCTAAGTATTGGATAATAGGAGAGTCCCCGCTTGTGCGGTATAAGGTCATCTTGATCCCTAAAACTTTCGGGTCCTCGCTGGAAATCCGGAGCAGATCCTCGATCGCTCCAAAGGATTGATATGGGTGATGTAATAATCGATCTTTCTTTTTGATCGCTTCGAAAATTTTCTCTGGAGACTCGAACTTTAAAGTGGTCTTCTGTTGGAAGAATGGATACTTGAACTTGGAAGTATGTTCCAGTCCGTAAAAATACATCGTATCACTAATATTTAATATAGAAGATACCTCGAAAATCTCATGGTCTTGTAGTTCCATGAGTTCTTTTAGAGTGTTCCTTACGAAAGGAGAGGTTCCTTCGTAAATATCCATTCTGACCGCGTCTCCCCAGATACGGTTTCGGATCTCTTTTTTCATAGTGATGAGTAGGTCTTTTACGGAAGCTTCTTCGTCTATGGAGATGTCTGCGTCCCGTAGGATCCGGAAAGGATAAACTTCTTTTACCGACATTCCGTAGAATAAGTCATCCACATGTAGTTTGATGATCTCTTCCAGAGGAAAAAATCTTCTGGTCTTACCTTCTCCCTTGAGTTGTAAGAACCTGGGCAATACGGAAGGCACTTGTACCACCGCAAACAGATCTTTTTTAAGTCCCGTTTTTTCGTCGTCTGTGGCCAGCACGATCGCTAAGTTTAAGGATTTATTAAGTATATGAGGAAATGGATGGGAAGGATCTATAGAAAGAGGAGTTAAGATCGGAGAAACATCTTCTTTATAATAATGTTTGATGTCTTCTATTTCGTTTTTGTTTAATTCATCCGGATTTAAGATGAGATGGATCCCATTCTCTTTCATCTGATCCAGAGTTTGATTCATGGTTTCGTATTGATCGTTTACGAAACTTCTTACCTTATTGGATAAATCCGTTAAGATCTCGGAAGCTCTTTGGCCATTCAGACTTTTTTCGTCGTTACCTTCTGCCAGTAGGTTTCTCAAACCTGCGACGCGGACCATATAGAATTCGTCCAAGTTCGATTCAGTGATACATAAAAATTTCAGACGTTCCAGAAGCGGATTTTCAGGATCGTTTGCTTCTTCTAAGACCCGTTTATTAAAATCCACCCAGGAAAGTTCCCGATCGAAAAAGATATCGGAGTTACCGATATGGATCGGTCCCTTGTTTCCATTACCTCCGCTTCCTAAGGTCTGGGTTTCGGGCGATTTTATCTTTTGGGCCACAGATTTTGTCCTACTTTCTTCTGGTTTAAAATCGACGGGCTTAGAGTCAAGCCTGCTTTTCAAACGTCAATTCTGACGATCTATTTACCGAGGAATGAGTTTCTGTGCCTAGGATAAAAATTTGGATAAGCAGAGAAAGAAGCGGAAGGTCCCTAGATAACCCGCTTCTTTCCGATTTCGTTAAACTATCAGTTTTCCTGTTTCTCTTTCATCGATCAGATAAGGATTTCGGACTTCTTTTGTTTTAGAGATCCAAACCTTTCCTGTCTTAGGGCAGAGGAAAGAATAGAGTTGGAACTTAGGCGCTATTTCTTTTAAAGAAGAACATAACTCCGAATACAAAAATTCCTGTTCTTCTCTTGAGCCCGCCTTTTCCAATAATTCTGCGAAGGTCAGTGCCTTGGCATATTTTATCCTTCTTTCTCCCGAACTTTCTTTGGCCCTAAGGATCATTCCTGAGAGTCCTTTCGGATTCGTTCTTTTGTCATCGCTGGAAAGTAATTGATCATGAAATACCGAAAGTCTTTGGAATAATCTCAATTCGGAAGATTCCGCAGTTACCGGAGCGGAAACTGAGACCACGGAGGCCGCCGCTATATATGTGAATACGTTGCGCATAAAATTCTCCTATATTATAAAAATTAAATATATGTGGAGAACTTTCTAAATGATGAGTCGGATCGTATATAAATTGGAATCGAAGGCGGAGATATGTAAAGGAGCCTCGGAATCCCAAAAAGAAAGAACGGATTCGGAATAGGAAAATAGTCCTAAACTTTTCCAGTATGTAGAAACTGCCTCCGTTTCAATTCTTTCGGATTCTTTTTCAAAAGCGACTAAGACGGAAAGAACAGAATGAGAAAGTTCTAAATGAAAACTTTGTTTAGAATGTTTTGTCCCGGCAAAAGATAGTATTGTTCCGTTAGCAGAAACTGTGAACGAAAAACAGAATACGACTAATCCTATGAAGGCCCGGGCAAACATTTAAGATTGGACCGGAGATCTTTAAGAAGGGTTTCTTTTTTCTTTCGAGGTACGGCTGAAGTCTTCAAATTTTAATATGGATTGACCTATTTGGATCATTGCTCAAAACTTCAGCATGATAGATCCAGAATACTGTGTCGCTTTGGCAGAATACAATCGGTAGCAAAACTCGAAAAACTCAGGACTGAATTAGATTCGACGATTTCGGAATGGGTAAAAACCATTACCTAATTATTCAGGAAAACGAATGAAACAGATCCTCGCATTCTTTTTGACTTTCATTTCTATTTTGGTTTGGAACTGCGCCTCAGCAGAAAAGGTGGAACCTCGTAAGATCGAAAAGATCATGAAGGTCCATGCAGGTGGAGGACTTCGTTTAAGGATCGCTCCTAATATTGAAGCTAAAAAAATAGATATAGTCCCAGACGGAGACGTAGTAGAGACTTTCGGCGAGATCGGAGAAGTGGAGATCCAGGACGGTAAACAAGGTCGCTGGGTCAAAGTGAAGTGGAAGAAAAAAGACGGCTATGTATTCGGCGGATTTTTAGAATTTATCAACGTCAAATAATTTTATGCTTTTTGAATATTCTCCTGTTAAGGAATTCCATTGAGAAGATTAAGAAACCAATTTATAGATATTATTTCATTTCAGAACGCGGCCGGATATTTCGCCGCAATTACGTTTTTTGTGAGTTTGTTCTCCTTATTGATCGATCCTAAGATCGGGGTTTTGACCGCGGACATGCTTGACGGAGGAAGATGGTGGAACGCAGGGTTATTCGTTTTTCATCTACTTTCTCCTGCTGAGATCCAGGCCGGAACTTATATGCCTTGGATCTTTTTGATCTTCTACACGTATCTTGTTTTTTCCGTAGGCAAAATTTTAGAAGAGGATATGGGTTCTCTACGATTTAACCTATTTTTCTTTTCTTTAATGTTCCTTATTACGATAGGCGGAGTTCTTTCTTTATATTATCCGTTGTTTGTTGAAACTAAGATGATCTACGATTGTCTTTTGTTGGCTCTCGCGATCCGTATGCCCAACCTGGAATTTTTCATCATTCCAATTAGAATGAAATGGATTGGGATCGTATTGTTTGTGTATCTGTTCTGGGAAAGAGGGGATGAGGTGAGAATGTTCAACTCAAGCCTTCCTTGGGCCGGATTATTTTTTGGGCTCTCTAGTTTAGTTCTGTTTTTCGGAAGGGATATCTTGGGAACCAAGATCCGGGAGCGCAAAACTTCTGCTTGGAAAGCTAGACAAACCCAAGTGTTCACAGTTCATAAATGCCATGTTTGTGGAGCCACTGAGGCAACAGACCCTTTACTGGAATTCCGGTATTGTGTGGATTGTGAAGATAAGGAATATTGCGAGAATCATCTTCATAATCATGTACATTCTTGAGAGAGCGTAATTTTATCCCTTAAGAATTATTTTTGATTCTTCTAAGCCTGCAAATTGTTTAATTTTTTTTAAACCGGATTGACTTTCTTTAGGGAAGATGTGAAATTTTCCGGCACTCCAAAATTTCCTCAGGTAGGAAGGGGATTTTGCAGGAAAACCTTCCGTGAATTCGATCATCTATTGGTTTGAAGAAATATTTGCCTCTCTCCCTTTGCCTTTTTTAGACATTTGGGGCAGATTCGGCTATATAGTCGGGATCATTCTTACGATCTGCGCCTATGGAGGTTTTACTTTTAATCCCGGAGGTAAATTCGGTTTCGGTCGCCAAAAACAAAGCTGGGACACCCAGGCTTTTTTAAGCATTCCATTCACCTTTGTTTTTATTTTTATCACCGGTTATATAGGTTCCTTTATCGTTTTGGTTCCGGGAGCCCAGACATTCGAATCCTTAAAGGATTTAACTGTTTTTCTTTGTATTCTCTTGTTCGGTTATCCCGCGCTCCTTGCGGTTCCTTTTGCTTATGGGCTCTCAGATCTGATCGAAGGTGTTCCTCCGGATTTTTTATTCGATTGGCTTTTAGGTTATTTTATTAATCCAGCCTGCTTTTGGGTCGCATATCAGCTGATAGGAAGAGATCCCGATTTCAAAAAAATAAAAACCTGGGGATTATATTCGATTTTTGTAATTATATTCATGAGTATAGAGCCTCAGCTTTGGGGATATATCTGCTCGGAACAATTCACTCGTGAGATCTCTTATCGAAATATTACACCCGCGCTGTTCTTTACAACTGGAGTCACCTGGGTATTTGCTCCTTTTGCGATGTTGATCGCATTACCTCTAGCTAAAAAATACGGATTATTCTGGGCTGAAATTCCAGGTCATACAAGAGAACTGATCTTAAGCTATAAAGAATGGCACTGGCAGGAAGAGAAATTAGGAAAGGATGGAGTTTCTTTGGGACAAGGACTTCCAATCCGGATGTTCTTAGTCACTCCGTTCATTCTTTTGGTTTTGATCATGGTGGCTGCTACCGCTTATCTGACTTTGAAAAGTTCCGAAACTGCCTCGGGAAAACTTGCTTCCAGATTACACCAAGAGATCTCAGAAAATATTAATCTCAGACTGGACGATTATCTAGGTCATTCTGCCCCAAAAAAACCGGAAGATATTTCTCTTTTATTAAAAAATACGAATATAGCCCGACATGGAAGAGCTTTTATAGTAGATAGAGAAACTAGGGTTATTGCTTCTTCCGATTTTCGTTTTAATAATTTAGGATCCGCTTCTGAGAGTGGAGATCCTGTAATACGAAATTCCATTCTTTCCGTGCTGAAAGATTACGGAGATCTTTATTCTGTCAAAGTCGCGTTCCAATTTCGATTTGATGTAGTAAGCGCAAAGCCTGTTTCGAGAGAGACCTGGTTTACTCAGGTGACTCCATATAGGGACAATGCGGGAGAATACGATTGGATAGTAATCACAGCAATGCCTGCTTCTTACTATCTGGAAGGTGTGCAGATCGGAAATAGCGAATCTGCAAAAGTGTTCGCAGTTGCTTTGACTCTTTCTCTTTTGATCGCGGCATTTTTGGCCGGAATTGTTACATCACCGATCCGTAATATTTCTAGAGCCAGTACGGCTTTAGCGGCAGGGGATTTTTCCCAAAGAGTTCCTTTTAGTAAATTAGAAGAGATTGGAACTCTTGCATTCTCTTTTAATCATATGGCGGAGCAACTACAAGAAGCATTCCGCAGAACAAAATCCAGCGAGGAACAATACAAAGATCTCGTAGACACGACCCCCGGTGTTGTTTGGGAAGCGGATGCAGTCACATTTAATTTTACCTTTGTGAGTAAGCAAGCTGTGGATTTACTTGGATATCCGGTAGAAGAGTGGAAAACTCCTGGATTTTGGGCGGACCATATCTATCCGGAAGATAAGGACTATGCGGTAAATTATTGCGTTGCTTGTACGGGAAGATTGGAGTCTCACGAATTCGAATATAGGTTCTTGAAAAAAGACGGAACGATCGTTTGGCTCCGAGACATGGTGAAGGTAATCACCGAAGGAAACAAAGAAAAATGGCTTCGCGGAGTGATGGTCGATATTACCGAACGAAAAAACTTCGAAGAGAAGTTCTTAGAAAGGAATAGATTTATCGAATCCATTTTGGACATCAGTCCGGATATATTATATATTTATGATATATCGGAGAAGAAGAACGTGTATACCAATGTCGGAGTAGAGCGGTTATTAGGGTATTCCGTGGAAGAGATCCACGGAATGGGAGATTCTCTTTTAAAATCACTAATGCATCCCGATGATTTTCAAGTATATCTAACCAATATCATTCCAAGATATTTAAATGCCTTAGATAGAGATGTAATAGAACACCAATATAGGATGCGGCATAAGGACCAGAAATGGCGTTGGTTCGTTTCCAGGGAATTGATCTACAGGAGGGACTTCGAAGGGATCCCAACTCAGATCTTCGGGATCTCCAATGATATCACTAAGAGTAAAGAAGCGGAAGAAACTATCCTAGATCTGAATGCAAATCTAGAACGTAAGATCGATCAGAGAACCGAAGAACTAAAAAGAACGAATGAAAATCTGAAAGAATCTTTGGATTACCAAAAAAAGATATCCGAGGAGTTGAAGGAAACACAAGGACAACTTCTTCTCTCCGAAAAATTGGCCGCCTTGGGCCAACTTGCCGCAGGTATGACTCATGAGTTAAATACTCCTTTGGGTGCGATCGTTTCTTCGAATCGTGCAATTTTGGATATCCTGTACGAAGAGATTAAAGATATACCTGACCTTCTTCTTGCTTTAAACAAAACGGAAGTGGAAAATTTCAAATTTTTGTTAGATGAAAGTTTGAAAGAAATTTCTCAAGCAGAGATTTTGCCGAACCGTTCCTTAAGAAGGGAACTTGTCCGAGTATTCAAAGAAGCTTCCGTTCCGGAGCCTGAGAATGTAGTAAACATTATCCAGGACTTAGGGATCCATAGATTGGGAGAAAAACTTCCGGAACTTCTGAAGACCCCAAATTCGCTGAAAATCCTGGAGGCGGTTTCTTCCATTGCGTCCGTTGTAAGATTTAGTAATGTGATCTCGATCGCTACCGGAAAGGCGTCTTACGTGGTGGATGCTCTCAAAAATTATCTAAACCCTGGCGTGCATAACGGAGACGAAGAGCTTGTCCCTGTAGATGTGGAAGTGGAGTTAGAAACCATCATTGCCCTATATCATAATAAGATCAAATACGGGGTCGAAGTAATTAAACATTATCGGACAAACGAGCTTTGTTTGGGAGATCCGGATAAGTTGAATCAAGTATGGATCAATCTATTAAATAATGGATTGCAGGCCATGAACTATAAAGGTAAAATCGAAATTTCGATAGAGAAAGTAGAATCCTGGATTATAGTCTCCTTCATTGATTCCGGCTCCGGGATTCCGAAAGAGATCCAGGACAAAATTTTTGATCCATTCTTTACTACTAAAAATCCGGGAGAAGGTATCGGTCTTGGTTTGGATATCTGCAAAAAGATCATAGAGAAGATGGGTGGAAAAATAGAGTTTGAGAGCGAACCTGGGCGCACTAAGTTCGAAGTTTGGCTCAAACCTGCAAACCGTAAAAAAGAGGAATCTATTGGAAACTGAAACATCACAGAATGCGATCCTTTGTGTGGATGACGAGGCGATCATCTTAATTACCTTACAGAAGGAATTAAAGAAGCAGCTCGGAAATTTATTCCAATACGAAACTGCCTTAAATGCGGAAGAAGCTATGGAAGTCATAGACGATCTAGTAGGTGCAGGTGTGAACGTGATCCTGATCCTTTCCGATTGGTTGATGCCGGGGATAAAGGGGGACGAGTTTTTAATTTTGGTTCACCAAAAATACCCTCAGATCCGATCCATTCTGATTACAGGACATGTAGATGCTGCCGCGGTGGATAGGGTCAAACGAGAGGCGGGGACTTATACTGTGATCCCTAAACCTTGGGATGTGAACAAACTAATGGAAGCCGTTCGTGTTTGTTGTAATCTGAATTAGAGCGAACGTTACGAAAATCATTTCAAGAAACAAATTCATCCATCGATATTTTGCCCTTCAAACTAACACTGGTTCACTCGGATCTATCCATCTTGAAAACGAATTGACCTTTCTCTTTCTAAGAAGATACTTTATTATCTCTTAAAGGAATCTTCTCATCATGCTGCAAAATAACTACTTTAACGATGTATCCGACCTGAGGTTACATTTCGATCATATTATCAATTGGAAGGAAATCGTAGATTCCTACGAGGGCGGATTTGTAGATGCCGCAAAATATAAGGCCGGAGACGAAAGATTTGCAGCTGCACCTTCTACTCACGAGGAAGCATTAGAATATTATAAAACATTACTTGACTCAGTGGGAGAATTTGCAGGAAAAGAGATCGCTCCTTATGTGGCCGAATTGGACAAAGTCGGGGTAAAATTCGAGAATGGAAAAGTAGTATTCCCCGAAAAACTATTGGAGATTGTCCGAAAGGCAAGGGATGCAGGATTACAACCCACAGGTTTTTCAAGAAAATACGGCGGTCTAGGAGTTCCTTGGACTGTTAGGGCATTCTTTAGCGAAATATTATATAGAGTGGATGCATCCGTTTGTATCTCCATCGGTTGTGTAAACTTAGCCGAAATCGTAGAAAAGAACGGAAGCGAAGAATTAAAAGAGGAATGGTTGCCTCGTTTGGCAGCAGGAGAATTTGCCTGCGCCATGGGACTCACAGAACCAGATCATGGTTCCGATCTGCCTGGACTTCGCACTAAAGCTACTCATAAAGAAGGAAATATTTACCTATTAAATGGAACCAAAAGATTTATCACCCAAGGCTGTGGCACTGGAGAAATTCCTGCGATCCTTTTGTTACTCGCTCGGACAGGGAATCCTGGAAGTGGGGCTAGAGGGCTTTCTTTCTTCTTGGTCCAATCCAAAGATGTACAAGTTGCCGGAATAGAAAAGAAGATGGGTTTACATTGTTCTCCAACTTGTGAGATCGTTTTAGAAAATACTCCAGGGATCTTGATCGGAGAAGAAGGTCACGGACTCATCAAACATACGATGGGAATGTTGAACGGTGCCCGTATGGGAATTTCCCAACAAGGGGTTGGGATCGCGCAAGCAGCGTTAGCCGAAACTAAAAAATACACTTCAGAAAGAATACAATTCGGAAAGCCGATCGGAACAATTCCAGCAGTCCGTAAAATCCTTCACAGAATGGAAAGAGAAACCATGGCAATGCGTTGTCTGATGTTAGAAGGAGCGAGAGCCATGGATCTGTATTATTTCAGAGGAGATCATCTGAAAGAAAAAGGCGCCACAGAAAGAGATCTAAAATCCGACGTGGTCCTGAAATATTGGGAAAAGTTAGCCGGAATACTTACACCTATTTCCAAGTTTTACTGTTCCGAGTCTTGTGTGAAAATCGCAGGTGATGCGGTCCAACTTCATGGAGGAGCAGGCTTCACAGAAGATTACGATGTCTCCAGAATTTATAGGGACTCAAGGATCACTACTATCTATGACGGGACTTCTCAGATCCAAGTCAATGCGAGTATTGGTGGGATCGTTACTGGAATGAGCGGTCATGGTTTCTTAAGAGAATATATTGATAACGAATGGTCCCATTTCCCAACGGAAGATACCAAGGTTCTTTCGGATGTTTGGGACGGTTTCCAAGAAGCAGTTGTGATGTATAAAGAACTTTCAACTTCCGAAGAAAGGGAAGAAACTGCGGATGAGATCGTTTGGGCAAGCGCCAGACTTCTTTCCGGATTGTTATTCTATCGTTCCACTCTTCGTATTCCTGAAGAGCTTCGACCAGAAAGACTTTCACATGTAGAAGAGTATAATCTAGATAGCTTGGGTTATATGGAAGGACTTAAGGCTAAGCTTAGGGTTAAAATTTCGGCCAGGCAGGCAGTTTAGCAGCCAAAAAAGCCATTTTTGGCCTTATACTTTTAGGAAATCGGTCGATGGGATTAGAAGGAGGGGACTATGCCCGCATTCTCTATTCCGGGACTGAGTTCCGGCCAGGATACGAACCAAATCGTAAAAAAACTGGTAGAGCTGGAAGCAAAGCCGATTCGCCGTTTGGAAAAACAAAACGGTTTCAATCAGGCTCAGGTCAAAGCATGGTCCGATCTTAAAACTCTTACTACAGACCTCCAAAACAAAACTAGAGAAATTATTTCTTTTACGGCTCCTTTCGCTACTAAGTCGATCGTTTCCGATCCGGAAGGTGTGATCACCGGAGATGCTGCGCGTTCTGCAAACAGCGGTAAACGTAAGATAGAAGTGAAAGAGCTTGCTACATTCCATCAGATCTCAGGCGATCCTATCGATTCGGAAAGAAAGATACTTGCTGGAACTTTTAAAATTATTTCGGGAGAGATAGAGAAGGAGATCGAGTTCCAAGGTGGGACCATTCGAGATCTATATCTTACAATTCGCACTGCCGCTGCAGGGATCGTTCAGCCTACGCTTGTAAAAGTGGATCAGGATAAGACGGTTCTTACGTTAGCTGCTGCTCAGTCCGGCAAAGACAATCAATTGAAGTTCGACGATCCGAACGGTGTGCTCAAGGGGGCTTCTCTTGTGGGAGGAATGCTTCCTCAGGATCCTCCTCAGTATTTTTATCTTCCTTGGGAATCGAGCCAAACGAATCCTTTTCAGCCGAATAAATACGGTATGAGCGCTACCGCAAAACCAATATTTATCGCAGCAGATCCTGAGAAAAAAGAACCTTCTAAGATCAAATTAAGTTCTAAACAAGCATTTCAGTTCCACATGGACGCAAGAGAAGGGAAGAAGGGCGCAAGAATTGAAGCCACTCTTTCCGAACCTTTGGAAGAAGGAGAAACGATCTCGCTAGGTGTACTCTATGATCAGGACGAGCAGGATAAAGTATTCTTAGAGCAGGCTTATCATAAGGAAGGAAAGATCCGTATTACCTTCAAGTCTAATATGGATGGCAAAAAGATCCATAAGGTAATCGTAATCAACCAAACTGGAAAGGAGAAGGAATTCTCCAATTTTAGATTCGTTCTTCCTTCGGAGTTTAACGGAGCGAAGCCCGCAAAGACCATTGTAGAAGCTAAGGATGCGGTCTTTACAGTAGACGGAATAGAGATCACTCGGCCTAAAAACGAGGGACTTACCGATGTTTTGGACGGAGTTCTTCTGAACCTGAACAAGAAGAGCGAAGGTGGTCCAGCCACAGTAGATATCAAAGTGGATTCTGCAAAAGGGATCCGTATGATCAAGGAATTTATAGAAGCATATAATAATGTTCTAAAATACTCCAAAGACGCAACCGCAGTCAATAGAGAAGGTGGGATCAGCGATTCTAAACTGGAAGATCCGGATATCGCCAGATCCTTCTGGGAAGGAAAAACTAAAACGGGTATTTTGGCTGGAGAAAATTCCGTCATCCGTTTGGTTGCAGGTATGAAAACAGTGACCACTTCTTCTTTTCCTGCTTTTCCGAATTCGGAGATCAGGACTCTTTCCGATGTTGGAATTTCAACAGGAGAAGTCGGAAGTAAATGGGCCGATATTCAAGAAGGCCTTTTGTCACTGGACGAAGCGAAATTGGCCGCGAAACTTGCGGAAAATCCGGATGCGGTCCGCCATTTGTTCGCTCAGGATACGAATTCCGACGCCAGAATGGACACCGGAGTAGGTGTAAACCTGGTTGAACATTTAAAACCTTATACTCAGTTCGCTGGTGGACTGGTAACAAGCAAGATCAAGTTATTGGAAGAACAAGTTTCCGATAATAATAAGAAGATCAAAAATTTCGAATCCCACCTGATGAGTTATGAAAAAAAGCTCAAAGAGAAGTTCCTATATATGGAGCAGGGTGTGGGTAGAAATAAAGCCGTTGGTTCCTATCTGAACAATAATCTCAGTAGGGGACAAGGCGGAGACGATAAATAAAGGAATTATAATATAAACGGAGGAATCACCGTGGAAATATTCGTAAACGAGCAAAAATTGGAAAGCGTCATCGAAAATGAACAGAGCCTCGGAGAGGTTTTCGACGCTGTACGTCGATGGGTGGAGACTAACGGTAAGTTTTTATTATCCTGCGTTGTGGATGGGGAGGAATTTACCCAGAACACGATGCGTGATTCTTCCATTTCAAACGCTTCCAAGATGGAATTTTTCGTAGGAGAAGAATTGGATATTCTGATCAGTTCTCTCCATGAATTGGATTCCTATGTGGATAAGGTGGGAACTACTTTGCTTGGAAGGGATTCTTTGACCGAAAAAGAATCCAAGGAACTAGGGGACGGGATAGAATGGATCCGCAGTCTTTTGGAATCCGCAGGCAAACTTTTAAAACTGAAATACGACCAGATCAAACCGATGGGTACAGGTTCCACTGTGAGCGAGATCCTGGATGCATTGAGTCGTAATTCTTACAAACTGGACGGGACAACCGCCATCGAAGAATTTTTGGAATACCTGAGAGACCTAAAATTATTCGTAATGGATCTGGTAGCAAGAGCGTCCGTTCTAGATCTTGAACTTCCTACTTTAAGAGAAATTTTAGATACTTTCATCAAGGCTGTTCCTGCTTTGAAAGAAAGTTTTGTGAAAGTAAACGAAAGTTATCAAGCTGGAAAAGACGAAGTGGCAACACATCTTCTTACTCAGTCGGTTTCTCAGATCAACGTTCTTCTGACTTCGTTTATTACTTTGAGACAAAAACTTCCCGGCATGGACTTCTCCAAGATCCAAATTGCGGAAAGAAGTTTTGAAGAAAAAACGAACGACTTAAACGATACTCTTGCGTCTGTAGCTTTGGCGCTAGAAGAAAAAGACATCATTCGTGCAGGAGATATTATCGAGTATGAGATCCCTGCCGTTCTGGATGAATTTCTTCCTTTCTTGGAAAAAGTAAAAGAGCAGGCCGACTCTCTCGCAGTTTAATTTAGCCTGTAATTTCTAAACAGAATAAGGTTAGATCGTCCGTCATGATCCCGTCTCCGAAGGATTCCGAATAGGATACTAAGGAGCGGATCAGACTGTCGGAATCCTGGTAAGATAGTTTTTTTACCGCTTCCACAAGTGTTGTGTTACCCATTGGGATTCCTTTAGATCCTCTGACCTCGAATAAACCGTCAGAATACAATAATACCCTATCTCCGGGCTGGAGTTGTATACGGAAGTCCTCCAAGATAGGAGTTCCTACGGCGAGTAAGACCCCTCCTTTTCCTTGCAGATCAGTTGTCTTTCCGTCTCTGAGAAGAAGCCCTGCATGGTGACCTGCATAACTATATTCTAATATTCTTGTATATGGATCGTATCTAAGGAAAACCGCAGAGATAAAATGTTGGGTCACCACGGAAGAAAGTAGGTCGTTTGTGAACAATAGACCCTCTTTAGGTTTGTTTCCTTTTCTGGAAAATACGTTGAAGGAGATGGATGCCATTGCGGCGACCATCGCGGAGGAGATCCCATGTCCTGAAACATCCGCGAATAAGATCTCCAGACTTCCATCCGCACTTTCGGAACAATTCAGAACATCTCCTCCTACTCGATCGTAAGGACGGAAATAGGAGAATATTTTAAATTTATCGGAAGAAGGAAAGTCGCGAGTAGTGATCGTGTTCTGTACTTCTCTTGCTATATCCAGATCTTGGATCACCCTTGAGTAGAGCATATTGATCCTTTCAGAGGCTTCTTTCTTTTCAGTAATGTCTCTGAGAACATACACTCTACCTAGATCTCTTCCCGAGATCGGGATTTCCGATTTGGAAACTTCTAAATATACTGAATCGGAGGAGGGGAGAATATCTTCTTCCGAAACGACCGGTTTGATTTCTGAAAATTTTCTTTTGAAGTCCATTCTGGAGAAGGGTCTTCTAGTAAATCCTTCCAGGAATTTTCCTAGATCCAGTTTCTCCGGAGTGGCCGCTATTTTAGGAAAACCTAACATTTCCTTTGCGCTTTCGTTCCAATATAACAAGTCGTCGGAAGCGGATAATAGGATCACTCCTTCTCTGAGCTTTGCATACAATTGGAGTGCTATCTTTTCCAATCGGATCTCTAAAAAGCCGTATTTTGCGATCGCAATGAATACACAGGCGGATTGGATCACACTTACACTTCCACTTAAAGGAGGATAATTTAGATCTCCTTGTGATAAGATTCTAGGAAGTACTGTGGTCAAAAATCCAAGCACAGAGGAAAGAAATGTTCCGAATGCCAATAGATAACATTGTTTTCTGAATCCGATCTCTTCTTTTCTAGATTCGAAAAGCAAAAGATAGATCGCATACACAGGTGGAGAAACCGTAAGTAAATTGATCCCATATACGTAAAGTGGACCTTGGACGAGCATGTCGCCCCAGTATTTTCTTTCAACTCCGGCTATGATCCAATCTGTCGTCAATGTGACCGGGAAGATCGCGAGAGCCAATCCACGTAAAAGATACAAAACTATATTCGGATTTTTTGATAAGAATGCGAATACGAACTCTAAAAATAAGGGACCAACTATTAACCAGGATATGGAGCTGATCTTAAATACCCAGGTCATCCAATGGAAAGGTAAAAAGGACCAATATAGAATTATGGAAATGATCCAGAGACTTAATGCTCCGGAGTATAAAAGATATAAATGAACTACTCTATGTTTTCCTTTTAAGGCTAAAACATAGGTGAATAACCAGAGGTTGATGAATAACGCAAATAATGGAAGAATGAGATATGGGTTCACGGTCCGATCTCCAAGGCCAACATTGCCAGATCGTCGTTATGTTTTCCGTTCCCGAATTCTAATGCCTTTCGATGAGCTGCTTCTAATAGAGAGCGAGTGTCTCTGTCCGCCATTCCTTGGATCCAGTCTAAGAATTCGTCGTAACCGAAAATTTCTCCTAGATCATTCTTAACCTCGTACAAACCGTCAGAATAGAATAATAATCTGTCGGAAGATAGCAGATCAAAATGATAATCGTTTAGATGTAATTCCTTAACTGCTAGTAAGATCCTACCTTCTCCTTCCAAAGGATAAATTTTTCCTCCTCTGAAAACAAGCATTGGATGATGTCCTGCGTAAGAGAATCGGACTCTATTCTCCTGCGGATAAAAACTGGCATATACCGCTGAGATATGATGATGCAGCACCACCTTGGAGAGCATTTCGTGGATCTCGAACAAACTTTCCTTGGGAGAAAGTTTTTTCTCCGAAATGATCTGGAAGGCGATCGAGAGCATTCCTCCTACCATCGCAGAGGCGATCCCGTGACCGGAAACATCTGCGAATAGGATATCTACTCTTTCTCCAGGATGTTCTATCACTCTCAACATGTCCCCGCCCACCTTGTCTATGGGCTGGAAAAAAGAATGGATCCGATAAGAACCTTTGTCCGGAAACTTTTGGGTGATGATAGAGGCTTGTGTTACTCTCGCAATCTCCAAGTCGTTTACGATTTGTGAATATAATTGGTGGATCTTTTCTTGAGCTGCCTTTTTTTCAGTGATGTCTCGCAATAAATACAAGGTTCCGGATTCATTCTCTGTGATCTTGATCTCGGAGACTGTGAGTTCTATGAACTGCAAAGCTGAGTGGCCTATTAATTGGTAGTCTCTGGGGATATGATCCTGCTCTTCTCTATAATTTGCAAAATGCCATTCCGGTTTGAATAGGCCTTCTCTAGAAGGAGAGCCGTCCAAGATAGCGATTGCTGCCTGGTTTGCAAAAAAGAATTCGTGATTTTCCTTTGTAAGAATGATCCCGTCGTGAATGTCTCGGAATAATTCTACTGCGATCCTTTCCAAACTGATATTTAAAAATCCATAACGTGTGATCGCCACAAAAATGAAGAACGCCTGTATGCTGATCGCAGCCGGACTCAATGGAACGAATAAAAATCTGCCTTGTCCGTCTAAGTTGAATAATTCAGTATAAGCGCTGATTCCTAGAGCGATCGTTGTCCCCAAGATCCAGTAATTCAGTTGTTGTTTGATCTTTCTTTGTTTTGTTCTCAATCTTTCTTTTATAAGAAGATAGAGCCCCCAGATCGCAGGACCGCTGACTGCGACCGAACTGAACGGAACGAACAAAATCCCAGGTTCCAATTCATAACCCCAATCGTACAAGATAGAGCCCTTGATGATCCAATTGGTAGAAGCGGTCAGAAAAATAGTTAGCACTACAGAAAAACGAAAGAATGGGAGAAGGATTGTCGAACGAATGTTTAAAAATCTATATACCGTTTCTAAGAATAGAAGGCCGACAGGGATCCAGGTAAAACAGGAAAGTTTAAAAATTGGAGTCATCCATTCCGGTGGAAGCATGCTCCAATATAAAATATAAGAAACCAGCCAGAGATTTAAGAATAGAACGAATCGTAAAAAATCCCGAATGACTGCGCTTCGGAACCTTCTCGCGAAAACATATGAAATAAGAAGAGTATTTATGATAAGAGCGCTTATTGGCAGAAAAAGGTAATAATTCATAGGCCCGACGCTTCGAGGCATCCTAACCGGGTCCTAATTCGGAATCAATCCCGAATGACTTGTCGACGGACCTTTTTGTGCCGAAAAACTGCAGTTTTTAGAAAGATCAAAATCCCGGAAAATTAGGATTTGTTTATTAAGAAAATAGATTGCGTTAGACGACATTGTATATAGGATTGACGCGACTAACGCTCCGTCGCGCCTAAGAGGAAAATCGAATGAGTGGACTGGATTCAGTAGGTACTATGGAACCTAGCTCCGATTATTTGATCCAAGAATCATTATCTTATCCTCCCAAAGAGGGGCCGATACTCTCTCTTAAAGGAGTAACTCTTACTCCTGTATGTATTTGTCCTGAATGCGGCGTAATCAGCAAAACTCCTTGGTCCAAATCCAGAGGAAGGCTCAGAGATTGGGCCGGTTTCTTGGAAGAAGTTAGGGATATCATCTGTTCCAACGAGTCCTGCCAGACAAAATATCACCCTAAATACCTTCTGGATTTCCCAAAAGGGATCAGTATTTTAAATAAATCGAATTTACTTAATTCTTTAAAGTCTTGGTTTGAGGAATTTTCAGGAAAAGAGATTGTTTGGACAGAAGAGGAGGAATCGGACTCCTTACATTGGGACCCATTCTTCCAATCCGTACCGAACTGGGCGGATCATATTCCTACGCATCTATTCGCGAACATTCTACGTTATACTCCTCCCAAGGATTTGGAAGGGATACTTTTGGGAAGAAAGGGAATTCCTTTGTTCGGCGGATTTAAACTTTAAGAAAATCTCATACTCGGACGTTGAAGCTTGGCGGAATGTTTCGAATGCATCTTTATTTGTCCTCGTGCGGCTAATTTGGAAGTGCCGTAGTCCTTTATCTTTCATGGAGGATCTTTCTGGAAAGAGTCTCATCCTTCTTCAATTGGGAGATCAGAGCATCCACCCCTGGGAATTTGATCTCTTCTCTGATCTTTTTAGCAAAGATTACGTTCACCTTCTTTCCATAAATATCATCCGAAAAATCGAATATATGACTTTCTAATGTGACAGATTGGTCCCCAAATGTAGGATTATTTCCTATATTGATCATGGAAGGATAGGTTTTTCCTTCTACCTCAGTTCTTCCTGCGTAGACACCGACTCCCGGAAGGATTAGCTCAGGCAATGGTTGTACATTAGCAGTAGGAAATCCTATGGTTCTTCCTCGTTGGTGTCCTTGGACAACTGTCCCAGTGACCGAAAATTCTCGGCCTAGACATTCTTCTGCTTCTTCTACCTTACCTTCTCTCAATAAGGAACGAATATAGGAGCTGGAAAGTTTTGTAGCGCCTAGAAATACAGGATCTAATTTTTCCAGATCGTATCCGTACTCTGAGGAGTATTTTTTGAGAAGTTCGTAATCTCCTCTTCTTCCTTTTCCAAAACAATGATTGAATCCGATCAGAATGGATTTTGCTCCAAGCTGGTCGATTAGGATCTCTTTCAGAAAAGTTTCCGCCTCTATTTGGGCGAATTCCAGAGTAAATGGGACAACTACTAACCAGTCGATCCCGTAAGATTCTATTAAATTTTCCTTATCTGCTTGGGTGGTAATGCCTCCCAGATCCTTGTCCTTTCCTAGGACCAAAGCAGGATTCGGATGATAGGTGACCACGCAGGAAGGGAGACCTTTTTCTAAGGAAATTTCCTTGGTTCTTTCTAAAAGAGCCTGGTGGCCCAGATGGATCCCGTCAAAATTCCCCAAAGTTACGACTGTGGAAGTCTTTAGGTTGCTCTTTAAGTTCTCCAGACTTCTAAGAATTTTCAAGTTTCTCTCCAAAGGACGGTCGATATTCTAAAAAGATGGACTGGCACCGAATTGCAATACTCTTATTCTTCATTCTTGCCGCTGCCGGACAGGGTCCGATCGGTCAGGAAAATCGGAAAACGAAAAATTTTGAGAATTTCTCCAAACCGATGGGGGGAGAAAACTATATTTCCGAGGACTATAAAACCTTCCCCGAACTTTCCATTTGGGCTTATCATAATGGTCTGAAATTAGCTCCGGATAGAAAAGATCCTGCTCCGGGCGCCGGGACCGGTAGACTATTTGACAACCAATGCAGAATGGTTCCTGAAACCGGGTTGGATATCCTACTCATCGCCGACTCGAATAGAAAAGACATTATCTACGTTTATTTCGATCTGACCTTATTTTCCAAGACCGAAAACGCTGCGATTTTACCCGATCGCGAGCTTAGAATTTCCGTAAACGGGATCGTGAAAAGAACGATTCGCTTTCCGGATGCAAACTTATATTCCAAATCGTTATACGCAGGAACTCCCCCTGCATACATCACAGTGGATCCATCCGAGTTGAGAGAAGGTAGACTGAATTTGAATCTTACGCCGCTTGCGGGAGAAAAGGGCAGGTTTTGGGGAGTTTGGGACGTGTTTTTGTCCTACACTGCCCCGGAATATCCTTGAAAGATCAAGGGAACTGGCTGGTGAATTCGGACTCTGAGAGAGTTTGAAAATAAGAAGTCAGTCCTGCCACTTTGAAAACTTTTTCGATCGCAGGTTTCATGTTTGCTATGAAAAATTTTCCACTTAATTCTTGGACATAATTCAATTGTTTGATCAGCATTCCGATCCCAGAGGAATCGATGTAGTTTAACTTTTCCAGGTTGATCACAACGTTATTGTTCGTTCGATCAATGTTCTGTTCGAAAAAGTTTTTGAGATCTATGGACGTATAGATGTCCAGGCTCCCGGAGAGGCTGATTATATTTGTTTCGCTGGATTTTCTAATGCTGATTTCCATATCCGTCCCTTCCCTTTTCGTAGAATCCGGCCGGAATTCAACGAATTTTTAGGAAAATTCCGGGCTTTTTGACGGAATGGACGACACTAAATATAGGAAATCGTCCGGACTTTACGAATGAAGAAACCGTTCATCTTACTTCTTTTGATCTCCTTATTCAGTTGGGAAATATTTTCTCAGGACTTCGAGAAGGACGGTCAGATTAAAGTCCTTCCTTACGAACCTATGCAGGTCCGTGACATAGAAGGACTCACAAAAGACATCAAGGACTTTCACAAAAGAATAGAAGAGATGCTCCCTTTCCTGAATAAAAGGAAAAAAATTATTGATAGTGAGTATTTCCAGTTTGTTCCCGCGATGGAAAATTTCAATTTCCCGGTCCGCGATAGATATTTAGTAGATAAAAAGTTTTATCTAAAAGTTTCAGGGGGAGAAGGTTCCCTAAAACTGGACGGAGTCCGCTTTATTACCCGAAAATCTCTGGTTACTAAACTCAGACCTGTCAACGACGAGATCGGAGAATTAAAAAACGATAAGGTTGTGGCCTCCGATATTTCTAACATTGTTTTAGTTGTTAAAAGAAAAACGGATGCCGGGACGAAAGAAGAAGTGTATAGTCTTGGAAATATCAGGAGCCCGAACCAAAGGGTCAAGTTTGTCCGTTCTTATCGCGACAATCTTGCAGAAGTGGTCCGAGCCATCGACAAGTATGTGGAAGGAACGATCCGAGCAGACGGGAAGGATGTGGATACCATGCTGGATGGTTTGGAAAGCGGTGGTTCCTTCCAAGAATATAATTCGAATCGTTAAATCAATTTTAGAGTCTAAAATCTTACCATGAGTTCAGCCTGGACAGATCATTATAGGGTCCTGGGCTTGAACTACGGTGCCAGCCCAGAATCTATCAAACATAGATACAGAGAACTTGCCAAAATTTTCCATCCGGACAATAGGCTTACCGGTTCTGAGCCTGTGTTTTTAAAAGTTTTGGAATCTTATCAGATACTTTCCAAGCCGGAAGAACGTTCTCGGTTCGACCAAGAATTCAAGGTCAGAAAGAAACGAGAACATGCAGAAAATGGAATATATCTGATCCCGCCTTCCAGGATCTTATTCGCTACTCAAGCGGTTGAATTTGCTAGAAGGGGCCTTCTCCGCGCCGGAATGAGAAGCAGAGATCGCAAGAAATATACCGGCATCTATCACGATATTCGGATCTGTCTCAAACCCGAAGAGTTATTGGGTAGAATATTTGCAGCCATTCCCTTGGTGGTCAGATCTATTTGCCCTGAATGTAGAGGTTCCGATCTGAACTGCGCTTCCTGCGGAGGAAAGGGGAGTTATAAAAGTTACAGATATCTAAAATGGAGCCCCGAGCCGGGCAGTTTGGTCCCGGGAAGGATCTATACCTTGGATCTATCCGGGTTTCGTCCCGACGTATTTACTCATTTCAAAAAGCGGATCTTAAAAGTTAAAATTGAACTCTTCCAGGGTCAAAAAAAATAGGCATATATGCAGAAGGTTTTCAAATTCGAGCCCATCTATAAGGAAAAAGTCTGGGGCGGTAGGAAATTAGAAACCGTTTTGGGGCGCTCCATCCCTTCGGGAGATATCGGAGAGTCCTGGGAGATTTCGGATTACGGCTCCGATCTTTCTAAAATTACGAACGGAGAATGTTCCGGAAAAACTTTCAGAGAAGTATATAAATCGGATTACGAGTCAGTGCTCGGAAAACCTTTTAAAGGACAGAGTTTTCCTTTATTGATCAAACTGATAGATGCTAAGGAAAAATTATCCGTCCAAGTTCATCCTGACGACTCGTACGCGGAGAAGTTTGATCCGGAAAGCGCAGGTAAAAAAGAAGCTTGGACTGTTTTACAGGCGGACAAGGGTTCCAAACTGGTTTGCGGATTTTCAAAACAAACCAATAAAGAAGAATTTTCAGAATACGTAAAAACAAACCGAGTAGAAGAAATTCTAAATGAAGTAGAAGTAAAAGAACTGGATTCTTTTCTTCTGAATCCAGGTAGGATACATGCCATCGGTGGCGGTATCCTTCTGATGGAAGTCCAACAGTCATCCGATTCCACTTACAGAGTATACGATTACGGAAGACCTAGAGAGTTACATCTCAAAAAGGCATTGGACGTTTTGGATTTTTCTTCCGCAGATCCTAATGACAAACTGAGTCCTAAACAAATTGGATCCTTTGAATTCAGTCGTTCCGTTCTAACTGCAAACGATAAGTTCCGGATGGAAATTCTGGAAATCGATTCTAATAAGAAGTTTACACTTCCTTCTTTTTCTTCAGAGCCTGTGTTCCATGTTTTGATGGTCCTAAGTGGAGAATGTAGATTAGAGGATTTGGATCTAAAAACGGGAGATACAGTTTTAGTCACTGCTTATGGGATCAAAGAAGGAGTCCATTGCGAGTCTAAATCTTCTTTTTTACGTTTGGCCTGGTCCGGTCCAGGTTCGGATTGGATCCAGTACTCTTAGTCATGAACGGTCCAGGAGAATATTCGGAAGAGCCGCTTCTTTGGGTAAGCGAATCCGAGATCAAAAAACAAAGACAGATCGCAAAAGAGTTACGCAAAACTCCTTGGTGGAGAAAAAAGAAAGCGGATGGGATCTGTCATTACTGCGGTAAAAAATTTCCGCCGGACGAACTTACCATGGATCATTTGATCCCTCTGGCAAAAGGTGGAAAGTCTATCAAAGCAAATTTGGTCCCAGCATGTAAGGACTGCAATAATTCTAAGAAGAATAAACTTCCTTTCGAAGAGTTTTGATCCTTCTTACCAGCAATGTGAGTGGTATACGGCTTCCAAAAAATATAGATTGCATACATTTTGATCGTTCGGATTCGTCAAACATGCGGCCTGTAACATCTCCGCAGTTTTTTTGTCGCTGGGAGTAGATCTGCTGCAATCCTGTTTTCCTCCGGAATTGCAATCGTAAGATCCGAAAAGAATAAATAACACAAAAGTAAAGAAAAGTATATTACGCATTTTGAATGGACTAATCCAAAGGTTTAGGTCTACTCTGCATATATCTTTCTAAGAATAAGATCCAATCCCTTTTGAGAGAAGGTTTTTTGAGATAAGAATCGAATCCTGAACTTTCGAAAAATTCTTGAGAGCCTGGCAGTGCATGAGCCGTCCAGGCAACAAGATATGGCGGATGAGCAAAGGTTTCTTTGATCTTTTTGGAAACTTCTAAACCGCTTATATCCGGAAGATCTATGTCTAAAAGTATGATCTCGTAAGTCTCTCTGTCTAATTGAACGATCGCGTCTTTTCCCATTCCTAAAGAGTGCACCTTCATTCCTAATTTAGTGAGAATATCGAACGCAACTCTTCTGGAAAATTCCTGGTCTTCCACGAGTAAAATTTTGAGTGGGGGCAGAACGATAGGCGGAGCAGCCTCTTCTTCCAAATCTTGTTTTTCAGGTTCTTCTTGGGGGAAGGGAAGCAAGAACGAAAATTTGGATCCTTTGCCTGGAGCACTTGTGATCCGGATACTTCCCCCCATAAGCTCTACCAATTTTTTGGAGATAGTCAGACCTAATCCGCTTCCGCCGAATTTTCTAGCAACGGAAGAGTCCGCTTGCACGAAAGGTTCGAATAATATTGCTGCTTGATCTTCTGCGATCCCGACCCCGTCGTCTTGCACCCAAAATTCTAATACACGGGAGAAAAGATCTTCTCCATAGAAACGAACTCCAAGACCTACCTTTCCACCGGAACCGGTGAACTTGATCGCGTTACTTAAAAGATTTAAGAGTACTTGTTGGATCCTTCCTTCGTCGCCTAAGAAAATGCCTGGGTGATGTTCCGGATAAGAGATATCTACTAAGATCCTTTTTTCTTCCGCCCTAGCTTTTACTACTCTGGCCGCTCTTTGTAAAACTGCAAACGGGTCGAATGGTAAGATCTCCAACACGAAACGATGGTTTTCTATCTTAGAAAGATCTAATAATTGGTTCACTAAATGGAGAAGGTTCTCTCCGGATGCCTGTATAATTTCTGCGTATTCTTTCTGTTCTTGCGTTAAAGTAGTTTCGGAAAGAAGATTAGAAGTCCCCAAAAGTCCGTTTAAGGGAGTGCGGATCTCATGGCTCATGATTGCCAGGAAATCGTATCTGTATTTAGCTTCCCATTCCGCTTTTTCTTTTGCGGCGGTGAGTTGGATGGTTCTGGATTCAACCTTGTTTTCCAATTCCGTTTTTAATTCGTTCAGGTTTTCGTTTGCGATCTGTAGTCCCTTCTCCGCTTCCATAGAAGTTCTTAAAACACGAGAAAAGGAAAAAGAAAATCCCAAACTATGGAAGAATATGAACAAAAAGATCGCAGGAGCAAGAATATAATGATTATTTAATATATAATTGGATGCCAGGATATCGTTTGCGCCCGCGATGATTATAAAAGATATCCCCGCTAAGAAAAACCTAGATCCAGGTCTCGCATGGATCACTGCTCTTGCGCATCCTAATAAAGTGTAAGCTCCGCCTATAATGACGGTAAATTGGAAAAGGAAGAGTAATCTTGCATAATATTCCGCAGGTAATACCAGAGTAGGAATCGCAAAGAATAACATTATGATCAGAGAGAACTTTTCCGTTTTGGGATGAAAATCCTGCTTAAATGCGGTGGCAGAATAGGACAAAAACCCGGAGCATAGAACATAGGTGCTCAGGTATTCCAGCCTATAACTGATCTCCCAAGGAACCTCAGGAAATATATAATTAAAAAGCCTATTTCCTGTTAAGAAAAACCGGAATACGGAAGCTATGGAGAATAAAGCAAAGTACAATTGGCTTTTTTCTTCTCTTGTTCTGAGAAAAGCCATGATCTGATAGATTGCAAGAACCAGGACCGCCGCGGAACTTGCCACATCTATTGCCTGGCTATAATGCAATTTTTTTAATATAAGAGAAGGTATCCCGATCTCCGGAGTGAACCAAAGGCCTCCGTTGATATGAGCGAAGTTGGAGATCTCAAAATCCAATCTTTTCAGATCCTTGGGAAGAAGGACGATAGAAGTCTGAAGGAACGGGACTGAGGTTTCTGGAGTTTTTCCCACCTTGCCCACTGTTTCTAAAAGTTTTCCGTCCGCATAAATTGAGTAAGATGTTCCTAAGTCAGGAACTTTTAACATCAACTCAGGACAATTTTCAGGAAGTTGCAGATGCAGAGAGTAGGTACCGAAACCTTTTCCGTTCGGAAATAAATGTTTTCCGTCTTTGGTAAGTTCGTTCCAGATCTGAGGGATCGGCGCGTAAACCCTTTCTTGAGTTAGCTGAGGCTCCGGTTCGGAAACCAAAAATTTTCCAGGAACCAATTCCCATTCACCGCCGAGAGAAAGAATGGTTTTATTCGGATCCCAAGTTTTTGCATTTAGTTTACCTTCGCGAATTTCTCCCAAATCATAATCTGTCCTTCCGCAATTCCAGGAGAGTAGAAGGCAGAGAATAAAAATCGGGAAAATTACGCGACTCGAATGCATATCAGTTCGTTGCCGGAGTATCACCAAATGCGGCATCTTTAAGATTTTTGCAAGTGGAGATTTGGAAATTCCGCCAAGAATGACGGAATTTCATCCTATAAACGATGGATTTTCAGGTTTGTCCACCTTTTACGGCAAAGCCGGATCCTTTTTTCGACCGATCTTTACAGTAAGGAAACAAACTCTATGTTGGAATCTTACGATCAGGAAACTGAATCCACAGAGCATGAGGAGCTAGGCGACGAACTTCTGCATTTATTGGATGAGGATGGAAATCCATATTCTTTTATCGTAGGAGAAGTGGTAGAGCTGGACGAGCACCAATATTTTTTACTCATCCCTTCCTCTGAAGAAGAAACAGATCTCATCAATCTGGATGTAGGATTTTTAAAGGGAGAAGAAAGTTTCGGATACTTTGCTGTGAAGATTGAGGCGGATGAATTCGGAGAAGATAGATTGGTAGAAGTTACCGACCGCAGAGAGTTGCAAGATTTACTGTACGAACTGAACTCAGACGTAGTCTAATGGGTCCAACGGTTTTGATTTTTGCTTTGAAAATAGTTTTTTTCATATAAAAAAAGAAATCGCATAATTTTCAACGGATTAGAATCTATCGTAGTGGAATTGAACGCTCTTAACTTCGAGTTTCAAATTTTAGCTCTATCGAGCCTCATCATCTTGAGTATAGGCTTATTGCGTGTTTCCACAAAATTTGGAATTCCTTCTCTACTTATATTCTTAACGATCGGAATGTTGGCAGGTTCCGACGGCATTCTAAAGATCTGGTTTAACGATGCTGATCTTACCCGCAAAGTTGGTTCTATCGCATTAGCATTCATCTTGTTCTCAGGAGGTTTGGAAACCGATTGGACCAAGGTTAAACCGGTTCTGGGTAAAGGTATTTCTCTCGGAACCTTGGGAGTGCTTCTCACTTGTTTATTCGTTGCCTTATTTGCAATTTTTGTAATGGGCTTCGATCCAATTATCGGATTTCTTTTAGGTGCGATCGTATCTTCTACCGACGCTGCGGCAGTATTCAACGTTCTTCGGACCAGCAATATCGGTATGAGAAAGGGGCTCACCTCTCTCTTGGAACTCGAGTCAGGAAGTAACGACCCTCTTGCAGTTTTATTGACCACATCCGTTTTAGGTTTTGTCGGTACTTCTTCTCCATCTTGGGATAGTTTGGCCTGGACCATCTTCCAACAGTTTAGTTTGGGGATTATCTTAGGCCTACTATTAGGTTACTGGATTTATCGGGGTATGAACCGTATCAAATTGGATTACGAAGGTTTATATCCGGTATTACTTTCTGCTTCGGTCCTGTTCGTGTATGCTGCCACGGATCTAATCGGAGGAAACCCATTCTTGGCGGTGTATATCGCAGGGATTATCATCGGGAACAGATCCTTCGTACATAAACGAAGTAATGTTCGTTTTATGGACGGGATTGCATGGTTGATGCAGATCGTGATGTTCCTTACCTTAGGACTTCTAGTATTCCCTTCTAAAATCCCTTCGGTAGCAGTACTCGGGATCGCATTTTCAGTTTTTCTAATAGTGATTGCGAGACCTGCCGCGGTGTTTTTGGCTTTAACCGGATTTAACGTTGATTGGAGAGAAAAACTTTTAGTCTCTTGGGTAGGCTTAAGAGGTGCTGCTCCGATTATTCTAGCGACATTCCCGTTCGCGAAACAACTCCCGGAATCGGAGATGATCTTTCATATAGTCTTCTTTACCGTATTAACTTCTTTATTATTACAAGGGTCTACGATTCCTTTTGCGGTTCGAATTTTAGGACTCGAGGCGGCTTTGGAACAAAGAGCTTCTTATCCATTCGAATTCGAGAACAAGGACAAGAGCGATACCCAACTTTTGGAATATATAGTTCCATATGGTTCCGCTTCCGTAGGCAAGTTCGTATACGAATTGGATTTCCCTGAAAACTCTTTGATCACCTTGATCTATAGAGGAGATTCTCATTTGGTTCCAACCGGTAAGACTAAGATGGAAGATGGGGACGTTCTTTTGGTATTAACTCCGCAAGGTGCAGAAGATAAGATCCGAGAAATTCTTTCCAGAATGGGAGAGAGAAAGGAAGCCTAGCTTCTCATCGCAATGGATCGTATTGATTGGAAAAAGGGCATTCGATCTAATTATTTCGAACTGTCCTTAACCATTTTTATCTTCACCTATATCTCCTATCAAAACGCTTGGCTTAGTGATGATTCATTTATCAGCTTTAGGGTTTTAGATCATTTTGCAAACGGTTTCGGATTGCGATGGAATATCGCAGAACGAGTGCAAGCATTTACGAATCCACTTTTGATCCTGGTGCTTTCTCCTTTTTATTATCTATACCAGAATATAGCATTCTGGTCTTTTTTCAGTTCATTCGTTTGGGGGCTCTCTGCATTTTATTTTTTAAGAAAGATCTCTGTTTCTAAAGTTTCCTTTTGGTTGGGCTTTGGTTTTCTTTTATCTTCCAGATCTTTTGTGGATTATTCTTATTCGGGTCTCGAAAATTCTCTAAATTATCTGATAGAGGCCATCTTTTTTTATTTATATTTTAGGAAAGAAGAAGGGACCGTCTCCAAATTACCGGGCCTGATCCTTCTTGCCAGTCTTGCTTTAGTTTCCAGGATCGATTTTATTCTGATCTTTTTAATCCCTCTTCTGATCGTTTTTATACAAGATTGGAAGAATGGAAAGATTAACATTTCATTAAGTACTAAAATTACTCTTTGTAGTTTACCTGCGGTTTTTTGGTTTTTATTTTCCGCCTTGTATTACGGTTCTCTTTTGCCTAATACATATTATTCCAAAACGAATGTAGAGGATTCTTTCTTACAAATACTTTCTCAGGGTTTACGATATTATGTTTTCGAGTTGAAATGGGATTCTATCGTCTTTGTGTTTCTTCCGGTCGTTGCGATCGTAAGAGCAGTTTTGAAGAAGAGTTCCGGTTCCATTTTAATATCTCTAATCTTCTCTTTGCCTTACTTGGTTTATATCCTCTTTGTTGGTGGGGATTTTATGGCAGGAAGGTTCTTTACCTATGTGATTTTTCTTTTGGGGATTGCATTAGTCCGTCTGGAAAATTTGGAGAAAAAAGAGATCTATATTTTAGGTTCAGTTTTGCTACTTTATAATATTCTTCTATCTTCTAGTCCGGTCCATTCTGTTAAGCAGCAGGTAAAACAAAATCCTTGGATATTGGGAAAGGGGGAGATCGCAGACGAGAAACTTTGGTATTATCCTGGAACCGGTCTCGCTTGGTATAATAAAAAAGATTCACTTCTTTCTAATATAGCAAATAAACAGCCGTTTTTCCCTCCGACCGATCGGAAAGTATTCATTAAATATAATACAGGTGTGATCGGATTTTTTCTGCCGGACCAATATATCATCGATATAGTTGCCTTAGGGGATCCTCTTCTTTCCAGGATCCAGGGAACGGGAAGGGTAGGCCATAAGATTAGGCGTCTGCCTTCCGGGTATTTTGAATCCGTGGAATCGGGAGAAAACAAGATCCAGGATCCTAAACTCAAGGAATATTACGATTCTTTGAACCTATTGACAAGGGGAGAAGTATTCGATCCCAGAAGATTGAATATGTTCTGGAAGTTCCAATTCGGTCCTCTTCGAAAATATAAAGAACCTTATTTAATAGATGAGGTCCGTGAAAATAAAATGTGGGAAGAAGAGAATCGAAAGAAGAACGAAGGGATAAATACGATCTGAGATGTAGGAATTCCTACAAGTTTACTGCGTAAAAATGTAATTGAAGGAATTAGGATTTTATGATATAGGGAACGAGGGTTCTCCCACGGGCCCTCCACCACCACCCAACTCGGGCGGGGGCCGCACTTTTCCAGTCAGTAGGAATTCCTACAAAATCTAAAATTTTAAAAGAAATCCTTACAGAAAGGGAGCCATTCTCTCGACAAGGATTCTTCTGTTGTCTCCTGTTTGTAGAGAAATGATTCCTCGGATAATCGCCTGCCTTCTTCTGTCTCTGGAAAACGCCCAGGTCCTAAGTCGATTTGCCAATGGGAAGTAAGCTAAGTTTGCAAATGCGATCCCGTAAAAGGTTGCAATAAATGCAGTGGCGATCCCTTCTCCGAGAGCTCTGGTCCCCGCACCTAAGTTTTCCAATACGCTCACAAGTCCCATTACTGTTCCGATGATCCCGATCGTTGGAGAGAATCCTCCCGCGGTTTCTAGAATTTTTGCGGAGCGGGTTTCTTTATTCTCCAGACCTTCTGCTGCTTCGAATAAAATTTCTTCTACTGCTCTTGGATCTGTCCCATCTACGATGAGTTGGATCCCTTTTCTTAAGAAAGCGTCGGGTACTCCCGCGAGTTGGTCTTCTAAGGATAATAGTCCGTTTTTTCTGGCTTTTTCTGCGAAATCCAAAAATACGTCGGAGAGGGAAAATTCTCTTTTAGGAAAAAGTGATTCTCTCAGGTGAATGATCAGGTTTGCGAATTCTTCCGGACTATAACTTGCAAATGTCGCGCCCGCAGTTCCGCCTAAGATCAATACGAGTGCGGATAGTTTGAGAAAGGAAAGAAAATGCGCTTCTTCCAATAAGATTGCTAATAGTACCGAAGCAAATGCGGCAATTAAACCTAAGATGGCCGAACGCATGGGAGCAAAGTAGGCGTATTATGTCCTAGAGACAAGCCTTTTCAAAAAAATAGAGGACGGTTCGTCCCATCCCCTCTACAAGAAAGTGAAAATTCGCAGTGGATTGACTCTAGCCAGGGAGGCTAAAGGTCCATCCGATTTAGAATATCGGATTTCAAAGTTCCGACCTTAGGGTTTTGGCCCATTTTTTCCGAAAGGGATCAATTTAATTTCGGACTGAAAAAATTGGCTTTGAATGTTGCGCTGCAAAATCCATTGACTTTTTGGGTATTTCTAAAATTTTTGTCCCAAATGCTCACTGTAGTCACTGTTCTGTTTTTGGGAATTTACGCCCTGGATATTCTAGGATTATTCTTCTTTGGAATTCACACATATATCATGGTGTATCTGTACAAAAAGTACAACACCAATTGTGATACAGACCCGAGCAGAAACCTTTCTTTGGACGATCCAAGCCTTCCTATCGTCACAGTCCAACTTCCTATTTTTAACGAATTTTACGTAGTAGATCGTCTGATCGACTCCACAATTGCTTTAAAATATCCTAAAGATAAATTAGAAATCCAAGTTCTGGATGATTCTACCGACGAAACCATCCAAAAAGCGGCCTCCTTAGTGGCAAAATACAAGGCTCAAGGTTTCGATATCCATCACCTTCACAGAACCAATCGTGTAGGTCATAAGGCAGGAGCCTTGGACGAAGGGATGAGAGTTTCTAAAGGAGACTACATCGCTATTTTCGATGCGGACTTCATGCCGGATCCTGATTTCCTTCTCAAAACCATGGCATACTTCGACGATCCTCAGATCGGAATGGTGCAAGCTCGTTGGGGACATATCAACGCAGATTATAATATTCTAACCAAAGCTCAAAGTTTCGGTATCGACGGTCACTTTATGATCGAGCAGGTAGCAAGAAACGGCTCCAAACTTTGGATGAACTTCAACGGTACTGCAGGTACTTGGAGAAAGAAGACAATTGAGGACGCAGGCGGTTGGGAGCATGATACTCTTACCGAAGACTTCGATCTTTCTTACCGTGCAGAATTAAGAGGTTGGAAGTTCCGTTATTTTAAAGATGTGGTTTGCCCTGCAGAGATCCCTGCGATGATGTCTGCATACAAGTCTCAGCAATTCCGCTGGTGTAAGGGTTCTATCCAAACTGCAGTAAAACTTCTTCCTCGTATCTGGAAAGCGGATCTACCTTGGAAAACCAAGGCTGAGGCTGTGACTCACTTGATCAATTATTCTGTTCACCCACTCATGATAGTGAACATTCTATTTAGCGCTCCATTACTATTAATGGAATACTGGTCTGGTTTCAGCTTCTACGATCTTCCGTTGGAAGTGTTATCTGGAACCGCAGCGGTCCTTTCTATCGGATCCGTGGGACCTCTATTCTTCTACGCATATTCACAGAAAACATTATACAAAGATTGGAAAAAGAGATTAGTATATCTTCCAATTCTGATCATGATCGGAACCGGGATCGCGATCGTAAACACAAGAGCTTGGCTCGAAGCTGTTTTAGGGATCCAATCTTCCTTCAAACGAACTCCTAAATTGAGAATCGAAAAGAACACGGACGCTCTGAAAGATAGGCTGAAATATACCGTTCCTTTGGACTTCCATGTAGTTCTTGAGTTCCTATTGGGTTGTTATTGTGTGTTTTCAGTTGTGCTATCTTTCTTAGTGGGACGTCCTTATATCGTGGGCTTCCTATTGATCTATGGGATCGGTTTCTTCTTCGTTGCCTTTAAATCTTTCCAAGAATTTACCTGGAAATATAAAGAAACAAGAAACGCGGCTCAGGAAGAGATCCCTCAGGAAGCCTGACAGCCTTCCAACAAACAAAAGGCGAGGAAACGGGTTGACTCCCTGTGCCCTCGCCTAAATCTGTCAAATACCCCAGGAAACAGGATAACCGATGAGTGAGAAAGTCTATTGCGCCAACTGCCTGCATTGTGTAACCGTCAGACAGTATGAATCCGAGGCGGACAAATACATCCTCCGGGTCAAATGTACCAAGAAAAAATGGTCCAAACGTTCCGGCGAAGAGAAGTTATACAAATACTTCACTGTGGCTCGCCGTATGCAGACTGATTGCGAATTCTACGAGCCGATGGGAGAAATCCTTCCTTATATCAAAAATTTAAAGAAAGAACTTCCCATTAAAGACGAAATCTATATGGTGAAGTCGCCTAACTAAAAGGGCATTGTTCTCAAAACCGTTCCTCCTCCAACCCAGGACCGTAAAAGAAACGGGAAATCGCAAAACGGTCCTGGACGAAGCCTACACCCTCTTCCCGGATAGAGACGCCTTATTACTTAAGGATTTTCCAGTCCGGGTAAGTGTAGGAGATCCCCTCTACAAACAATCTTCAGGTTTAGTTTTATCTCCGGTTAACGGGATCGCTTCTTTAGAACATACTGAAGAAGGTTCCAAGATCCGCATCGTACAAGACGGAAACTTTATAGGTTCCAAACCTTGGATACCAAAAGTTCTCAAAAAAGAAGAAGCACTCGAACCGATGGACAGACTAGGTCTGGTTAGTTTGGACTTTCCGGAACATTCTCTTTTATCTTACTTCAAATCCAGACAAAAAACTTCACTTATCATCTTAGCTCCATTCACTAGAAACCAAGATGTGGACTATCTTCCTGAGTTAAGAAAAAATTTGGAATGCCACGCTCGTTTTCTGGAAGTTTTAAAATCTCTTTTTCCGGAAGCTCAGATCAGAGACTATATTTCCGGCCTGAAATCTCCTGTTAAAAATTACGCTTACCCTTGGGGGATTCCGGAGTATTTCCTTTCTCAGACTGAAAAATTGCCTTTTTCTAAAATTAAGGAAATCTTATATTTAGGCCCGGAAACATTATATAATCTTTATCGAGCTTTGTTCGCTGATTTTCCTTTTATAGAAAGGGAGATCGCTCTCTATTTCTTAGGGAAGAATGGTGGGCTTAGAAAAGCGGATTCTACTGTTCGTATCCGTAACGGACAGAGCTTGAAATTTCTATTTGAAGAATACGGTCCTAAGTATTCTAACTTCACTCTAAATTCTTTTTACGAAAAAAATCCGGTCAGAGATATCAAAAAAGGTTTCTATTGGGATATCAGACAGAATTATTCCCTGGTATTTTTGACCAAACACGATTCGGGGAGAAGGGAATTCCCTTGTGTGGAATGCGGAGAATGTTCCTATAATTGCCCTACGCAAGCAAATCCTATGGCCTTGGTTTCCAGTTTCGGCAATTTTAATTCTTCGCTTTGTATGGAATGCGGGATCTGCACATTTCTTTGTCCTTCTACCATTTCTTTAAGGACCCGAATTCGAACTTGGAAGGAGGCGAATCATGGCTTTTAGTTATGTTCTCTCCACCCAAAACGGTTTTTTCAGAAGAAAGGATCTTCTTCTACCTGACATACTTTTTGCCTTTTTGGCGATCGGTCTTTTGGTTTTAGGTTCAGGCGGATCTTATTATCCGATTGTTCCAGCGGGTTTCGGTCTTCTATTCGGAGCGGGGGCTTACTTTCTTCTCACCGGTGGGAAGTCCTACCCATTGTATTGGGTAAATCATGCTTTGAGTTTTGCTCTTCTTCTTCCCAGAGACCCAAGATACGCTTTGCATGCAGTTCTTGCTCTAGGTTTCGGACTGGGTCTTTGGTGGGTTTTGGAACAAAGATTTAAGATCCGGTTCCCTCTGGCCCTATTACAATTTTTACTTTTTCTAATATTCTACTTTTTGCCGGGAATAGATAGCTGGGCTTCAGAACCTTCTTCCGTATTTCGAGGATCTTCTTATCCGGATATATATACTCCAGGTTTTTTTACAGAAGGTACCTTGCCTGGGTCTAGATATTCCGCTTTGGAAGCATGTGGCGGATTCGGAATACTTTTAGCAGTTCCTTTGCTATTAAGAAGTAATTTAGCTCTTTTATTACCTTTCGGATTTTCTATCCTTCTCTCCGTTTGGATCTATCTGGCAAAGATTCCTGGTTGGGAAATCGTTTCCGGTCCAGTTTGGTTAGGAACTTTCTCCTTCATTTTACTTCTAAATTTACCTGGAAGAAATACTGGCTCACTTTTGCCTCTATCTTTTTTGAGTTTGGCGCCTCTTGGGTTGGCAATTTTTTTCCTTCCACCGGTCTTCGTTCCCACATTCCTGTGGGTCTCATCGTTTTTTTTCATTGAATCCCTCCTGATTCGTATTTTCCTAGGAGATAGGACAGAGAAGCATGAACCAGCTCCTCGCTTTACTTAAGCCAGAGACTGTAATTTTTGAAATAGAAGGTTCCTCTAAGGAAGAAGTGATTAATCAACTTCTCCAGAAGGCCGTCGACTCGACGCTAATTGCAAGAGACGACAGAGACCTCGTGTACGAATCTCTTATGGCGAGAGAAAAATCCATGTCCACAGGCATCGGCAGCGGGGTAGCGATCCCGCATTGTTCGGTCAATCTGGTGGACGAGCTCAAATGTGTGATGGGCCTGTCCCGAAAGGGGATCGATTTTGATGCAATCGACCATCTTCCTGTTCATATTTTTATTCTTCTAATCGTTCCCAAATCCAAATTCCAAGAACATATCAAAACCCTGGCTCAGATCGCAAAAACCCTCAATGTGAAAGAGGATCGCGAAAAACTGATCCTTTCCAAAAATTTCGAAGAGATCCGGAAAGCTTTCTCCGCTTGAGAGGGTGAGAGTTTGGTAGAAGAAGCGAAACGCTTTTTGATCTTTGCGGTTTTTCTTTCCGCGATTTCGGTATTTTTCTCCCAGCTCAGATCCTTGAATAAGGAATTTTTAGAGGCGGATTCTGGGATCCAGGTTCAGGATTCCGCAGATAGATCTGCTAATACGGTTTTTGCGAAAGAATATCTGAAATTCTGGAAAGGCCTGGTCAGTTTCGATCTAGGAGAAACCGAATCCGGAGATCCTGTTCTTTCTCATATTCTTTCCAGATTTTGGCCTACTTTACATTTAGCCGGGTTCGCGGTCTTAACAGGCACATTCTTTTCCGTTTTTTTAGCCTTGGTATCTCTTCTTCCTCGCTTCCGATTTCTGGGAGAAGTTTTCGGATTTATCAGCCAATTGATCTTATCCACTCCTGTGTTCGTAGTTTCCGTTTTTCTGTTAGTGTTTTTTTTTCTGATACTAGGCTGGCTTCCTCCCGGAGGTTATGAGCCCGGAAATACCGCTTACGTGATCCTGCCGGGAGTCGCGCTTGGTTCCAGAGTATTTGCCAGACTTTTTATTTTTGCCCACCAACTGGCCGGAACGGAAAAAAAATCCGCATACACAAACGTTCTAAAGGCCAGAGGATATTCAGAAAATAGAATATTGTTCCGGCATATTCTTTTGAAAGTTTCTCCTGTGCTTCTAATTTTGATCTTATTGGACTTAAGCTCTTTACTCTCGGGCGCAATTGTTGTGGAGGAGATCTTCTTCTTTCCCGGGATCGGGAAGTCCATGTATCATGCGATAAGAACCATGGATTCTGCATTACTTTCCGCACTTTTGTTTTATAGCGGAACAGTGTTTTATATTCTGACCAGGGTCTCTGAAAGAGTAAGAGACCGGCTTTTAGGTTGGGAGGCGGGTGCCGCTTGAAAAATCTAAACCTGCTTCGTTATGGCACGATCTCTCTATATTTGATTTTAGTGATATTTGGGATATTATTCAAGTCTGCTCCTACTGAATTGAACTTAAAGGAATCTTTTCTTCCTCCTTCTTTGGATTTTCCTTTCGGTAAGGATAGATTAGGAAGGGATGTGTTCTCAATGTTTGCGTATGGGAGTTTGGCTACTTTCTTATTCGCTTTTCCTGCAAGAGTGCTCACATTGGTTGTAGCTTCCTTGGTCGGATTGGCTTCTTATACTAGTCCATTTTTTAAGAAGAATGTATTTTCTCCCTTGTCATCCGTATTTGTCTCTCTCCCTTCTCTTCTCTTAGCGTTATTAGTGGTCCAGGTTTTCGGAGCGGGGCCGGTTCCTTTGTTTTTGGCAATCATTCTGGGCGATTGGGCCCAGGCATATGAAACTGTCAGAGCAAAAATAGACGAGGTAAGCACAAGCGGGTATGCATTGGCCGCTTCTTGTTTCGGATCGAGTAGATCTTATATTTTTAGGGCACATCTTCTTCCTCAAGCGTTTCAAATATTAAGAGTGCTTTTGTTTACTGGACTCCCTGCTGTGGTGATGACACTTGCTATCTTCGGATTTTTAGGAATTTCTGCTGCGGGAGAGGTTTTCGGTCCAGGTCTTGGAGAACAAATTGCGTTTTCCAAAGATTACGCGCAGAATGCTCCTTGGTCTTTGGTATTCCCTACATTGGGCATTCTAGGTTTAGTAATGACAGTAGGAGGAAAACGTTCTTGAAATTATTATTCCTCCGAAAGTTATCCGCTTTTGTTTTGCTGATTTGTTCGGCTCCTTTCTTTGTAGGAACTCCAACATACGCGATAGACGAGTATTATCGTTTTCCTGAATATTCTTCCCCTGAAAAGATCCAATTCGAGAAAGAAAGAAAACTTTGTATTTTCCCTCTTAGGAATTTATCCGGAGATTCCTCTTTGGATTTTTATTCTTCCGGTTATGCGTCCGTTCTGTATTCGGGGTTAAAATCTTTAGTTCAGATCTACGACGAATCACTAATCCCTAAGTCTATCCAACATTCTTTCGGTCCAAATCCTTCGGGGGTTAAACCGAATTTAAGAGAAGGGGAATGGGATTATACAGGACTTGAAAAATTAAAAAAGGGAGAACTTTCCTTAAACGTTTCCAGAGATCCAAGATATTTGATTTTGAAGGTCCAACCTTATGAAACGGAAACCGCTCCCGACGAAGGATTTATTATTCCAATCTCTAGAAAATACGACTGTTTCTATTCTACGTACGGAGAATTTGAGAAGAAGGGAGAGGAGATCCGGATCAGCATTCGAATTAGATCGTCTAAGGACGGTTCTAAGAAAGAATTCTCTCATAAAACAAGTGTTAGACGATCTTATCAGGAATTAAGCCCGGTCACAGAAGAGATCCGCAAGACACTTTTAGGAAAACATACTAAATCGCTTTCAGTTAAAACAGGAAATCAATATGATTCCTTGGTATTTTTGGATGGGAATTATATAGGTAAAACTCCTTTAAAAAGAAATGATATTCTTTCGGGGATCCACGACGTCCGTATTACTAAAAACGGATATTCCGACTGGATAGGCCAAGTGGACCTGAGAGAATCTCCTAAAGATCTAGATATCGTATTAGAAAAAGATAAAAAAGAAGGTTTTCTCTCCGTAGATTCCGATCCTCAAGGAGCTAAAGTATATTTAGGCTCCGAATATTTAGGAGTTACTCCACTCGTAAAGGTTCCGGTCAAAATAGGTTGGAATAGATTGAGATTCGTTTTAGGAGATCATGTAGACCAATTCAAAGGAGTAGAGATCAAAAAAGGAGAAGTATCCGAAGTCAAGGCCAGACTGAAGGAAGGGGAATCCGTTTCATATTATAGAAATAAAAAGTATTTATTCTTAGATCATACCTATGACGATTTTGCGATCTACTCCCTTTACGGAAGTTTGTTCTTTTATGCAGGATATTATTATTTTAATTTAAGAGCGGACCAGGCTTTGGAAAATGCAAGGCCCATGGTCCAGATCACAAATTTTGCGGCTCTTCAGGAATTACAGCAGTCTTCTCCAAATTTTCAGACATTTGCTCTTTCTTATTTCTATCAGGAAAGTATCTACAACGATGCTAAGAGTAAGTCCGATTATTTCAGATCCATTTCCGGAAGATTTGGAAAACACCAAGGGATCCACGGTGGGCTCATGTTGTACGGGATTGGGACGATGCTGATCCTGTCGGCGACATTTTATGCGTTAGGTTTGGATTCTGAAACTTTGGAAGTAGGAGTGGCCCCTGTTAAGACCATGCCAACTTTTGTAAGAGGCTTGGAAGGACAGTATGAAACAGAGTCTTATGCAAAATTTAATATGAAATTTTGAAAAGTAAAAAGATTTGAGCTTACGTTTTGATATAAGAATACAATCTAAAACTTCCTAAGACCAGGGTCCCTTCTTCCTCGGATCCGAGGGACTGTAGTGTCTCCTGGACCTGTTCCCTGGAAATCGCGTGAGACTCGAATCCTTGGGGAAGTTTGAATTCTTTAGAATCTAAAAAATACAAATTCGACTTTTGGATTTTCGTATAATCCAAAAGTTTCTCCGCCATGGATTCTCCTTCTTTGTCCGGTAAAAATCCCGCTAAGATGGAGAATCTTTTGCCTGGAAATGCGGAAGATAAAGATGCAAGCGTTACTCTGATTGCATCCGGATTATGAGCCGGATCGAATACGATCATCGGAGAATTAGATACGATCTCTAATCTACCAGGTGGAAGTACAAGAGGTTTGGAATTTGCTTGTCCGGCTTTTTCCAAAGAAGACAGTCCCCTATAAATATTTCTCTGTAAGTTCTGTACGATAAACTTTACGTATTCTTGATTATGGTCCAGATAGGATCTTCCTTCCGGTAGGGAAGGGAAAAGAAATAATTCTAAATTCTTTTCGGAACAAAACTCTTTAAGTATTTTCAAGAGAGAAGGTTCTGGTTCTAATGCGAATACAATTTTAGTTCTTTCGGATACGATCCCCAGTTTTTCTTTCAGGATGGCTTCTTTCGTATTCCCTAATACGGCCTTGTGATCTTCTCCTATAGCGCAGACTACAAGTATGTCCGGTTCCGACAGTTTTGTAGCGTCTAACCTTCCTCCTAACCCTGCTTCATATACTTGGACAGTAATATCCTTCTTTTCGAATAAAACAAAAGAACCCAAGGTAAACCATTCGAACCAAGAAAGAAAAGAAAGTTCTTCTGCATTACTTTCAGTGAATAGTATATTAGAAATCTCTTTTAGATCTTCTTCGTTTACCGGATCGAAATTCGGACTTAGTCTGATCCTTTCTTTCGGGTCGAATAGATGGGGAGAAGTATAAAGACCTGTTTTGTTTCCTAGATTGGAGAAACTTCCCGCTAAAAAATGGGAAACGGAACCTTTTCCATTTGTCCCGACAACTGAGATCCTAAGTCTTTCTTTTTTTCGATCTCTCCATCCATGGGAATCGATCAGTTTACGGAATGGATCCAGGGAGTAGTCCCCAAATACGTTAAAATTCCTGGTCTTTTCTAAATTGGTTAATTTGGATCCGAATTCTAAAAAATCTGGGATGGACATTTAAAATTTTCTAATATTTCTCAGGCGTATCCGAGCGCTTTTAAGAGCCTAGATCTTCCTTTTTCTATTAGGTCGGGATTTAAGCTTACGCCTGTAAATAATCTAAATTGTTCTACTGCCTGGTAGAGTAACATCTCCGTTCCTGGCAGGACCTGTGCGCCCTTCTTCTTGGCCCCTAAAACTAAAGGGGTTTCCAAAGGATTGTAAACTATATCGAATAATACTTGTGCTTCTGTAAAACAAGACTCCGGGATCGCAGGTCCTGGATCTTTTCCTTTCATTCCGAGTGGGGTTGTATGAATGATAAGTGAATATTCCGAAAAATTCTTTTGCACTTCATTTAGATCCGCGGATTGGATCTTAGCGGAAGAAACTTTGGAAAGTAGGCCGATCAATTCTTCAGAAGTTTTGGGATTTCTTGCGGCGATAGTAAGATCTTTTATTCCAGCTCCTTTCAATAGAGTGAACGAAATTCCGCGAGCACTTCCTCCACTTCCGATCAATAGAACTTTTCCTTTTAAACTTTCCGGAAAAGATTCTTGGATAGAGCGGACTGCACCTATTCCGTCCGTATTATGCGCGCTAATCGATCCGTTCTCAAAAACTAAAGTGTTACTTGCTTTGACCGCTTGGGAAGTCTCGTCTGTTTTGTCTGCGAGAAGAAAAGCAGTTTCTTTATGAGGAATAGTGACTGACAAACCTCTGATCCCGAACTTGGACAAAGAAAGAAGTTCCTTTTTTTCCAAAGTTTCCACTGGAAAAACCAAATATCCGCAGTCCAGACTCAGGTCTTCGTACCATGAGCTATGTAATAAGGGTGACAAGGTATGAGATAAGGGTCGGCCTACGATCCCGAAGTATTTTGAGCTGTCTCGAAAGATTTTCAATTGGTTCCGCTTCTTTTTTACTAAAATTCTCGACTTTATCCGAAAACCCGGAAAACCTGTAATGCAGATGGGAATCCTGGCCTCGCTCAACGATTTTCTCCCTTTACTCGGCACTCAACCTTTTTTAGTTTTAGCTTCTTCTTCGGGTTGGTGGACGACATTCACGGATATACTGTTTGTTCTGTCTATTAGTGGCGGTTTAGCCTGGTATTTTTATTATTATAAAAGAAAGGACCTCTTAGGAGGTTACTGGGTAGCGTTTTTAGTCGCTATTCTGGGATCTCTGATCATTCTTTCTATCTTCCAGGACCTGATCCGAGAAGTGGTGTATTGGCTGATCTCGCCAAAGATCGGAATTTACCAGGTTGCAAATGTGAATTTGATCGCGGTAATTTTGGGCGGATACTCCATGCTCTATATCATGAACCGTATCAATCACAATAAAGAACGCAGAGATTAAATTCCCGGTTTCAGTTATCAGTCTTTTCTTTTTCCGCTAAAGTCATTTCGAATACTTTAGTGTATTTTAGAAAATTATAATAGAATCCCATGATCGCGAGGATTAGTCCTCTTCTTCCGTCCAAAAATCCAAGTCTTACAAAATACATCCAAAAGGATTTATATCCTGCTTCTAAAAGAGCTAAGAACAGGCCTGATCTTTTTCCTTTTCCGAATTTTTCGGTGGCTGCAAGTTCGGAGTATCGATTGATAAAGGTTACATGATCGAATAGGTTTTCGTAAGAATAATGGAATACTGGATGTTTTAACTTTTTCCTTTTTCCAGACAATTCCACCGCTTCGTGGACTTTTCCGCCTACGAATTTTCCTTTGGACTTTAAGAATAACCTGGCTCTATAATTTGGATACCAGCCTCCGTGGCGGATCCATTTTCCCATGTACATCGTGAGTCTAGGGATTATAAATCCGTCTTCTTCCGGTTCTCCGTTCTTAAATAAGTTTTTGATCTCTTCTTTTAGGCCTGGAGAAAGTTCTTCGTCCGCATCCAGAGTGAGTATCCAAGGGCTCACAGCTAAAGAGATCACATGGTTCTTTTGGGAAACGTAATCGTCGAATTTTCGGAGAACTACTTTGGCTCCCTTTTGTTTTGCGATAGTTTCCGTTCTATCCTTGGAACCGGAATCTAATACTATGATCTCGTTTACGAAATCAAGAGAAGACAGACATCTTTCGATATTATCTTCTTCGTTTAATGTGATGATACAGGCTGAGATTGGTAACATCTAAGCGCGGGAAAAATCCTGGTCTCTGACGGATTTAAAATTAGACGAAAGAGGAACTTCTAATCTAGCAATGGTTACGTCTTTGCGAATGATGATCCTGAAATAAGACGGATCGATCCCTTCTCCTTTCAGCATGATTAATATGAGTGCAAGTCCCAATCCGGCTCCTTCCGTATTGTCGGCGTTATCTAAATAGAATTGAGCGATGTCTCCGTACTGCATTCCTTTTTCTAATTTTTCGCGGAGTGATTTTTCTTCCTCTATAGTGACTGGCGTATTGTTTGTGACCTCGACCCGAATTCCGTCCATGGAATAGTCGAATGTGATCAGACAGAAATATCCCTTCTTTTTGGATTTGTTTCCGTATTCTTCCGCCATACTTTCGGAGAATAACTCCCTATATTCGGAGACTCCTTTTTTGTACTGGATCGGATTTTCTATATCGTATCCTTTTTCCTCGAAGAAGATCCTTTTTTGATTTGCCTTGCAGGCGTTGATCGATAATTCTTTTACGATAGTGTAAATCGTTGGAACAAGGGTGGGATAAGTGACCTTATCCAAGATGAGCTCGATCGCCTGCTGGATATGTTCCTCGACCGATCTGGTGATTCGATGGGTCTTTAGAGAGAGGATTCTTCCGTCCTCCACTGTAAGCCGGATATTGTCTGATATATCCCGGATTTCCTGACCCATTAACCTTGAACTTTTCGGAACTCGATTTGTTTGTCAAGAGACTCATTCTAATAGCTTTAAAAAAGGTCCGCTCTAATTCGGTCCGAATTTTGCCGAAATTCTTCCCTCTCATTTTGGGGAGCCTTCTTTTTTCAGGGAACATCTACGCGGATTCCTGGTCTTGGAGTGGAGCCTATCTGATCCAACCCGAAACTTTGGAATATTCCGGCCCTGTTCAGATCCAGGTCAAAGACGGTTTGGTGGAAAAAATATCTTCTTCACCTTCTTCCAAAGAACCTCTGTTCATTTTGCCTGGATTCTGTGATTCTCATGTAACCTTAGGGGCAAATTCTCTAGGAGGTTGGAAAGATCGTACCGAATTGGAATCCGATCTGAAACAATTTCTGCTACATGGATTCACTCATATACAAAGTATCGCAGATCCTCCCTGGGCAGCCGAACTTTCCGAGATCCGAAAGAAAAATTCTCAGTATCCTTACATCTCTGTTCTTCCACCGGTCCTGCTTGCCGAGTCCAAAGAAATTGCTGCATCCAAAGTTTCAGGATATAAAATCCTAAAATCACCTGAAGAAGCGATGTCTTCTCTCTCCGGAAAAAAAGGAAAGATCCATTTATTCCTGAGGCATAACGAGGGAGAAACTTTTGAAGTAGATGGAAAACTTCTTTATCGAATGAGAAGTGAATCCGAGAAGAATGGATTAGAATTATCGGTCTCCACTTTCGGCGAAGAATTTGCAAACTGGGAAGCTTTGTCTTCCGAAACAAAGGTGCTCTATCATCCTATTCCGGAAACTTCTTCCATTCGTCCCGTAGCTCATAATTTGGTGAAACAAATTTGGGCTCCACTTTTCGGGATCTATTTTACGAGAAAAGGAATAGGAACTTCTTCCTTTGCGGAAGAATGGGAAAAATGGACCCAATGGAGTCCGACTTTTAAGGAAAGAGCGCTGTCTAAAGAAGTACTTTCTACTCTACCGAGATTATCCGATTCCGACAGAGGAGAAGCGGAGAAGGAATACGAATCCTATCTTGCATTCTTGAGGGCTCGCAAGAATCTGTCCTTAAGGATCTTACTCGGTTCGGGTGCGGGTCACCAACTACAGTTCCCTGGAATTTCCGGCTGGAAGGAACTTAGAATTTTATCCGAACTTCTGGGACCGAAAGAAGCGCTGAGAGCGGCAACGGAGACCACCTGCCAATATTTGGGGGCGGCTCATGAGGGGAAGATCCGAGTAGGAAAACCGGCTCATCTTTTGATTTTTAGAGAAGATCCGCTTCAAAATTGGGATAAACTAAAAACATTAAGAACGGTAGTGACGGAGAGAGTGAAAACCGAGATCTCTTCTCCTGAAAAAAAGAAAACCAAGGGGCAGAGACGATGAACGAAAATCAAAAAGAACTGTTTCATAAATTACTGGACGAAAGTTTCAGAAAAAAAGCGGCCTTAGAGCCCGGAGCAAAAGTTTCTGCGTTAGTCACTAGCTCTAAATCGGATTATGTTTTTATAAAGATCCAGGGAGCAGGTCTCTCGGGGATTATCGCTGCAGATGAATTCACCGAGGCTCCAAAACAAGGCGAGACAATCGAAGCTTATTTCTTACAGGAGTCTTCCGGGGACCAATACTTCACCACCTGTTTGAACGGAGACACTATTTCTAAAGATATGGTTTCCGTGGCTCATAACGCTGAAATTCCGGTCTTAGGTCATATCATAGGGGAGAATGAATCGGGCGTAGAAGTCAAGTTAGGCGAACAAACAGGTTTCTGCCCATTCTCTCAATTGGATCCTGAGCTGAAAAAACAGAATAATGGAGTAGGCAAAAGGGTCCGTTTCTTGATCTCGGAAGTCGGGAATAAAGGAAAGATCATCGTTTCCCAAAAGAAGATCGCAGATAAGGAAAGAGAGGCCAAAATTTCCGTTCTGAAAGGGGAGTTGAAGCCTGGAATGTTCGTCACCTGCAAGGTTAAATCCGTTCATAATTTTGGACTGATTGTAGAAGCAGACGGACTTACCGCGCTTGTTCCTGCTTCCGAAGCAACTTTCAAAAAGGGAGCGGATCTTTCTAAAGAATTCCATCCGGGACAAGTGCTTAGAGCTAAGGTCTTAAAATTAGATTGGGAAGAAGAAAAACACAGCTTTACTGTTAAGGATTTTCTAAAAGATCCTTGGGCCCAAAATGTTCCGTTCAAAGAAGGAGACTTGGTCACCGGAACTGTAGAAAGTGTAAAACCTTTCGGAGTATTCGTAAAATTGAATGAACATTTCTCAGGACTGGTTCCTAATCGAGAAACCGGATTACAAAATCGAACACCTGCCGCACAACATTTCAAGATTGGTGATTCGGTCTCCGCATTCGTAACGGAAGTGAATCCTACAAAAAGACAGATCTCACTTTCTCTTGTGAAAGCAAAAGAAGTTCAGGAAAGATTGGATTATAGCGGATATCTTTCTGAGGAAACTTCTTCTACCGGATCTTTCGGCGCTATTCTTGCAAAATCCTTAAACAAGGGACAGAAAAAGGGATAAATGGCTCTCCGGATCGCATTGTATCGACCGGAGATACCTCCCAATACGGGAAATATCGCCCGACTATGCGTCGCCTTAGGAGCAGAGCTGCATATCGTAGGAGAACCTGCCTTCGAGTTGTCTGAAAAAGCGGCAAGAAGAGCAGGGTTAGATTATTGGGATAAACTAAAATTGACCCTTCATCCTAGTTGGGAAACTTTCTCAAAATCCAATCCTTCCGATTCCAAATTATATTTAATATCCACTAAGGGTAAAATTTCTTATACAGCTCCTCAATATGGGGAGAATGACGTATTTTTGTTCGGGAACGAAACTTCAGGATTACCTCAGGAAATTTTTCAATCTGAGATACCGAGCGGTATTCTTAGGATCCCGATGGAAGAAGATTGTAGATGTTTGAATTTGAGTAACGCAGTCGCGGTAATCGCATACGAGGCGTTGCGCCAAATTCGACGTTGGTGAATCGGAAACTGCCTTCCGGAAAAAATCGGATTTACACCCCTCGAAAAAAACGGTCCTATGGAAAAATATGGGAATGTCCTTTTCCCTAGGAGAGATACAAGCCCGCATTAGGGAACTCCTAGCAAACGGTTTAACAGGTAATTCCCAGGATTTCCATGCGTGGATCCGTATGGACACTCTCCGAAAATTCAGAGAAGAGCCTTCTTTCTCTCCTGATTGGGTTCCTAAAGTTCTAGACGAGTTGGTTGTTTCGGGAGAAGCAGCAAAAAGTAAATTAGATCCGAGAGAATACACTCTCTCTCCAGAATCTTCTCTCCGCAAAAAAACTTCCAAAAACGAAGAATACCTTCTACTCGGGCGCACCGAATTCCAACCAATGCAATATGTAAGAAGCAGAATGGAATCTTTCCTGAGAGGGAACGGAATAGACGAGGACATGATCGTGGACCTGACAATCGGCTCCATCGAGGCCGTGGAGAATGCTGTCAAATATGGTGACGGGGGAAATGTAGAAGTCGCCTATTCAATCGAAAAAAGTGGAATTTTTAAGATCCGACTGGTGAACAACCTAAGAGAATTGAATATCGAAGAAGATATAGAAAGAGGGAAATTTTCTTCCACAGCCACTCTCATGAGAGGGATGATGGTTATGCAAAAATTATTCGATAAAATGGATCTGGAAATCTTAGAGGACAAGAGACAGGCTTTATTTATGGCCGAAAAAATCCTTCCAAAGTGAATTCCGTATTTTTTTAAGTTTTACACTTCTTCGATTTTCGGGTCTTTCTTTCCTAGAGTATGTCTTCAATTTTTAAAATTCATTCCAACTACAAAGCTGCCGGGGACCAGGTCCAAGCCATAGAAAAAATAGGCCAAGCATTTCAAAAGGGCGAGGATAAGGTTACCTTAGTGGGTGTGACCGGTTCCGGAAAAACATTCACCATGGCCCAGGTGATCGCGAATATGGGACTTCCTACCTTGGTTCTGTCGCATAACAAAACTTTGGCGGCACAGTTATTCCGTGAGTTTAAGGAGTTTTTCCCGGAGAATGCCGTGGAGTATTTCGTCTCTTATTACGATTACTACCAACCGGAGGCTTACGTACCTTCTTCCGATACGTTTATCGAAAAAGATATGTCCATGAATGAGGAGATAGACAAGCTCAGACTAAGGGCGACTTCTTCTCTATTGGAAAGAGACGATGTAGTGATTGTCAGTTCTGTCTCCTGTATTTATGGTTTAGGATCTCCTGAAGAATATGTGAACTCTGTTGTTGCTTTGACAAAAGGGGATATCATAGATAGAGACCAGGTCATTCGCAAATTACTTCATATACAATACAACCGGAATGATACAGATTTCTCTAGGGGAAATTTTAGGGTACGAGGCGACTCTATCGAAGTTTATCCTGCTTATCATACGGACGCATTCCGGATCGAATTTTTCGGCGACGAAGTGGATTCAATTTCCAGGATCCATCCAGTTACCGCTCAAGTGATTGCAAAACAGGAAAAATGTTTTATCTATCCTGCAAAACACTTCATCATGTCTCCTCCTTTGATAAAGGACGCCGTCAAAAGAATTAAAGATGAGATGGCGGAACAAGAGATCAAGTTCACCAAAGAGAATAAATTTTTAGAAGCGCAGCGTATCGTATCTAGAACGAATTACGATATGGAAATGCTTCAAGAGATGGGTTACTGTAACGGGATCGAAAATTATTCCCGTCATCTCACAGGAAGAAAAGAAGGAGAAAGGCCTGCTTGCCTCATCGACTATTTTCGTGGAGATTTTTTACTCATAGTGGATGAGTCACATGTTACCATTCCTCAGGTGGGGGGAATGTACGCAGGCGATAGAGCTCGTAAACAAACTCTGGTGGATTTCGGATTCAGATTACCTTCTGCCCTTGATAATCGACCTTTGAACTTTAAAGAATTTGAAACTTTAACTCCTAAAACTCTTTATGTGTCCGCAACACCTGCCGAGTACGAATTGGAAAAGAGTAAAACAAGAGTAGAGCAGATCATTCGTCCTACAGGACTTTTGGATCCGAACGTAGAAGTCCGGCCGACTAAAAATCAGGTAGAGGATCTTTTAGTGGAGATCCGAAAAAGGATAGAACTGGGAGAAAGGGTACTCGTTACCACATTGACCAAAAAGATGTCGGAAGACCTGACGGATTATTATAAGGAACTAGGGCTCAAAATTTCTTATCTGCATTCCGAAGTGGACACCTTGGAAAGGGTAGAGATCATCCGAGATCTCAGAAAAGGAATATATGATGTTCTTGTAGGGATCAACCTCTTAAGAGAAGGGTTGGACATTCCTGAAGTTTCACTTGTAGCTATTTTGGACGCGGATAAGGAAGGGTTTTTAAGGAATTATAAGTCTCTGATACAGACCATTGGTAGGGCCGCAAGAAATATCAATGGAACAGCTATATTGTACGCGGATAAGATGACTGATTCTATGATCAAGGCCATAGAGGAGACTAAAAGAAGAAGAGCCATCCAAGAAGAACATAACATGAAATACAGGATCTCTCCTCAAACGATCAAAAAGGAAATTGCCGATATGATCGAGAGAACTGAAAAGGAACTGGCTCCGGAAGAACAGGCTGCAGAAGAGATCAACAAAAAGTTCCGAGAGAAAAACTTCTCTTCTAAAGAAGAAATGAAAGAAAAGATCAGGGAAGAAATGTTAAAAGCAGCCAAGGAACTAGATTTCGAAAGAGCAGCCTTGCTTAGAGACAAAATGCTTACCATCAAAGTGAATCCTACAGAGGAAAAATGAGATTAGACATCACACTTATCACTATAATAGTCACAGGGATTATCAGCCTTTATACATTGTATGCGGATCAGAATCTTTTAGACAAATTGATCCTCAGGCCTTTCAGAGATTCTAAAGAAGGGAACTATTATACTTTAGCCACGAGCGGTTTTGTTCACGCGGATTTTTCTCATCTATTCTTTAATATGCTGACCTTGTATTTTTTCGGAAGGCATGTGGATATGGTACTCGGGCCTCTCGGATTTATGGGGTTGTACTTAGCGAGTATTCTGATCGCAAATCTAGTATCTTTCCAGAAAAATAAAGCGGATGCGAATTATGCAAGCTTAGGAGCTTCCGGTGGAACGTCCGGAATCGTATTTGCTTCTATCTTGTTCTATCCGTATTCTAAAATATTCTTTTTCTTTATACCGATCCCGATACCTGGACCATTATATGCGATCTTGTATTTGGCCTATTCTTATTATGCTTCTAAGAATAGGCAAGATGGGATCAATCACGATGCACATTTTTACGGAGCTCTAACTGGACTTGCGGTTGCAATCTTAGTACAACCCCTTTCTTTGATTGCATTTATCCAATACGTGTTTGGTGCGTTTATATAAGACTTTTCTAAAATGCAAAAGGTATTAACCCCCTTTTGCGATCTTGTCCTTTATAAAAGCCTTAAACTTATCCGAACCGAAACTTACATCTAGTTTGATAATCTCGGGCGCAAGATAAGGATGTTTTTTCATGATATATTCTTCGATAGCAGCGTATTTGTCTGCCTTTGCCTTTAGAAGAATTTTGTTTTCCGAATCGATAGTGAGTTTTCCTTCCCATTGATACAAAAGAGCCACTTCTGGAAAAATGGTACCACTTACTATGATGCCTAACTGGAGCATTTCAGCGATATACTCTTCTGCTAGATCGCGATCCGCCAGAGTAGTGAAGATTAAAATTTCTTGAGATGAAGACATTGTTCCTCCGAGAAAAAGGAGGATAAGAAGTATTCATTCTTTGTCCAGTCTTTCTTTAGAAAGATTAGATCAGTATCTGGGAGCGTTAGGATCCGAATAATTTCCTTTGCCTGAATTCGGCATAGAACCTCTGGAAGTCGAAGGAATATAATCATCGCAAAGATTACTGCATTTTGCGATACAATCTTCCCTCTTACGATCCACGGTGATTGCAGTAAAAACAGTCTCTACCTTAGGGATAGGATATTGGGTCCAACATTGGCTCTTACAGTTCCCGTATTTGGAGGCACAATTCCGAGCAGTGTTCTGATCGGAGCCAGCGGAGATCATCATATCGAAAAGTTCCTGCTCTTCTCTTGTCTTGAAGCCTCCCTTTTGGGGCCTTTTGGAAAGTTCCTGTTTGCTTAGGTTAGCATTTTCAGGCTCCGGAAAATCTTCGACGGAACCTTTTCCCCTTATCTTGCCAGATTCGTTGGAACTCCAATCCACTGCGAAGAAGCAGTTTAGAATAAAGAAGAATAGTAATATTCCGAGTTTAATTTTCATAAGAAGAAAGTCGATATTTCGGCAGACGGCTTTTACAGATTCCGTCGGTAAAACTGGAAGACAAGGAAAGAAAAAGGAATTTTTTAAAAACTAAACCTTTGGGATTAGGTGAATATTTTCGTCTCTTAACAAATAAATACATAATTTTTGCACTCTTTTACATAGAAATCGACTGGAAAAAAATTTCCAGACAAGGTCTCAATAGTATTGAATGTGGGATAACCTACAGTAGAGTCTGTCTAAGCAGTACTTAAGACCTAAGAATTTGAATGGAGGGTCTTTTAGTGAGTAGTTTTTTTTCTAATACATCAGTAAAACGTTTCTTTCTTCTCTCCTTAGTTATCCTTTTCATTTCCAACTGTAGCGCCCTGGACTGGGGCTGGGTTAAACTTCCTTCAGGACTTGCCTGGGACCAAAACGAGACCTTAGATAGAAATCCTGTAGAAGGTTTCCGAGTGGAATTTCCGGAAGAATTGGGACTGGATTCCAGGCCCCTGGTGGAACTTTCTAAAAAGCTCAGAAAGGAAAAAACTGAGGTTCGTTCCCTTCTCATATTGAAAGAAGGAAATCTGGTATTTGAAAGATATGCCGGAGGGATCTCCCGAAATCATAACCATAATATGTATTCCGTGACCAAATCGGTGGTCTCCATGCTATTAGGGATTTGTTATACGAACGATTGCGGAGTAGACTTGGAAGATAGTATTTCCACTGCTGAGTCTAGTTTACCTGGACTTCTTCCTTCCGAATTAAAAGGAAAAGAATCCATCCGACTAAAGGACGTACTACGTATGAGTTCCGGAATGGGTTGGGATTCCTTTCCTAAAAAAGAAGATATCAGAACGGATGCTGACCCGCTTGCGATCGCTTGGACCCCAGCAGTATCTGCCGCTCCGGGAACTAAATTCGAATATTCTAATGGAGATACGCAATTGGCTGCAGGTTATCTGGAAGCCAAAACCGGAAAAACCTTATATGAATATTCCAAGAGCACAGCATTCTCTTGGTTAGGTTTTAAGGGAGAAGAATGGTATACTTCCAAATCCGGAAGACAGACCGCAGGTTTTGGACTTCGTTTGAGACCTATCGATATGGCTAAGTTAGGGCAACTCTATCTAGATGGAGGAAAGTGGCAAGGCCGCCAGATCTTAAAACCCGAATGGATCGCTCTAACCTTGGAACCAGGTGTAGAAAAGAGATATGGACTCCAATTTTGGATCCATGAATTCGAAGGAAAGCCTAGTTTCATGGCAAATGGAAAAGGCGGACAGTTCATCTATGTGATCCCTCATCGTAAGATCGTTTTAGTGATGACAAGCGCTATTTGGGACAAAGCTCCCGATTTAGTTTTAACCTCCGTTTTGGATGCGCTTAAGGCTTCTTTAATCTCAACGGATAAGATCCCTTCTCCTGATAGGGAAGAAGCACTTCTTAAAGAATTAAAAATATCTGCTAGAACTTCTTTGGACCCTAAGCTTAAAGAAGGAGCGGATGAAACAAGGATTGCAGCAGAACCAGGGATGAAACAAAATCATCCTTAAATGAAGACTGTTCTAATCCCGATCCCACAAATCGATTTCGATCCCACAGAAGTATCCGTACCTTGGAAGGTTCTAAAAGATAATGAATATAAGATCATATTTGCTACTCCGAGTGGTACCGCTGGAGAAGCCGATTTCAGAATGGTCACCGGAAAAGGTTTGGGAATTCTTGCTCCGGTCTTAAGAGCAAAGAATGACGATGTTCTGCTTTATAGAGAATTAGAAAAATCGAATGAATTTTTGAATCCCAAAAAGTACGAGTCTATCAAATTAGATTCGTTCGATGTGTTACTTCTTCCTGGAGGACATGCAAAAGGAATGAGAGTGTATTTGGAATCCGAGCCCTTGCAGAAGTTGGTGGGTAATACATTTGCAGAAGGAAAGCCTGTTGCCGCGATCTGTCACGGGGTGCTTCTCGCAGCAAGATCCAAAAACCCTAAAACAAAAAAGTCCAGTTTATACGGACTGAAAACCACAGGACTTTTGAGGTCTCAGGAACTTTTGGCTTGGAATTTGACTCGGGCTTGGCTTGGAGATTATTATAGAACTTATCCTACACCTTTACAGGACGAAGTGATCTCCTTCTTGGAATCCAAAATAGATTTTCAAGAAGGGCCTATGCCGATCGCAAGAGATAGTTTCTCCAATATTAAACCAGGGTTCAGTGTTTTAGATAAGTCTTACCTTTCCGCAAGATGGCCAGGCGACGCTCATAAGTTTGCATACGAGCTTCCCGAATTCTTCGGATAGTTGTGGTTTTTGATTTTCCTCTAATAAAGTCTAGACATATTGACTATATTAGAGTTCGACTTACGAACTCTCCGTTAATAACGAAATGAGCTCCAAAGAACATTACATTTTTCTGGATGTAGGAGACACTCTCCTTACTATGAAAAAGCCCGCAGGGGAAGTGTATTTTGAAGTTCTCAATGAATTCGGCTTGGACGGTTCCAAACATCCAAACGGATATATGGAAAGGGCGTTTCGAAAGGCCTATGCTCACATGACGCGCCATCCACTCCCTGATCATAGGGATAAGTTCCATGCACATGAGGACGGAAGCGAAGGCTGGTGGAGAGAACTCCTAGGCTTCTTCTTAAAAGAAATAGGATCCGATCTGGAACCAGATCCCATTTTCCAATCCATATTCAAACGTTTTGATGAACCTTCCGTTTGGGAGATAGATCCTGGCTTTTACGAATTAGTAGAATTTGCAAAAGAAAGGGGGGCTGGTCTCGGGATCATTTCCAACTGGGATCACAGACTCAAACAGTTGTTGGCTAGCGTAGGCGTCTTGGATTATTTTTATCCAGTGATCGTCTCTGCAGAATTCGGATACGAAAAACCTTCTCCTTTGATCTTCCAGGAGGCGGAGAAACTTGTAGGACTTTCTCCGGACAAGCTCATCTACTGCGGTGATAAAGTAGAGTTGGATATCCTACCCACGAGATCCAGAGGATGGACTGCTTTTCATAAACATTCAGAGGGTGATATCCGGGATCTGAGAGAGCTGACTGCAATATTAAAAAAAGGCTAGTTCTCCTTCTTTCGAATTCTTTTCTTTCTCCAGACAAGTCTAACCGAATACAAAAAGAATCGAGTTAGAACAAGAATGAAAGTACTCGCAGTTTCCGGAAGTTTAAGGAAAGGTTCTTCCAATACAGCCTTATTACTCGCAGCAAAAAGGATCGCAAATGATCCTTTGCAAATTACTCTCGCAGATCCATTGGATCGGATCCCACATTTTAATCCTGATTTAGATACTGATTCTCCTCCTAAAGAAGTTACGCAATGGAGAAAGGAATTGAAAGAAGCTGATGCCATTCTTTTTTCCAGTCCTGAATATGCGTTTGCGATCCCGGGAGTTTTGAAGAATGCACTGGATTGGATCGTATCCAGCGCGGAACTTTATGGAAAGCCGGTTGGACTCATCAATGCATCTCCTGGTTACGGGGGAGCTTCCAAGGCCCAGGAAGCTTTTTTACATTTATTGAATGTTCTTACAGTAAAGATAAACGATGATTGTGTTCTAAGTATTCCTGCTGTGAATAAGAAAGTGGATCCAGAAGGGTACATAACGGATGCTCAAACCGAAAGGAATCTGCGAAATTTTTTGGAGAATCTAGAAAATTTAATACGAGAATCCGGTTAAAATACTTTTCTTAAATGACTCGATCTACTATTTTTGTCGGAATCTTCTTCTGGGAGCATTTCGGTGAAATATAAAGGCATCATAGTCGTATTCTTTTTATCGCAAATTTTTTGCGTAAACTGTGGCAAAAAATTCGATCGCGAAAACGGTGTATTAATAGAAACTATACAAGCTACTTCATATAAAGAAGGATATCGTCCGGAAAACGTTTTTATTTCCGGAAAGTCTTGGAAGCCTTACGTTTCACGGACACCTAAGGAAGGAATTACATTTTTCTTTGCCAATGAGTCAAAGATGGATTTGCCAGGAGTTACAGCAGGTTACACTAAAATAGATTCCATCGTATTTGTATGTCCCGCCTCCAGCGTTCAAGAGTATGCAACGTATATAAATGCTAGCTTCTACGGAAGGGCAAAATGTGGTGAAAAATTCCAAATTGGTTCGCTAGTACATTCCTTATACGTAGAACCTGTCTTTTCTAAGGGAGTGCAATCAATAGAGTTAGACGAGATTGAATTTTACAAAAATGATAAAAAAGCACCCGTTTTATTTCCTATCGGAATTGATGGAAAAGTCATAGCGAGTTCGGTAACGGAACCGAAAGAAGGATATCCTGCCTATAATCTCTTTGATGGAGCGAAAGAGTTCGGATGGGTGGAAGGAAAATCTGATGATGGGATTGGAGAATATATACAGATTGATCTAGAAAAAGAAATAACTCTATCCGGATTAGAAGTGTATAACGGATACCAAAGATCAGATGAGCATTTTAAAAAGAACGGTAGAGTGGAAAAACTTTCCATTTCTAATGGGGCTGAATCTACATCAGTAATCCTTTTAGATAGAGCTGGATCTCAAAGAATCCTTTTATCCAAACCTTTAACGGGAAAACAGTTTAAATTTACGATTGAAGCAGCATGGTCCGGAGAAAAATGGAAGGACACTGCCCTAAGTGAAATGATACTTTTAGGTCCAAATCTAGAACGTTACACTGTGAACGATTCACAGTATTTGGCGAGAGAAAGATCTATTATAGAAAAAGCCAAAGGTACTCCGATCGGAGATATTTTGGGAGATAAACTGGAAAATACTGAATGTATGATAAATGATAGCATCACATTGCGCCCTAACGGCAGCTTCGTATATTGGAGATCTTCGTCCGGGAATGAAGGTGTGGATGTGGTCATGGATGGAAATTGGATTTTAGAAAAAAATTCGAAAGAAGAAAGCCAAATCTATATTTTTGGAAGATTATATAGTGTATATAAAACTATCAAGAATTCTGGGACAGGCCCATATGATTCTACTGATATTTCAGAAGAATCTAAAACTGAAATTTTTTCGGACAGACTAAAATTAATAAAAGTAGGCTCTCATCCTGAGATTAGTTGTGATGGTGATGCGATTTCTTCTGATGCTAGTATACTCGATATAAAGGGGACAAAAATCTACGGTAGTTACTACTAAATCTTTTATAAAAAGTATCTTACAGATGCTGGGACTGTTTTTACTGCCTGGCATCTTTTTGCTTTTATTTTCTTCGGAAAATCTCCCCGGAAAGGATATCTACTGGTATGGGGTTCAGGCAAAATCTTTAATAAACACAGGTCAATTACATTCTCCTGATACATCCTTTGTATTTCGTATTGTCGAATTGATTTTTCGAATTTTCGGAGAATCCGAAAAATCCCTTTTCATTTTCGGATTTGTTACTTATTTCTTTCTTATCACTAGCGGATTTTTAACCATCCGATTTTCCGAAACAATATTGTCGGATGAAGATGTAAAAAGAGGCAATTTTCCTTTTTTCATTTTTTTGTCCGGAATTTGGATCTCTTTTTTATATCCGAAACAAGCTTGGGGTTTAGGTTTTTTTAGTATTGGGATTTCTTTATATTTGAGATTCCTAATGGATTATAAGAATATTAAATACCTTATCCTTTCTCTGCTTTTTGTAGGGATTTCCATTTTGACACATTCAGTTTTTCTGATTTTGGGAATCTTATTTGCGCTTGGATTCTTTCTGGATAAAGTCTTCCAAAGAAATTCCTGGAAAATCTTAAATATAACCCTAATTGCTTTCGCTTTGCTTATTTTACTATATATTATTCGTATATATATTTTTAATTTTACTTTCGGGGGAAGGATAGCAGCCGGAAACAATTCCGACATTCCATTATTAGATGCCTATAGGATTTATGGAATTGCATTCGTTTTAGAATGGGCACTGATTTTTCTTTTCTTAATTTTAGAAAGAAAATCCATTTTTCTTTTATGTATTTTAGGAGGATTGTTTTTGCCATGGGCCTCCTTTGCGGATCTGCAATTTAGAATTCTTTTATCTATACTTTGGATTTCGGAAGTGCTCTTAAGAGGTTCCAGGAAGGCCTATTTTGCTGGGATACTGATTTGTTTTATTTGGTTTTTGGGTATAAAATCGGATCCTAACAAATTCGGCCATGATTACCGGGCCTTTAGAAGGGCTGTTGCTTCTTTTCCTGAGAAATTTGAACCCGGACTTTTAATTGCACATCACGGGTTCTGTGAATTTATTAAATTTTATAAAGAGTATGATTGTCTTTCATGGAAGCCGGATGATAAGGCGAAGAAAGAACTTCCTAAAGATTCAGAAATATTTAGGATAGTAAAAGGTTTTTCGTATAGGGAATTGGATTTGGCTTTTGATCTAAAAGGGAAAAAGATTTTCAAAGCTCCTATAATTTCTCTGGATAATTATCTTTTGGTAAAAGAATCCGACTGGGATTATTTTCATTCTACAAAAGAAGAAGAAAGAGATGAAGAGAGCCTATCAAGAATTGAAAGTTGGATTAATCCTTTCAGAGAGAGGCCAAATTTTATATTAAAGAAATACGAAGGTTCTAAATGAATTCAGATCCATTTGATTTTAAAAAACGAGTTGTTCGCTCTTCTTTAAGAATGCTTTTGGGGAGCCTATATTTCAGGATAAAAAGAAGAATATTATGGATATTGCAAAGATTCGATTTTGCAAAAAATAAATCCTCAGAAGATTTTCCTTTCTTGATCTTCGAACATAAATCTCCTCTTCTCCGGAAGTTAAAGGATGTAGAGATGGTTTTACAATATAATAAGATTAAAAATTTAGAAATCGCATCCCGGTGCTTGAATGGTTTGATCATAGAACCTGGAAAGGTTTTTTCATTTTGGCGTTTGGTGGGTAAACCAACTTCAAGCAGAGGATTTTTACCAGGCATGCAACTTCGCAATGGAGGGTTCTTCGCAAAAACAGGTGGGGGTTTATGCCAAATGACTAATTTGATCTATTGGATGACTCTCCATTCTCCCTTAACTGTAATCGAAAGATGGAGGCACAGTTTTGATGTATTTCCTGATTCAAATCGCACTTTACCATTTGGGTCGGGAGCAACATGTGCTTATAATTATATAGATCTTCAGATCCGGAACGACACAAGCGCGGAATACCAACTTAAGGTATGGTTAGAAGGTGATTTTTTAAAAGGAGAATGGAGATCCAATTTACCGAGAATCTTCTCCTATGAGGTCTATGAATCTAGACATCAATTTAGAGGGGAGCCTTGGGGAGGTTATACTCGCCGAAACGAAATCCGAAGAAAGATATTCGAAGATGATACCTTGGTTGAGGATCAATTTATAACTGAGAATACCGCATGGGTAATGTATAATCCCCTTTTATCTGAATAAAAATCAGAGATATGGATGCCTTAAAACTGCTGAAAATTCTTATAAATATACAAAAAACACTAAAATCTCTGTTTTATTGTTATAAATCCTATATTTTAAATAAATAATCTGCTATAGCGAATAAAATTCTTGCATTATTCTGCGAAGTTGACCATAATTGAAAGTAGGAGTATCGATTATGGCACTTAGATTAGGTGATGTGGCCCCGGATTTCCAGGCAGAAACTTCCGAAGGACCGATAGAATTTCATAAATATTTGGGAGAAGGTTGGGGGATCTTGTTCTCGCATCCGAAAGATTATACTCCCGTTTGCACCACAGAACTTGGTTACGTTGCAAAAATTAAACCGGAATTTGAAAAAAGGAATGTGAAGGTCCTCGCATTATCCGTGGATCCAGTAGACTCTCATAAGGGTTGGATCGGAGATATCAACGAAACCCAAAACACTACTGTAAACTATCCTATCATAGCGGATGCGGACAAAAAAGTTTCCGGTCTTTACGATATGATCCATCCGAACGCAAGTGAGACTACAACTGTTCGTTCCGTGTTCGTGATAGGCCCGGATAAAAAAGTAAAACTGACTTTGACTTATCCTGCATCTACTGGAAGGAATTTCGACGAACTCTTAAGAGTGATCGATTCTCTCCAATTGACTGCAAATTACAGCGTTGCAACTCCCGCTAACTGGAAACATGGAGAGGACGTCATCATAGTTCCTTCCGTTTCCGATGAAGATGCCGAGAAAAAATTTCCGAAAGGTTTTAAAAAGATTAAACCTTATCTGAGATACACTCCTCAGCCGAATAAGTAAGCAAGAAACGATTGCCTGTTTTAAAAAGGAGTCTTCGGACTCCTTTTTTATATATTCTATTTTTATAAAGTTATCTCGGAATACTTATTCCGAAAGAAATGTTTCTTAACAAAAAATATACGCGGAAATCAATATTCCGAACCCGAGCCTTAATAACGGGGAAATTTAAATTGCAAGCTTCTCCGTAAGGAGCGTAATAATGCCAATGGTCCGTGCCGAAATAAGTTTCAAGATTAGGAAAGTCTCTCAATGGACCTGATAGCGATCTCTTTTCTAAGATCTTGGGCTTTTTTCCGAGAAGTCTTGGTTTCTGAAACCAGATCTGGGTTTGCGGATTTAGGATGTCCGCTTAAAAAAGGAGGCTCAGGATTGTATTCGATCATCAGTTGGATTTCTTCGGCGGCTTTTTCCCCTTGGATCTCTGCCACGACCTGGAGTGCAAAATCGATCCCTGCTGTCACTCCACCTCCAGTAATTCGATCTCGATCGATCACTACTCTATCTTCTCTCACATCGATATTTGGAAAAAGTTTTAGCACGTCCAAAGAAAGCCAATGTGTAGTTGCTTTGTATCCATTCAATAAACCGGCTGCTGCTAAGACCAAAGAGCCGGTGCATACAGAACAAATGTATTTGGAGGTTTTTGATTTTTCTCTCAGCCAGTTCAGGATCCTTTCATTTTCCATGAGCCGATTGACACCGAGTCCTCCCGGAACTAAGACCAAATCTAAATCTATGTTTTCGTCCAGGTTTCTGTCGGGAAGGATGAATAGTCCTCTTTCGGAGGGAATTGGTTCTTTAGTTTCGGCAATTACGTAGACTTTGGAATTTTTCATTCTGGAAAATACTTCGTAAGGACCTACAAAATCCAGTGGAGTTAGATCCGGAAAGATAAGTAACCCGATATTGAAAGGTTTTTGCATAGATAAGATGAGATATGACTCGTATAAGTCATCAAGTCGAATTCGAAAGAAAATTTCTTAGAAGTGCAATGGTTTTTTTCTGAAAATTCAATAGAAGAGAAGAAGGTACACAAATTACTAAATACCTGGGATATTTAGGTGGGACTACTTCCTAATATCCTAATTTGGTATATTCTGAATTGGGAAGTAGAATTAGTTTTGCTTGGCTAAAACAATCTACACCGAAGAATATAAGATTTTCCAAAAGTTGCTGAAGAAAGCTCGGGAAGAAGCGGGTCTGACCCAAGTGGATGTTGCCGAGGCACTTAAAGCACCTCAATCTTTCATTTCTAAAGTCGAGGCGGGAGACAGAAGGATCGATGTTATCGAATTCTGGAACCTGGCAACACTTTATAAAAAGCCTGTGGACTTCTTCTTCAAATTTGATGATAAATCAGAACACAAATCTAAGAAGAAGTCCTTAAAAGCGGCAAGTTCCAGAAAAAGAAAGACCAGATAAGTTCTCTTCTTGATCTTGTTGGACTTCCAACCATCTATCTCCTATAGAAAAGAATAGCCAAGAAGAACGGTTCTTCTAAAAAATTCCCATTGCCTTTAGGCAAAAAAGCTAAATGAAACCAAACCGAATTTCTAATTCTTGGATCTATGCGGTCTACTTGACCTTAACTGCCTTTCTTTCCTTTTGGGCCGGAAGACTTGGTTTAGAAAATATGGATATACCCTTTTCGGATATTGGTTCCGAAAAGGAAAACGTATCAGATTCTCATTATTTCGCCAGACCTCGATTAGTTCTCAAAAACGTTCGGTTTTATTGGCAGAAGGATGTTTTCGTGGAAGCGAATCGCCTTTCTTTGGAGGCTATCCCTAAAAACGGAGAAATTCTACCTTTCGATCGGCCGGACCTTTTTACCCTCAAGATCCTAAACGGAAATATCAGGATCTCTTTTGAAAGTCTGGAAAAACTGATGAATGGAAGATTATTCTCGATTCCGGAATCTACACTTCGTAAAATTAAACTTAGGCCGATTTTTCATAATGGCACTTGGAAACTTAAAATTTCGGGAGAGGTCAAACTTGTAGTTTGGGTTTCCTTTGAGGGAATAGCCACCGTTAAGCTCGATCTTGAATCCGGCAGGATCTTGGTGGAGAATGAGTCCGTTCGAGCATTATTAAATCCTTATACAAAAGAACTTTTAAATACTGTCGGTGTGTCCATCGAGGACTTGGTCCGTTTTCCTAAGGGAAAAGGTTTGGTCATTTCCGGAAATAAGGTGTTTTTTGAGCCCTTTTCAGTTTTTCCCGACCCGGGAGTGGAAGGCAAGATCAAAGATCTGAAATTGGATGAAAATGCATTAGATATCGAGTTCGTTACAGAACAGGAGGTTCCATCTCCTAAAATAAATTCCAAAAATTATATTTATGTTACCGGCGGAAAATTGTTATTCGGAGGGATTCAAGTTCACCAAGGCAGGGTCTTACTACAAGACAGAGAAGAATCCTCTCTGTTTGAGTTCTGTTTTTCGGAATATAGAAAAGCTTTGTCTCTCTCCAATGTAAAAATGGAGGAAGACGGACGAATCCTCATCGTCATGCCAGATTCTCCACCTCTCGATTAATTCTTTTAGAAATAAAATATTTCCGACTTAACAAAAATTTTCATAATCGGGAACGTTCTTGTTCTGACTTGGTCCTCTTGTTGAAGGGGATCATTATGAATCTTTTCACTTCCAAATTCACCTTTCTTTCTTTTTACGTTAAGGGGTGCTTTTTCCTTTTAACGATTTTTTTAACGAGTTGTATCTCCACTCAATATGCCGGCGGAGGAGGAAGTCCTTATCCTTCGGATTTTGTTTATAAAGGAGATCTATTCGGTTTACAGAATTGTTTGAGATCCGGTTATTCCATAGATACAAGAGATCCTTTTACCAGGAATTTTACTCCTTTGATGATCGCTGCAAGAGAAGGGGAAGTTGAGATAGCAGAATTTTTAGTTCGCAGCGGCGCTGATATCAATGCCAAAACCAGAGACGGTCATACAGCGCTTATGATGGCAGTTTATAATCGAAATCTGGATATAGTGAAACTTCTTTTGAAGAATGGAGCGAATGTCCATATAAAAAGTAAACAAGGGCATACAGCATTTTCAGAAGCTAGTTTGGAGGAATCTATCCTGATCAAAGAATTGCTTCTTCCTTATGATATCGGTCCAAAAAAATGAAATCGGCATTTCAGATAGTTCTTGTTCTTCTCTTTTTGGAATCCTGCATGAACGACGATCGCTGTGTTAGGGACTGCGATAAAAACTTTTCCATTTGTCTATTGGTCGCAAGCAATGAGAATTCTTTTGGGATCGGATTCATTTGCAAAGTCATCTGCGATGATTGTAAATCCGATTGCCATTCTGTAACCTCTTCTTCAGGAAGAAGCACTAGTACTTCCAGAGGTGGTTCCGGAGGAGGAGGGGGCGGTGGTAGTTCAGGCGGAGATGGTGGTGGAGGAGGCCACGGTGGAGGTGGTCATGGAGGAAGTGGAATTATATTCTAAAGCCAGGATACAAAAAAGGAAACCGAGTCTTCTCGGTTTCCTGCTGGAGCTATTATGAAAACTTATATAGATCTACTTCGCAAATCCTATCTCGGAGCCGACAGGAGTTTTTTCGTAAACTTCTTTCCTCTCCGTTACCTCATCAAAATAGGTTTCGTAATTCGGGAAATTTGTTCCCATGATCCTATCCCAAAAATTAAAATAGAGGCTATAATTCCCATGGAATTTTTGGTGATGAAGATTATGATGAGTAGAAGTGTTGATCCATTTTGTGATCGGATGACTCGCCCAACCCTTAGGGAGAAATTCATAGCCAAGATGCCACCATATATTCATTATCATCGCATAGAATGTATGGAATATAAACACTCCGAAATGGATCGGAACTAGACTGATGAACGGCACAACGTAGATTGCTTCTAGAAAAGCTTCTGCCCAATGGAAATTGTAAGCAGCTAAAGGAGAAGGGTTTACGGATTTATGATGAATTGCATGCACGAATGTATAGACTTTTTTGTGATGCATAAGTCTATGAGCCCAATAGAACCAGGTCTCATGCCAGACAGTGATCAGGATATAACTTAAGATCGCATAAGCCCAACCTCTTTCGGAAATATCGAAGTAGAGCGCTCTCGGAAGATATCCTAATTTTTGAAGGCTGAAAGAAACGACTGCGACCAAACTGAACATCACCATCGTAACCGCTGATTGTTTGATTTCGTATACTACCTTCTCCCATTTCGGGAAATTTTTCTGGATCCTGTACTTCTCAAAGTATCCTTTTTTCCAAACCCAGAATATAAAGAATGCAAGTCCTGCTAAAGGATAGTATCTGATAAAGTTCATAGAAAGTTGGAAGAGTCCGAAATTCCGAACACATTCCCAACCGAAATCACAAGCGTTGATTGCCATTTTTCCTCCGATCTCTGCATTCAGTTTACTACGGATGGAAAAACAAATCGTCCTCCCCGATCGGAACGGAATAAAATAAACGTCCAGACCGATCGAAATGGACTATTTGGACTTATTTTTGCGGATCTTGTTTCTGTATTCGGAAGGGGTAAATCCGGTCTCCTTTCGGAAAACCTCGTTAAAAGCGGATTTGGAGCCGAATCCTGAAGAGTAGGCGATAGACAATAAAACTTCGGCAGGATCGGATTCTATTTTCTTTTTGGCCTCTTCTACTCTGTATTCATTCAATAATTGGAAAAAATTCTTTCCAATTTCGTTGTTCAGATATTCTGAAAGTTGGTGAGTGCTGATCTCTAATTTGCCTGCCAAAAACCCAAGGGTCAGATCTTCCTTTAAGAATACCTTCTCCTTTTGGAATAGGTCTTCTAGATTTTGTTTAATATCCTCTAAATCCAATCCGCCCAATTGGGAGGCTCTGTATTTTTTCTCTTCTTCTACCACTCGTTGGACTTCTAAGAAAAATTCAGGAAATCCTTGTCGTAGAATGTACAAAGCACATAAAAAGATCCCGATCAGAGAACCTACTCCTTCTAACCCTCTGATGGATCCGAAAAATACGGATATGAAACCATATAATAAAATAATTAAAATAGCTATGCTTACTACTAAGATTGTAAGCATTCTCGGGTCTTTGTATATGACCGATAATCTAAAGCCCCAGAATAAACGAAAGAATGTGGAAAATAAAAATGCAAACATAACTCCCATTGTGCTTAGCACTGGAATTTTTAAAAATAGGGGAAGGCCCGTAGTTTGCAGACTTTTGAGTAATTCGATCTTTTCTGGTCCGCCTGAAAAATAAAAAGGAGACATCCATAAAAATATTGCAAGAGCGGGGATCATCTTCAGATAAAAAATTTTTTTAGATTCGGGAGTATTCCCCATAGCAAGAAGAAGATAACGTTCTATAAAAGGTCCCATGAGTCCCGAAACAGGAAGATGTGTTAGATATAGACCCGGGAAGTAAATGATCATCTTGCAAGTGAGCAAGAATGCATGAGTGAGAAAGATCCCCACTAAGAAAAAAATAAAAGCTAGTAAGTTTTGTTTTTCTCCTCTAGGAGAAGAAAATATTTCTCCCAAAGAAAATAAAAATGCGAGTCCGATTGAAAAGACTAAAAATAAAGAAGTATAAGATTGGATCCCGAACTCGTTCATGTTGTAATTTCTGCGATTCCTAGCTTCTCCGCTGCCTTTGCCAAAGATAGATCTGCAGAATATAATTTTGCTCTTCCTAATACGCAACTTGCAAGCAAATGTGCGTCTATCCAACCGATTCCTAGTCCTGCCAGAGGATTTCTTTCCGAAAAGATCATGGCTTCATCCTGTGTGCAGAAAATTGATTCCGCTGCGGAAAATCGGTTCCACTTTGCTATTTAGCAGGGAAAATCTAGAAAATACGTATCCTTCTTCCCGAATGAATCGCATTCTTATGTCACATAAGATCCGATGCACCTACCAAAGTCGAGTGGCACTTAGGGGAGAAGGACTAAAAATCCCTCTCCCTTGCATAAATAATGCCAGCAACCAGGGAATAGCTGCTAAAACCTTGACCAGGGACCCTGGGTAAAAATACTGTGTATTTCTAGCTCCTCTTCCGGGAGCGGGTAGATAGACATGCCCTCTTAGCTCAGCGGTAGAGCACTTCCATGGTAAGGAAGGGGTCACCAGTTCAAGCCTGGTAGAGGGCTAAGGTTCGAATAGGTCTGTAGTTTAATGGTAGAACAAGGATCTCCAAAGTCCTTGGTGGGAGTTCGATTCTCTCCAGACCTGGAGTTTTTTCCTCGAGTTCTAAGAGGATTAGGAAGGATTTATAGTGAAGTTTGGTGCATTTGTACAAGAATGTAGAGAAGAACTGAAAAAAGTTCAATGGCCGAATAGGCAAGAAGTTATGCAGTCTACTATCGTCGTTCTAGTTACGGTGTTATTTTTCTCTGCCTTCCTATTCTTTTCGGATACTGCGTTTGTGAAGCTTCTTACCGGATTCTGGAATCTGTAAGAACGTAGGATTAAGTGTGATTATGATGGCTGATTTGAAATGGTATGCGTTACAGACTTATTCCGGTCACGAGAATAAGGTCCAGAAGAATCTGGAAAAGCTGATCCAACAGCGCAAGCTGGAGGAGAAGATTTCTCAAGTGCGCATTCCTACCATGGAAGTCGCCGAGATGAAGAACGGCAAAAAGAAGGTCACTAAGAAAAAACTTATGCCGGGCTACGTTCTTGTTGAGATGGATATGGACGAGGACCTTCGTTTTATGATCCAAAGTCTTCCTTCTGTTTCCACTTTTGTGGGATCAAAAGATGGAGGACCGGAACCTCTTTCCGTAGACGAAGTGAAAAATCTTTTCGTGGAAACCGGAGAGTTCCAATCAGAGGAGCCGGTGACTCCTCGATTACTGTTTAAAGTGGGAGATAGCCTGAAGATTATCGACGGGCCTTTCGCTAATTTTACCGGAGTCGTAGATGAGATCTTCCCTGACAAAGGAAGACTCAGAGTGAAGGTAGAGATTTTCGGTCGCTCTACCCCTGTGGAATTAGATTATCTGCAGGTCAAAACCGAACCCTGACCGGTGGGAAAACCGGGAGAAACAAATAAGGTGTTTCGCCAATGGCAGCAAAAAAAGTAGTAAAGCAGATTAAGCTCCAGGTTGAAGCCGGTAAGGCCAACCCTGCTCCTCCAGTCGGACCGGCTCTCGGTCAGGCAGGATTGAACATCATGGAGTTCTGCAAGCAGTTCAACGAGAGATCTAAGTCCCAGATCGGGTACAAACTTCCCGTTGTAATCACAGTATTCTCCGACAGGAGTTTTACATTCATTACCAAGTCCCCTCCGGCAGCTCTTCTTGTTAAGAAAGCGATCGGATTAGAGACTGGTTCCGCAACTCCTCATACTGTTAAGGTAGGGAAGATCACTCGTAAGCAATTAGAAGAAATTGCTAAAACCAAAATGGAAGACTTAAACGCGAATGATGTGGACGCAGCTGTTCAAATTATCGCCGGAACTTGTCGTTCTATGGGCGTTACGGTAGAGGGTTAATTCATGAAACGCGGAAAAAAATATCGCGCGGCTAAAGAGAAAGTCGACGCAACTAAAGTTTATCCGATCGAGAAAGCTGTAGAATTAGCTCAAGCTACTTCTTACTCTAAGTTCGACGGAACGATAGAAATCTCTACGAAAGTAAATTATAAATCTCTCCAAAACGTGAGGGGGACTATTTCTCTTCCTCATGGGACCGGTAAACTGGTTCGGGTCCTTGTTTTCTGCAAAGGAGACAAACAGAACGACGCGAAAAACGCAGGTGCGGAATTCGTGGGCGATATGGATCTGATCGAGAAAGTAGCCGGCGGTTGGACCGACTTCGACGCTTGCGTTGCTACTCCCGACATGATGAAGGAAGTAGGTAAGCTTGGACCGATCTTAGGACGTAAAGGTTTAATGCCTAAGCCTAAGGCTGGAACAGTGACTAACGATGTTGCGAAAGCGGTTGGCGAGCTGAAATCAGGACGTATCGAATATCGTCCGGACAAAGGTGGAGTCGTTCACTTAGGAGTAGGTAAGGTCAGTTTCGATCAAACCAAACTCGTTGAGAACATTCGTACGGTAGTTCAAACTCTTCTCCGGGACAAACCTTCCGATGCAAAGGGTGATTATCTGAAAACTTTCTCCGTTTCCCCAACTATGGGTGCCGGTGTGAAAGTAGACATTAAGGAACTGGTCAACACATCCATTTAGGATGTAGTAGACGGGAGTAGGAACAATGCCCAGCCAGGAAAAAATTGAAGCAGTTGCCGAATTAAAAGGCAGATTAGAAAAACGTAGCGACTTTATCCTAGCCAGCTACAGCGGACTCACAGTAGAAGAGATCACTAATCTTCGCGCGAAACTTCGTAAAGAAGGTTCCGAGATGAAAGTGATCAAGAACAATCTCTTTCTACTGGCACTGAAAGAATCCGAGAAGCATAAGGATAAGAACATCGCCTTTGGATCCGAATACCAAGGACCTCTAGCGGCGATTTTTGCGGATGCAAATCTTCCAAGCGCAGCCAAAATCCTAAAAGAATACGCTAAGACGAATAAGAATCTTATTCTGAAAGCGGGTTATTTAGACGGATCTGTTCTGAACGCAGAAGATGTGGAAGCAATCGCAGGTCTTCCGTCAAGAGAGCAACTCTTGGCTCAAATCGCAGGCGGTATCAACGGTCCGGCAAGAAGCATCGCTTCTGGTCTGAACCAAATTATCGCAGGACTTGCAAGAGCTATCCAAGCAGTCGCAGAGAAGAACAATCAGTAAGAACCAATTTTAGTAAGTAGTTTAAAGGACCAAACGGAATCAAAGGAGCACAAAATGTCTACCACTGAAGCGTTATTAGAGCAACTCGGCAAACTTACCCTTGTGGAAGCAGCCGACCTAGTTAAGAAAATGGAGGAGAAGTTCGGAATTTCCGCAGCGGCTCCAGTAGCAGTAGCTGCAGCGGCACCAGCAGGTGGCGGAGCAGCGGCAGCAGAAGAGCCTGCTTCCTTCAACGTTGTATTGAAAGGTTTCGGCGATAAAAAAATCGAAGTTATCAAGGTTGTTCGCGAGATCACCGGTCTTGGCTTGAAAGAAGCAAAAGACTTGGTAGAAGCTGGCGGAAAGTCTGTTAAAGAAGGCGTTGCGAAAGCAGAAGCTGACGACATCAAAAAGAAATTAGAAGCTGTCGGAGCTCAAATCGAACTTAAGGCTGTCTAATCAGGAGCCGAGGCTTTGTCTCCTCGATATCTGATTACAATCCTTTCACTCAGGCAAGGAGGCCAGCGGGACTTCCTTGCCTTATTGCATTTTTTCGCGCAGTTATAATTTTCCATCACCCCAGGGAGCACACGAATGTACGGTCAAGTAGAGAGAAAACGGGTAAACTTCGGTAAGATCACCAATTTGGATTACCTACCTAACTTGATTCAGATTCAGAAGAAGTCATTCGATTGGTTTCTTCAATCCGAAGTTAAGGATCCCACCAAAAGAAAAAATCAGGGACTAGAAGCGGTTTTTAGAGAAACCTTCCCTATTGAAAGCCCGAACAACGATATGGTGATGGAATACAGTCACTATGTCTTAGGAGAGGCTAAAAAATCTCCTCAAGAATGTAAAGATACCGATGCTACTTTCGCTCTTCCTTTAAAAGCGGTCATTCGACTTATTATCAAAGAAACCGGAGAGATCCGCGAACAGGTCGTTTACATGGGCGATCTTCCTGTAATGACCGAGCAGGGAACTTTTATCATTAATGGAGCTGAGCGTGTTGTAGTTTCTCAGCTTCACCGTTCTCCAGGTATCTTCTTCTCCTATGATGAAGAAAGAGATACTTACTCCGCCAGAGTGATCCCTTATCGTGGATCCTGGTTGGAATTCGAAATGGACAATAAGGGAATCTTGGTCGCAAAGATCGACCGTAAGAAAAAATTCCCTGCAACTCTTCTTGTTAAGTCTCTTGGACACGGAACAAACGAAGAGATTTTGCGTCTTTTTTATAAATCCTCCAAAGCAAAGATCGGAGGAGCTTCCACGAAAGAACTCAAACGTCTGATCGGACGCAGAGTGATCGCGGATGTGATCAACATGGAAACCGGAGAGGTTATGCTCGATGCCGGTTCCAAGATCAACGAGGATAATATCTCCATCTTGAAAGAGATGAAGGTCAAGGAAGTCGAACTTGTAGAATATCCTAAAGACAAGGATAATCCTGTTCTAGTCAATTGTTTGGAAAAAGACGGGGTCAACGATTACGAAGACGCAGTCCTAAAATTCCACGGCATCATGAGACAGGGCGAGCCTTCTACGATCGAGAACGCAGAAGCAGAACTGAATCGTTTATTCTTCTCTCCTAAATCTTTTGATCTGGGCGATGTAGGTCGTTATAAGATCAATAGCAAATTCGAATTCAATAACCCGAAAGAATTCACAAGCGCTCGTGAAAGAGTTCTGAGACCTGCAGATATCATAGAGACTGTACGTTATCTTCTCAACTTGATCTCCGAAACTGAGAACTACTATCCGGACGATATCGACCACTTAGGGAACCGTCGTATCCGTTCCGTTGGTGAGTTGATCGCAAACCAACTTAAAGTAGGTTTCACTCGTGTAGAAAGAGTGATCAAAGAAAGAATGACCGTTCAAGAAGTTGGAACTCAAACACCACAACTCCTGATCTCCATTAAGCCGATCACTGCAGTTATCAATGAGTTCTTCGGATCCAGCCAATTGTCTCAGTTTATGGACCAGACAAACCCTCTGGCAGAACTCACTCACAAACGTCGTTTGAACGCTTTAGGACCTGGAGGTCTTTCCAGAGATAGAGCAGGATTCGAAGTACGTGACGTTCACTACAGCCACTATGGCCGTATGTGTCCGATCGAAACTCCTGAAGGTCCGAATATCGGTTTGATCCTCTCCATGTCTTCTTATGCGAGAGTGAACGATTACGGATTCTTGGAAACTCCTTACAGAGTAGTAAAAAACAGCAAGGTATCCAATAACATAGAATACTTAACCGCGGATAAGGAAGAATATCATTCTATCGCGGTATCTTCTTCTCCTGTGGATGAGAAGGGAGAGTTTAAGAATAAACTGATCTCTACTCGTCACAGATCGGATTACCCTTTCCGCAACCCGAACGAGATCCAATACATGGACTTAGCTCCAATGCAGGTTGTATCCGTTTCTACTGCGTTGATCCCATTCTTAGAGCATGATGACGCAAACCGTGCGCTCATGGGTTCTAACATGCAACGTCAGGCGGTTCCTCTTCTTCGCCAAGAAGCTCCTTTCGTGGGAACAGGAATGGAAACTCGCGCGGCTTACGATTCTCGTATTTGTATCATCTCTAAACAAGACGGTGTGGTTACATACGTTGATGCGGAGAAGGTAGTAATCGAGCGCAAGGGCGGAAAAGAATCCGACACTTACGATCTTACTAAATTTAAGAAAACCAACCAAGGTACTTGTTTCAACCAAACTCCGGTAGTTGGAGTGGTTCACTCAGAGATCGACGGTAAAGTTACTAAAGTCGGAAAAGAAAAGATAGAAGTAACTGCGGACAACGGAAGTGTTCGTGAATACAATCTGATCTCAGGAAACAAACAATACCAACCGATCGTTTCTAACGGCGAAGAAGTTCGTAGAGGAACTACTATCGCAGGTCAGATCGTTTCCGGTGAAAGAATGGATGAGAACGGGAACATTCTACAAAAGGGAACTGTTCTTGCAGACGGCCCTGCGGTAGATAATGGAACTCTCGCGCTCGGACGTAACGTTCTTGTGGCTTTCATGCCTTGGGAAGGTTACAATTTCGAGGATGCGATCCTAATCTCCGAAAAAGTTGTAAAAGACGATATTTTCTCTTCTATCCATATAGAAGAATTCGAGATCCAAGCAAGAGAGACCAAGCTTGGACAAGAACAGATCACAAGAGATATTCCGAATCTTTCGGACAAAGCTTTCCGTGATCTGGATGAGACAGGTGTAATCCGTATCGGTGCAGAAGTAAAACCGGGAGATATCCTGGTTGGTATGGTGACTCCGAAAGGCGAAACAGACCTGACTCCGGAATACAAACTTCTTCACTCCATCTTCGGTGAAAAAGCGAAGGAAGTAAGAGATTCTTCTCTTCGTATGCCGAACGGTTTCGAAGGAACTGTAATCGATATCAAACGTTTCTCACGCGAGAAGGGGGATGAACTTCCTGCTGGCGTAGAAGAAATGGTGAAAGTTTTCGTAGCTCGTAAACGTAAACTTCTGGTCGGAGATAAAATGGCAGGACGCCACGGTAACAAGGGTGTCGTTGCACGTATCATGGCAGAAGAAGACATGCCTTACATGGAAGACGGTACTCCAATGGATATCGTTCTGAACCCGTTAGGTGTTCCTTCTCGTATGAACTTGGGACAGATCTTCGAAACTCAGCTCGGACTTGCTGCAAGCAAACTGGGTATCAATTTCGAAACTCCTGTGTTCGACGGAGCTACAGAAGCGGACGTAGAGAAGTATTGCAAAGAAGCAAATCTTCCTCTCAGCTCTAAATTCAAATTATACGACGGACGTACCGGTTTACCTTTCATGAATGAGGTATTCTGCGGTTACATCTACATGTTGAAACTCGCTCACTTGGTGGACGATAAGATACACGCTCGTTCTACCGGACCTTACTCCTTGGTTACTCAACAACCTCTGGGAGGAAAGGCTCAATTCGGTGGTCAGCGTTTGGGAGAGATGGAGGTCTGGGCTCTCGAAGCTTACGGCGCTTCTCATACTCTTCAGGAACTTCTTACCATCAAGTCGGACGATATGCTCGGAAGAGCAAGAATCTATGAAGCTATCGTTAAAGGGATCCATTCCATTAAACCTGGAATTCCGGAATCCTTCAACGTATTGGTGCAGGAACTCAGGGGTCTTGCATTGGATATCGTCATCACCGACTCGGAAGGTAACAGCGTTGATATCTCCGACTACGAAGACGAATATTCCAAGAGCAAGAAGAAGATTAAGTTCGAAACGATCGAGAACGCCTAAGGGAAGAAAGGTAGCATGAGATCCAATAACGATTTTGAATCAATAACAATCAGATTAGCGTCTCCGGAAAGGATCAAAGAATGGTCTTACGGAGAAGTAAAAAAACCTGAGACAATCAACTACCGTACTCTGAAGCCCGAGAGAGACGGTCTTTTCTGTGAGAAAATTTTCGGAACTACTAAGGACTGGGAATGTTACTGCGGAAAATTCAAGTCCATCCGTTACAAGGGTGTGGTTTGCGACAAATGTGGCGTTGAGGTAACTCACTCCAAAGTTCGTCGTGAGCGTATGGGTCATATCGAACTCGCAGCACCGGTTTCTCATATCTGGTACTATCGTTCCGTTCCTTCCAGAATGGGACTTCTCTTGGACATGACCATCAATCAGCTCAAGAGCGTTCTTTATTTCGAAAAATACGTGATCATCGATCCGGCTGATACCGGAAGAAATCGTGGTGAACTTATCGACGAAGAAGAATATCACGCTTACCTAGACGAATACGGCGACAAGTTTGTTGCAGGTATCGGTGCTGATGCGATCAAAGAACTCCTTTCTCGTATCGACGTTGACGCAGAAGCTCGTATCATTCGCCAAAAGATCCAAGAAAAAGAAAAGATTTCCGATAAAAGAATTCTGAAACGTTTGGAAGTATTAGAAGCTTTCCGCGATTCAGGAAACCGTCCTGAATGGATGGTTCTAGACGTGGTTCCGGTCATTCCACCTGAACTTCGTCCAATGGTTCAGTTGGAAGGTGGACGTTTTGCTACCTCCGACTTGAACGACTTATATCGTCGTGTTATCAACAGAAACAACCGTCTAAAACGCCTTCTCGCGTTAAAAGCTCCTGAGATCATCGTTCGTAACGAAAAACGTATGCTCCAAGAAGCGGTTGACGCGTTATTCGATAATAGCCGCCGCAAACGTACCGTAAAAGGTAAGGGGAACAGACCTCTAAAATCCATTTCAGACATGTTGAAAGGAAAGCAGGGACGTTTCCGCCAAAACCTACTCGGTAAGCGTGTGGACTACTCCGGTCGTTCCGTGATCGTAGTCGGCCCAGAGCTGAAATACCATGAGATGGGTCTTCCTAAGAAGATGGCTCTCGAACTATTTAAGCCTTTTATAATGAAACGTTTGGTGGATCTGGACCTGGCTCCAAACATCAAATCCGCTAAGAAAAAAGTAGAAGCGGAAGAGAAAGAAGTTTTCGACGTTCTGGAAACAGTAGTGAAAGAGCACCCGGTCATGTTGAACCGTGCTCCTACTCTTCACCGTTTAGGGATCCAAGCATTCCTTCCGGTCCTTGTAGAAGGAAAAGCGATCAAACTTCACCCTCTTGTATGTCATGCATTCAACGCTGACTTTGACGGGGACCAGATGGCGATCCACGTTCCACTGACTCCAAAAGCTCAGTTGGAAGTATGGATGCTCATGCTTTCTCCTCACAATATCCTGAACCCTGCGAACGGTCACCCGATCTGCGGACCTACTCAGGATATCGTACTCGGAATTTATTATCTAACTTCTGAACTTCCAACCGAAGCAGGAGTTCCTCTTAAATCATTCGCGAACCTGGACGAGGTTACTTACGCGATCGATAGAGGGGTAATCGAGTATAGAACTAAAATTTCCGTTCTTCACCAAGGAAAGATTCTGGAGACAACTGCAGGTCGTTTGATCTTCAATACGGTTCTTCCGGAAGGATATCCTTATGTGAACCGTGCGCTCTCTGATAAAGAGACCAACAGGATCATTGCGGAAGTTTATGAGAAATACGGACCGGCTCAAACCGTTCTAATGTTGGACGATATTAAGAAATTAGGATATCGTTATGCAACAATCTTCAGCCCGACTATCTCCATCGAAGACATTAGAGTGTCTCCGGGTAAAGTTACTTTAGTTGGCGATGCTAACAAAGAAGTAGAAAGAGCCGACGGAGAATATCGTAAAGGTATTATCACCAACGAAGAACGTAAGAAAAAAGTGATCGAGATCTGGACTAAGACCAACGACCTCATCACTGATTCCATGTTCAAAGAATTGGAAAAAGACAAGGGCGGATATAACCCTGTCTTCATTATGGCTGCTTCCGGAGCTCGTGGATCTAAACAACAGATCCGTCAGTTGGCTGGTATGCGCGGTTTGATGGCGAAACCTTCCGGTGAGATCATCGAATTAGCGATCCGTTCTAACTTCCGCGAGGGGTTAAGCGTTCTTGAATTCTTTATCTCCACTCACGGTGCACGTAAAGGTCTTGCGGATACCGCGTTAAAAACTGCGGACGCGGGTTACCTGACTCGTCGTTTGGTGGATATTTCCCAAGACGTTATCGTTGCAGAGGAAGATTGCGGAACGGAAGAGTGTATTACTCTTGGAACCGTAAAAGAAGGAGAGAACGTTATCGTTTCTCTAAGCGACCGTGTATTCGGACGTTACACTTCTGAGGACATCGTTGACCCGGTTACTGAAAGTGTGGTTTACCCTAAAGGATCTTTGATCACAAGAGAAGTAGGACAAAAACTGGAGAACCTTGGTTACGAAAAAATCAAAGTTCGTTCTCCTTTAACCTGCGAAGCTCGTTGGGGAATCTGTATTAAATGTTACGGAATGGATATGGCTCGTCTGACTCCTGCGGAGATCGGAGAAGCAGTAGGAACCATCGCAGCTCAGTCAATCGGTCAGCCTGGAACTCAGCTTACAATGAGAACATTCCACATCGGTGGTGCAGCTTCCGCAAAAGTACAAGAGAAGGAACACAAGGTAGGATATCGCGCGATCGTAAATTCTATCAACGGTAGAACTTTACAAACTACTGATAGAGGTTTGATCTTCTCTCGTCGTGGATCCATCGTAGTACAAAGATTGATCCAACAGTTCAATTCTTCCGACCTAACCAACCTTAGAGTTGAAAACGGACAGAAAGTGGATAAAGGAGAGTTGGTTGCAACTCTTGCTTCCGGAGAGAACGTAACTTCCGAAGCTCCAGGAACAGTAAAGATCGCAGACGGACTCTTCAGAATTCTGGGAGAAGAAGCGGTTGTTCCTGTAAAAACTTCTACCACTCTGAACGTAAAAGTCGGACAGATCACTGAAGCAAACCAAGCATTAGGAGAATTCGACCCGTTCAACGAGATCGGTGTTACTGAAATTGAAGGAATCGCCTCTTGGGTGGATCTGGAAGTCGGTAAGAACGTTCGTAGGGACGAGGACGTTAAAACCTCTAACGTTAATTATAAAGTGATAGAGCAACGTCGTGAGAAGCTAGTTCCGAGAGTCGTTGTGACTTCCGGAGGAAGCAAAGAAGAATATCTGGTACCTGTTGATGCGATCATCTCCATTCAAAATGGGGATAAAGTAAAAGCAGGAGATATTCTCTTCAAAATCCCAACCGTTGCCGAAAAGACCCGGGATATTACCGGTGGTCTTCCAAGGGTAGACGAACTTTTCGAAGCTCGTCGTCCAAAAGACGCGACTACTCTTGCGGAAACCGACGGTAAGATTGAAGATAACGGAGAGATCGTAAAAGAAAAACGAGTTCTCTATATCGTTCCGGACAACGAAGAACTGGATAAAGTAAAAGTAACTATTCCGATCGGAAAACAATTACGCGTTCGTCACGGGGACTTCGTTAAACGAGGAGACCAGTTAGACGACGGAAACCTGGATCCACACGATATCTTGAGAGTAAAGGGTGTTACTGCACTCCAAGTATATTTAGTGCAAGAGGTCCAAGAGGTTTACAGACTACAAGGGGTGCATATCAACGATAAGCATATCGAAGTAGTCGTTCGTCAGATGATGCGTAAAGTTTTAATCACCGATTCCGGAGATACTTCTTTCGTAAACCAACAGCAAGTTGACCGTTTTGTTTTCATGGAAGAAAACAGAAGGGTAATTGCAGAAGGTGGATCTCCTGCGCAATGCGTTCCGATCCTATTAGGTTTAACGAAAGCATCTTTGAATACAGAGTCGTTCTTCTCGGCTGCTTCCTTCCAGGAAACAACCAAGGTGCTAACTGACGCTGCAATCAAAGGAAAGACCGATAACTTAGCGGGACTTAAAGAGAACGTAATCATCGGTCACATGATCCCTGCTGGAACCGGAATGAGAAAATATCGCGACGTCGCGGTGTTTAAAGAAACTTACGGGGATCTAGATCGTCCTCTGGAAGTGGAAGAGGAAGAAATTCCGATGGCCATACCGGAAGACAACGAGAATTAAAGGAAAGCTTTACAATAGAGCAGGGTCGGTAGAACTGGTAAAATAGGTCACCGGCCTGCTAAAAAGAAGAAACTCATGCCTACAATTAGCCAACTTATACGTCATGGCAGGAAGAAACAGGTTAACAAATCTAAATCTCCTGCATTAAAAAGTTCCCCCCAACGTCGGGGAGTTTGCACGAAGGTGACTACCTTCACACCGAAAAAACCGAACTCGGCTTTAAGAAAAGTCGCAAGGGTTCGTTTAACAACCGGTATCGAAGTGACCGCTTATATTCCCGGTGAGGGACATAACCTGCAAGAGCACAACGTTGTTCTGATCCGCGGGGGAAGGGTAAAAGACCTTCCAGGGGTTCGTTATCATATTATCCGTGGTACCTTGGATACTCTCGGTATCGACAAACGTCGTAAGAGTCGTTCTAAATACGGAACGAAAAAACCTAAGGCGTAAGGGAGTTATTAGGAATGTCTAGAAGAAGAGGAAAAGTAGAACCACGCAAGATCCAACCGGATTCGGTTTATGGAGATGCAAACATCGCGAAGTTTATCAACTGCTTGATGTTGGACGGAAAAAAATCCGTAGCAGAATCTTTATTTTATGATGCTCTGGATCTGATCCAAAAAAAGACCGGAAACGATCCTTATGTTACTTTTAAAGAAGCATTAGAAAACGTTAAACCTCAGGTGGAAGTTAAATCCCGCCGCGTGGGTGGTGTGACTTACCAAGTTCCGATCGAAGTTCGTCCTGAAAGACGTTTAGCTCTTGGAATCAGATGGTTGATCCGTTATTCTAGAGATAGAAACGAGAAAGGAATGGCTAACAAGCTTGCTGCAGAATTTATCGAGGCTCAAAAAGGCACCGGAGCAGCAATCAAGAAGAAAGAAGATATCCGCAAAATGGCAGATGCAAACAAAGCATTCAGCCACTATCGCTGGTAAGAATCTTTTAATCAGAATGGTTCGCGGTTGCATGAGACCGCGAACAGGTTTAACGAGGGGACTCCGAAAAGAGTCCCTTTTTTATTTTAAAACCGATCGAAATAAGAGCACAGGCAATAGATTGTCTGCCTCTTTTATATGGACAAAAGAATTTCCCGGGACAGAATCAGGCCATGGGACAAAAGCTTTCTATCTTACTTCTCTTCTCTTTAATATTCTCACTTTCCTGTGGGGGACCTTACGTAAAGATTCCGGATTCTGTGGAATTGGGAAAAGAATACTCCTTTCCTGAGGAAGAATCTATCGCAAAGCGGACTTTGGAACTGACTCTAACCTCGCTTAAAGAATCCTATAAAGATGGGGCCGTTGTAAGAAGAGACGCACATCCGAAACATCATGGCTGTGTGACTGCAACCTTTACTGTAAAAAAAGATCTAGACCCGCAGTATAAGTTGGGAGTTCTCCAGCCAGGAAAATCATATCAAAGTTTGGTTCGTTTCTCCAATGGATCTCAAAAACCGAAAGCGGACTTGGAAGGAGACATTCGGGGAGTTGGGATAAAACTTTTCGACGTTCCTGGAAAAAAGATCTTAGCTGAAGAAGCGAAAGAGACAACTCAGGATTTTTTACTGATCAATCACCCAATTCTTCCTGTAGGTGCACCGGATGAATACTTGGCTTTATTCGAAGCTGCGTTTGCAGGTAAACCCGGTTCTTATTTTTTCGGTTGGAATCCTTTTGCTTGGAAACTGGGCGGTCTTTCTAAAGTAAGAGCCATCCGAGGCAAAAAAATCACAAGTCCATTAGAAATTCGTTATTGGTCCACAACCCCTTACGCTTTTGGAGAAGGGAAGGCGGTGAAATATTCCGTGAAACCTTGTTCGGAAACTAAATCGGAAATACCGGATAGTCCGGCTGAAAACTATTTAAGAGAGATAATGAGTAAACAACTGAAGGAGTCCTCCGCTTGTTTTACTTTTATGGTTCAGCTCCAAAAAGATCCTAAGTCTATGCCGGTGGAAGATCCAGCCGTTGTATGGGATGAAGAGGTTTCTCCATTCTATCCAGTAGCAGAAATACTGATCCCTAAGCAGGAATTTACAAATGAAAAGATGGATTCTCTTTGTGAAAATGTATCCTATACTCCTTGGCATTCTCTCCAAGAGCACAAGCCTCTAGGTGGGATCAATCGAGTGAGAAAATCTGTTTATCAAGCTATTTCGGATTATAGACATGGACAGAATAAGACTCAGAGAAAGGAAATTGATAAAAAGGAAATTCCGACCAAGTTAATTCCTTAATATCGAACGTTAAACGAGTATTAGGCCTGTTCATTCGGATCGGGTCTAATACCAATACATTCATAATGAAAAAGCTTCTATTTGCACTTCTCATCCTTGCCGGCATTTATATAAATCTCGCATCCGAAAACAGACCGGATTTCGAAACAAAACAATCTAATTTACTCGGAATTTATTGGGGACCTGAGAATAGGACCTTCGGTTGGTACTTGGAATTCAGAGAAGACTTTACATTTTTTGAAAATTACGATGGAGACGGATGCGGAGGCTATTCAGGAACTTATAAGATAGAATCAAACAAGGTTATCATGCAAGCATCTGCGGAAGAAACTTGTAAACCTTATAATTTCCAAGCCAACCGAACCTGTAGTATAGTTCCCACTAAATATTCCATCCGCTATTCTGCAAAATTATACTGCTCCAATGATGCGAATTATTTTGGAGGGTTTCTGCTGCCTGAATCTACGGATAGAAAGATAGATGGTGTGGCAGTTAAAACCATTCCTGGAAAATTAAAATACTTATCTAAATCCAGCTCTGCTCGTACCGGCCCGGGTTACGATTTTCCTTCTATCATTTGTAATACTAGAGAAGACGAAAAAACGATCCAGACGGATAAATTCCCAGAAAAATCGAAGTTAGTGCTTCTTGCTAAAACCCAAGGTCCCAAAGATCCTAAAGGAAAATCCGAAACTTGGTATTATGCGGATATTCCTTTAGATTGGGGAGGGGGTTGTTATTATAAAGGCAAAGGTTATACTAGCGCGTGGTTTCCGGCATCGGTTCTTTTTGATATGAATGATTCGAAGATAGAGTCATATGATGAATGAAGTCGAGATAAGCAAGAACGTTTATCTCGATCAATTTACATTTGGTTTCAGTGGTTCAAATTTCCCCATTCCTGAAACTAGTAATTCGATAATCAGCATTTACATAAATCGTAAATTATAGAATAGATACGTTTTCTTTGCAAATTGAATTAATTTTTCCGAATCGTTGGATAAATACAGAATATAAACGTCTGCCATATTATCTTTATGTAAAGCGGTCAAATAACAATATTTGTATTTTTTATCCGTACCGGGAACCATTTCGAACGCAGTACTACTACCCCAATCGGCTCCAAATTCGTCTCTAACAGCTTTGGGAGGAAATGCCTTATACGAGGCAGCGGCTAATTCTCCTCCCAGATTCATTAAGAAAACGCTGAAATGGATTATATAATCGTTCTTTTTTGGGGTAACTATAACAGTCTGAGGGTTCTTCTTTTTAATTTCTTCTATTTCCTTGAGAAGCCCTGGAATGGAATTTACGATGTATCGTATCTCGATCTGTTTATCATCAGAAATAAGAGCGTAATCGTAGTGATACGGTATCTCTTTATCTTTCGGAACAGGATTGAATTTAGGCGGAACGATTTGGCGGATTAAAAGATTCGTTTCCGTTAAAAGGTTTTTAAAATGAGATATCTCTTGCGATTCTTCTCTTTTTGTAGCCGACTTGCAAGAAGCTAAAATAAGTACGAAGCATAAAGATAAAATGATTTTTTTCATGAGTTTCCTTGGAAAAAGTATTCGTTCTGAATTACTGGGATCTATTTAAGAAAGTATGCGGACTCGATTCCGTCGAATGAAAGTCGCTCAAACGGTCCTTTTTTGGAATCGTTCACAAATAGTCCGCTTTTATCATATCCGACGATTACGACCCATATCGCTTGATCTTCGGTTGCGGTTTTTCTTTTCCCTATAAGGACCGTTCCGGTTTTTAGCAGGTCAGAAGTTGGCTCCTTATGTTGTTTAATGAATTTGTGATTTAGTTTTTGTTTAAAATCGGCGTTTGCCAACGCAATCACATTATTCAAATCCGTTTCATATTGAGATGAGTTTATGAAAACCCATTGTAATTTTGCTTTCGGGTATTGTGTGGCTAACACGGATTGTAGGCTATAGATGAAATCGACGTACTCTTGTTCAGTTTCAAAGCTTAGAACGGTATCATCGGTTTCTCCAAAGATTGGCGGGGAGATAAAGATCGTTAATAAGATAATCGATATGATTCGATATTTCATTCTCTGTTGTTCCTATCGGATTTTGCAAAATGTTGAAATAGAAGAGATCATTTGCAACAAGATAATGCATTCTAGCTACGTTATTCGCGATGGGATATTTTACGCATTAGTAAACTACCCTAAACGCTCCATGCGTTCCCGCAGGAACATCTTGGATCGGTTCGAATTTTAAACCGGTATCTTGTGCATTATCAAAAACAGTTTGAGTAATTAAGATTTCTCCCGCTTCTGCAGTATCTTCTCCTAACTTACTCGCAGTGTTTACTTCAGAACCGAAAACGTCTGAGTCTCCTATTTTTAAAACTTTTCCGTAGCCGAGTCCGACACAGAGAAGTATCTTTTCTTCTGGGATTTTGTCCTTATTGTATTCTAATAATTCTTTTTGCATTCGGATCGCGGCTTGCAGTCCTTTGCCTACATTCCTGAAGATCACTAAAAAGCTGTCTCCTTCCGATTTGAGAAGTATCCCGTCATGATCTTCTATGATAGGCACTAAAACTCTTTCGGATTCGTGTATGGTTTGTAAAAAATGAATGATCCCGAATTTTTCCACACCTCGTGAAAATCCAGAAAGGTCTGTGAACATAATACACCAAACTTCACCGAAAAGGTCCCAGATGCGGGCGTCTATTTTTTCCTTGTCTGCTCCCGGTTTTAATCTTTCTAAAACTAGGTTTTCCAATCTATCTTCGGATGCGCTTGCGAATATACTTCTTTTGAATGCCATAAGAATCGATTAGTTGAGCGCCTTGGATCAGATCCGTCGACCTATTTTTTGAAAGACTTAATCTTTAAAATCGGCTATTCTAAAGTAAGGAAGGTCGGAATGAGATTCGTTTGTGAGCTAAGTTGGGAATATTGCGTATCCGGTTTTACTCTTTATCAGTTAAAAATGAATTTCCTGCGATATTATCCGATCGCAGGTCTTGCATTTCTCATCTTCTGGGTTTGGAAAAAGGACTTTTTCCAAAAGTTCAGGATCCAAAAGGATTTTCCTAAAAAAGAAAGGATCATCTTTGAATTAAAACAATCCGCAATTACTTTAATTATGTTCAGTACAATCGCTGTTTCCGTATACATTCTTGGAAAATTGAAGATCCTCCATCTCAAAACATATAAGGATTTTGCGGAATACGGGTTAACTTACGCGATATTCAGTTTCGGTTTACTTACTATTTGGCACGAAACCTGGTTCTATTGGGCTCATAGGATCATGCATCACCGAAAAATTTATTCTTATATACATTCTGTGCATCATAGATCCGTAAATCCTTCTCCCATGGCCGCTTATAATTTCCATTGGGTAGAGGCATTTCTGGAAGGTGTTTACGTAGTTCCCGCTCTTTGTATCCTTCCACTTCATTTTTACGTTTTTCTAATCCATACTTTCTATGCGATGATCATGAATATCTGGTGGCATCTGGGATATGAATTCTTTCCTAAAGGCTGGACCACTCATCCGATCTTGAAATGGATCAATACTTCTACCCATCATAATCTTCATCACCAGAAGTTTCATGGGAATTACAGTCTATATTTCAATTTTTGGGATAGAATAATGGGGACTAATTTTAAGGATTATTCCGAAATTTTCGAGAATAGTTCAAGTGTGGGCAAGAAGGGGGAAGAGATTCCCGTCCTCCCTTCTACTTACTTGCAGAAATCTTAATTTATTCTTTGATCCTGACTTTTAGTAATCTTCTTCTTAGACGTATCTCTTCTTCTAAGGATTTAGATAAGGCCCCAAACTTTCGATTCTGAAGATCTACAGTTTCTACCAATGTTTCGTACATCGGATTTGTTTTTCCGTCTGGAACCAAGAAGCTCGGTTTTACTTCTCCCTCCGTATAGACTTTGAAAGAAGCTACATTTGCCTCTTCGTCTATGAACAATACCGCTCCACCATGAGAGGACATTGGCTGGATTGTATCTACTACCCAACCGCCGGTATTGAATACTTCTTTTCCTGAAATTTTTAACCCTAAGTCTTGGGTTTCCACTGCAAACGGTTTATGTGTATGACCGAAAATGAATGTATAGTCGTTTGGAAATTCTCTTTTGCTTTTTTGAGTTTCCGCCTTCCATTGTGCTGGAAGAGTTTCTCCTAGATAAGAATCCATATTATGAACTACTTCTTCGCTCAGGACGCTATCAGACATTCCTCTTTCAGCTTGTCCGACTTTTACTACGATCTTTGTCAGAATGTATGAAAAACCTTGATAGAGAAGCCATTTGATACCCAAAATTCGTAGGAAGAAGGGAAGATTCAAATTTCTTAATAAATAAGCGGACACGTTTTGAGCTAATTTTCCGACGGCTTTCGTATCCTGAAGCATGTCGTAAATGAGCCCAATTCCTGTTCCTACTTTTCCGGATCTTCCCAGTGTGGACCAGAAAAAATCTATCCATGCGAAGTTCTCTCGTTCAAGAACGTAAATGGATTTTGGCGATGTGATTTCCTTTGCCCTCTTGAAAGGATTATAATCATTCATCTTACTCCAAACAGAGCGATTGCGCTTGGGTGCATCCGGATCATCATCAATTTCCGGAAGTAAAATCCTTTGTACAGTACTCATCAAAGAGTAGATGTTTTCCAAAAAATGTCCGTGAGTTAAGAACACAGATCGTTTTCCGTTTTTAGAAGGAATTTCTAAATTCGGATAAGCTATCACTGCCTCGGCTCTCTTTAGCTTTTTGTTTCTTCTCAAAATTCCAGTGAGTAGATCGGATTGTATGAAGTCTGGGCTCACCATCTTTGTGGTATGCCACGTTTGGTTGATATATTGATTCGGCTTTAGGTTCGCAATATATTCCATGTATTGTTTTTCTCTCGCGGTTTCCCATAGATGGTGATCGTGGTTTCCGGGAATGTAGAGAATACTTTCGGAAAAATGATGTTTCGTTTCTTTGTATGCGATATCTAAAAATCTTTCGAATGTCATGGATGCTTCGTTAATATCGCCTAATGCTAATTCAAGTACGTCGCCTAAAAATATGAACTGAGGAGGTTTAGAGGAACCGTTTACTGAGTGAACGATATGTTTTAAACAGTTTAGAAGTTCCGCAAGTGCCGGGGAAGTTTTCTGAGGATTTACTTTGAATCTATCCGAATCTTTTACGGGGTCCGGGAACTCTTCAATGTATGTAAGCAAACTGTTATATGCTCCGAGGTGAATGTCGGAGATAACGATATATTTAATTTTACTCTTAGGCATTTAGGATGTGAATCATTCAAAAAACGTTAATAAAATCAATTAATTATTGCTATTTTTAGGTAAATGCGGCAAATAAGTAGATTTTTCGACGTTAGGAGGCCTACTTGAAATTTTACGAGGCTATAATAATCGGAACCGGATTCGGCGGTTCGATCAATGCCTGTCGTTTGTCTAAAAAATGGCCAGGCAAAGTTTTAGTACTCGAACGAGGGAAAGAATATCCTAAAGGTTCTTTTCCGAGATCTCCGGAGGGAATGTCCAAAAACTTCTGGAACATTCCGGAAGAAGGTCCTATTCCTAGATCTTCCAAGTTTAAACGAGCAGGCAGACAAACTGGACTATTCGATATTCGTAATTATCCAAAATTAGATGTAGTTCTTTCCGCCGGTTTAGGTGGGGGTTCTTTGATCTATGCAAACGTGTTTTTGGAACCTCCCGATCATGTTTTCGATCATCGCTGGCCGGAAACTATTAAAAAGAAACATTTAAAACCATATTATAAAATAGTAAAAGATATCTTAGGCTCTCGACCCATTCCGGATACCGGAGAAGATCGACGCAAAGTGGTTCGGACAGAATTGTACGAACATTTCGCTAAGCATGAATCTAGGGTTTCCAAAAGAGCGGACATTAACGTATTCTTCGGGAATGATTTTAAGAAGCCGACACCTATAGGAGTCCAGGAAAAAAACCGTTTCGGGGCAGTCCAAACTTCTTGTACTTACTGCGCAGAATGTGATGTAGGATGTAATACCCATTCTAAAAACACTCTAGATCTGAATTATCTTTTTGTGGCTAGGCATTCAAACAAGGCTGAGATAAAAACGGAGCATCTTGCTACTAAAATTGTTCCTTTGAATAGCAGAGGGGAAGAAGATCCTTCTCAGTCGGGTGAACACGGTTTTAGGGTTCATTATTTGAATTTGCAGAACGGAAAAACTTCCGAATCCTATGCGGATACAAAAAGAATCGTAGTTTCTGCGGGAACCTTGGGGTCTACGGAACTTCTACTTAAATGTAAAACTAAGTTTAAAACTCTGCCTAAGATCTCCGACAAATTAGGCACACAATTCTCTGGGAATGGTGATTTTCTTTCTTTTGCTGCCAAAGGGAAGAAGCCGGCTGATCCAAATTACGGTCCGGTAATTACTCAATATACGGATTATAATTTATTCTCCGGTTTCGATTCTAAAAAGGCATTCCTACTGCAAGATGCAAGTTATCCTGTATTTGCTTCTTATTTCGTTTCAGGTGCGATTCCTCTTATCTTCAAATTAAAGTATATCTTCCATTTTATCGGAGAACTGTTCAAGAGTATTATGAGCGGAAAAATTTTCGGTAGAGTTGGATTTCTCTTAAGCGAAGCTTTGAAAGGAGATCTTTCTTATACTTCCGCGGTACTCCTATGCATGGGAATAGATACTTCAGATGGAAAGATGTATCTGGATAAAAATGGAAATCTTCAAATACAGTGGCCTCAGAAAGAAAACTTAACACTTTATAATACTATAATGGACGTGAACAAAAGGTTCGCGAAATTCACAGACGCAAAGACTAGATTCCCGATGCCGACTTATTCTTGGCCGGTCCGTAATAACGTTACTGTTCACCCTCTGGGTGGTTGTGTTTTAGGCCCTTCCACAAATGCTGGGGTTTGTTCTTCTGATCCTAAAACTTTCGGTAAGGTTTTCGGTTACGAAGGTTTGTATGTTGCGGATGGCAGTTTATTGCCTACCGCAGTGGGTGCTAACCCTTCTATGACTATTTCTGCACTTTCGGAAATGGTCGCGGAAGGAATTACAGGCAAGAAGCCGAATGCAAGTTTAAGGTAGGATATTCGATTGGCGACAGCGACGAAAAATAAATCAAAGAAGAATGCCGGCAAATCTAAGCTCGGTAAAACAGGAGTCAATTCTCATCCGGTAAGTCTAGAGTTTACAGAGGAAATGAAAGGTTTCGTTTCCATGCCCGGATCTTTTAATTTTCAGGAAGATTATGCTGCGGGGAAGAAGGCAGGAAACTACCTGATGTTTCACCTAACGATCCGTGTGAATGACACTCAGTTCTTTGTCTATGATCCGAATGAAACAGGAGAAGCTATCGGTTGGGTAGAATGCCAACCTCTAGGCGGAAGATTCGAAGTAGAAAAAGGGGTCTTCAATTGTTTCGTGGATTATGGCAAACCTTCTGCTAACGAAAAACATATGAAGTACCGTTTGTTCTTAAAGAACAAAGCTGGAAAGAAGATTACCTTAAACGGATTTAAGAAGGTAGTAGACGACGGTATTTTGAATATCTGGAGAGACACTTCTACACTTTATACAACTGTGTACGAAGGATATGTAGAAGAAAAGGCAGAACCTAAAGCGAAGGTACTCGCAAAAGGGATTCTGCATATATTAGAAAAAGATTTTATTAAGCAGATGACCACCTTCAAATCGAACGGCCGTACTTTTTCGGAAAGAAAAGACGCTCTGTTCAGATTCGGTGAGTTATTCATGGGGAATCTTTGGGAAATTTACGGGGCCCAATTCAGAAAGGCAGAGCCAGAGCTATGGCGAGAAAGGGACATTCCAGTATTTACCCTAGACGGGGTCAAAAATTCTAAGATCACTTTTCATCCATTCACTACGGAAGATAAAATTTCCCTCAATTTAGTTCGTTTTCAGAAGAAGGAGAGTAAGGATGTAGTAATCCTAATGCATGGGCTCACCACTTCTACGGATATGTTCGTTATGCCGGAACATAAGAATCTTGTAACATATTTACATGAAAACGGATTTACCGACGTTTGGAGTTTTGACTGGAGAGGAAGTTTACGTTTTAATTATAATCTTTTTCCTCACAGATATACTTTGGACGATATCGCTCTTTATGACGTGCCAGCCGCTTTGAAAGTAGTAAAAGACGCAGTTGGCGCAGGGAAAAGGATCCATTTTGTCGTACATTGTGTGGGCTCCATCTCATTTTTCATGAGCTTATTCGGAGGGAAAATAGACGGAGTCACGAGCGTCGTCTCGAACAGTGTGTCTTTGACTCCGAATGTACCTACTTGGTCTAAGATCAAACTTGCGTTTTCTCCTTTTTTGATGGAGTCGATTTTCAGATTCCCGAATGTAAATCCACGCTGGTACTATCTGCCCGGTATAGCCTCTGGAAAGATATTATCTAGATTCGTAAGTCTTTTTCATCACGAATGCGACGAGCCTGCTTGTCATATGCTCAGCCTTATGTGGGGAACAGGATGGCCTGCTTGTTATGAACATGCAAATCTTCCGGATATCACTCATAGAAGGGTAGGGGATCTGTTCGGTGCAACTTCGATGAACTATTATAGACATATCAGAAAAGCAGTAGGTCGAAAGGCCATGATCAAGTATACGCCTACGGATGCTCGCTATAACTCTTTGCCGAACAATTATCTAGACAAGGCCTCCGAAGTTAAAACTCCGGTTCTGTTCGTGACAGGTGATCAAAATAAAGTATTCAAAGATTCTAATATTATAGCTTACGAAACATTGAATCGTTTGAATCCGGGAAATAAAAATGAACTGTTCATCGCCGAGGGTTATGGCCATCAGGACACTTTGATGGGGAAAAAGAGCGATAAGGACGTGTTCCCTAGGATAGTGGAGTTTCTACGTAAGAATTCCAACGGAGTGAAAAAAGGATAAATATGTCTAAGGAAAACCGACCAGTCGTTTTTCTAACAGGAGCGGCAGGAGGGATCGGCAGAGAAACCGCAGCCCTTCTTTCCGAAAAAGGGTATCTTCTCTTTTTGACCGATCTGCAAAAACAGTCTTCGGATCTGAAGAAGTTCGCAGATACATTAGGAAAAGACCATATTGTTTTTGCGTGCGATATTTCTAAGGCTTCCGATTCAGAAAAGGCCATCAAAGAATGTGTAAAACAATTCGGAAAGATCGATGTTCTTGTGAATAATGCAGGGATCATGAGACCTTCAAAATTCGAGAACCTTACCCAAGAGGAGATAGATGAGCAGATAGGTATTAATATAATCGGCACCATCCGGCTGACTAAATTAGGATTACCTCATCTTAAAAAATCAAAAGGTAAACTGGTCATATTGTCTTCTTTAGCAGGGATTGTCCCCGCTCCTCATCATTCTATCTATAGTGCGACCAAATTTGCGCTTAGGGGTTTTGCTTTAAGTCTGTATCTGGAATGGAAAGAAATAGGTATACGAGTCAGTTCCATTCTTCCGGGGACCATTCAATCACCTATGACAAAGTATATGGCGTCTAAGGACAGTTCTCCAATGGCTTATATCAATCCGCCTTTACCACCTTCTGCGGTTGCAAAAGCAATTTGGAAAGCGATCCAAACCGATAAGGCTGAGATCTATGTTCCGTATTCTCAAGGGTTATTAGCTAGAGTTGCGTTATTATTCCCTTCCTTATTATCTTTGATCTACCCGATCATGGCCAAAAAGGGAGTTCGAAATTTCGAATCATGGAAAAGAAAAGGAGTTTTTGACTGACAGCGAATTAGAAATTATCTTCGCTTAACTCTTTTAATTTTTGATTCATTTTTATATGTGAATTACGCACTGCGGTTTGGATATGCGAACTAAATAAATTAGGCATAATCCCGTTTAAGATCGCTGTGTGGCTGAATTTGGTGCGACCGGGAGTGATCTTTTCAAAAGTGAAACGATGATCTCCTGAAAACATGTATTTGAAAAAGAGTGGAAAGGCGCCTTTCCAAGATATGGATTTAGAATTGGTGAGTTCGTATATCAACGCTTTGGTGGGCAGATATACTCCTGTGAAATAATAGTCGAAAACAATAATCGTTCCGTCTTGCACCGGTTTGCCGAGGATCCTTTTTAAGAATGGATTCCAAGAAGGAAACTTGGAGAAGTCGGTAAAAATACTCCAAATTTTTTCAGGGGATGCCTGGATTTCTATCGAGGTGACGATTGTTTGAGGATTCATTCGTCACATATCTGATGTTCTATCTGAAAAATGTCCATCTAATAAATGTTTAAAATTTGGTAATTTATGAATTGTAAAAGTTTTATTCTCTATATCATTTTCGCCGCGTTATTTGCGGGTTCTTCTTTGTCTGCAGAAGATAAGATCCACGTTAGTAAAGATATCGAACGACTACCTTTAGGTAAGTCTATATATTATCTGGAGGATCCAGAAAGAAAATTAACATTCGAGGACATTTCCAAACCAGATGCAGATTCTAAATTTATAAAATCAGATAAGGATTCTTTGGATTTCGGACAATTGAATTATAATTACTGGTTCCGACTAACTTTTGAAAATGATACTCCTGAACCCGTTTCGAAACTTGTCGAGATAAATTATAGCAATATAGATATAGCACAATTTTATAAACCGAATAATGACGGCACATATTCAAAGGAAGAAAGCGGGATGCTTTTTCCTTTTTCTGCCAGAAGTTTTAAGAATCGTAACTTCGTTTATCAGATCCAATTGGAGCCAGGGCAACAAAAGACTTATTATCTAATGACTTGGACCAGTGGTGGTTTGAATATTCCTCTCACACTTTGGGACAAGGATGCATTCTCTCAATATAACGCCGATATGCAACATGGTTTAGGTTTATATTATGGAGTGATGATTGTGATGATCCTCTATAATATTTTTATCTTCTTCTCCGTAAGAGACGTGAGTTATTTTTACTATGTATGCTATATCCTAGGTTTTTTAGGAATACAGTTGGTTCTAACGGGACATGGATTTCAATATCTATGGCCGGCATTTCCATTTTTACAAAGGAACTTTTACGTTGTCTTTACTGGCATCTGTATGGCGTCTGTGCTCCTGTTCACGAAACGCTTTTTGAATACAAAGGAGAATGTTCCGAAATGGTTAGATAAATCCATGAAGGTGCTGATCGTCGCACATGGATTTATCATTTTCACTCCATTAGTTCTGCCTCCGGAAATTACCGTAAAATTAGCTTTGCTTCTCACTCTTCCTGTTCTGATCTTTATTCCTACTGCCACAGTTATCAGTTTCTTGAAGAAGTTTCGTCCTGCACGTTATTTCCTTTTGGCATTCACTGTTCTTACTGTTTCTGGAACGGTAGTAGTTCTTCGTTTTATAAATGTTTTGGGTTCTACATTCTTAACTGAATATGGATTGTATCTGGGTTCTACGATGGAGGTTATCCTTCTCTCCATCGCTTTGGCGGACCGTATCAATATTATGAAAAAGGAAAAGGAAGAAGCTCAGGCTAAAACCTTGGAGATGCAAAAAATACTTACAGAGTCTTATGCCAGATTCGTTCCGAAAGATTTCTTAGCAAACTTAGGAAAGGATTCAATTCTAGATGTGAGGCTTGGGGACCAGATTCAAAAGGAGATGGCTGTTCTATTCAGCGATATTCGTTCCTTTACCACATTGTCGGAGCAGATGACGCCCGCGGAAAATTTTAATTTCATCAATTCTTATTTAAGTAGGATGAGCCCAATAATCCAAAGACATAACGGATTTATCGATAAGTTTATCGGTGATGCGATCATGGCTCTATTTCAAAGAAATGTAATAGACGCGGTATCCGCCGGTGTGGAGATGCAGCGATATCTGAAGGAATATAACGAACATAGGAATCGCCAAGGTTATATTCCTATCCAGATCGGAGTGGGAATCCATTCGGGTTCCTTAATGTTAGGCACGATAGGAGCGGAGGAAAGGTTAGAAGGTACCGTAATTTCCGATACAGTCAACCTGGCTTCTAGAATAGAAAGCCTAACTAAAGTATACGGCTCAAGAATTGCGGTCAGCGAAAGTACGATTGAAGAAGTTAAAAAAGACGGCAAATTCCATTTCCGCTTTTTAGATAGAGTAAAAGTAAAAGGTAAACAAAGACCTGTTTCCGTTTACGAAGTGTTCGACGGGGACGAGCCTGAGCACCAGGATCTGAAATTGAAAACCAAAGAATCCTACGAAAAAGGTGTGAAGGCATTTTATTCTAACTCATTCGAGGAGGCAAAACATCAGTTTGAGAATGTAATCTCACTCTTTCCAGATGATAAGGCCACTCAACTTTACTTAAAACGTTTGTACCCTGTTACTCACGATCGGAAATTGGAAGAAGTGGAAGAATAGACCCGGCCCAGGCCGGCTACCTGCCACTGATAAATCATACGCTATTGGGAACTTGAAAGGGCTATTTTATTCTTTCCTAAAGAAGGGAGGAGTAAAATATTCCTACAAACGTATTCCAATGTACCTATCCAAGGTTCTCGTTCTAATTTTATGTTTATCGGCCTCGTCTTTATTTTCGCAGGAGGCCATTCCTTTTTCTTCCCAAATAGAACGTAAAAGAATTAGTACTGAGGTCTATTTTTTAGAAGATCCTAGTAAGGGCCTTGGAATAGAGAAGGTCTCTTCGGGAGAATATTCCGGAAAATTCAAAAAATCGGATATGGATCCGCTGAACTTCGGGCAGACTAACTTTGATTATTGGATCAGGATTACCCTTAAAAACTCGGAAAAGACACAGATCCGAAAAATTTTAGAAGTAGATTATACGAATATAGATCGGGTAGACTTTTTTGCGGAGGGTATCTCCGGCAAACCGGAGTTAGTCAATTCTAGCGGGATGGCTTTTCCTTATCCGGTTCGAAAAGTAAATCATAGAAACTTTATCTATTCCTTAGATTTCGAACCGGAACAAATCCGTACTTTCTATCTTAAGTTGAACACAAGCGGTGGTTTGGTGTTCCCGCTCATACTATGGAATCCGGAGACATTCTATCATCATAATGCCGATATTCATTTAGGTCTTGGATTGTATTATGGGATCATGTGTGTGATGATACTTTATCATTTATTGATATTCTTATCTACTCGTGATATCAGTTATTTGTTTTTTGTGACTAATATTTTCGGATTTTTCGGGATCCAACTGGTTCTTACGGGTCACGGATTCCAATACCTTTGGTCGGAACATCCTGATCTACAGAGGAATTTATACGTAGTCTTTACCGGGGTATGTATGTCTTCCTTGGTATTATTTGCACAAAAGTTTTTGAATACGGAAGAGAATATAAATCGTTATCTGAATTATTCTCTACATTTCACTTGGGGAATTCATGCTCTTCTGACTTTTTCTCCTTTGTTTTTACCTCCGGAGTTTACCGTCAAAGTGAGTTTGGCGCTGAGTATCCTTGCTCCTTCTTTGGTCTTGATCGCAGCGTCTATTTGCTTTTTCAAAAATTATAGACCAGCTAGATATTTTCTATTGGCGTTCAGCTTTTTATGTATTTCCGGGATGTTCGTCGTTTTGAAATTTGCAAATATTGTCGGGGTTTCTAATTGGGCGGATGACGGATTGTATATCGGTTCATCTATGTCGGCATTATTATTCTCTTTTGCATTAGCTGATAAGATCAATATTCTGAAAAAAGAAAAAGAAGATGCACAGCGTAGGATTTTCGAAGCACAAAAAGAAAATCTGGAAATGCAGAAAACACTGAACGATTCTTTGGAAACCTTGGTGATAGAAAGAACTAAGACGATAGAAGAACAAAAATTGGATATAGAAGCTAAGGCAAAATTGATCGAGAAAGATCTTGCCATTGCAGGAAAGATACAATTTTCACTTCTTCCTTCCGTTCTTCCGAAAGCGCATAATGTGAGGATCGCATATAGATGTATCCCTATGCTTCATGTGGGAGGAGATTTTGTAGATCTGATCTCCGATCGGACTGGACGAGCTCTTGGAATTTTTATTTGCGATGTGACAGGACATGGAACGGGTGCTGCGATGGTGGCCGCTATGGTAAAGATGGCTTTAGCGGATTGGTCCGATTATTTAAGCGATCCTGGATACATGCTCGCAAAGATGAGAGCTCAGTTGATGGGAAAATTGAACGGAAATTTTGTGACTGCTACTATGATCACGTTTTATCCTGAATCGGGACGGATCCTAATTGCAAATGCAGGACATCCGGAAGCAATATTGATCCGCAAAGGGAATGGAAAACATGAAACCTATCGCCCTACCGGGATTGCGATCAATGAGTTCTTATCTACTCCGAATTACCAAACCCTAAAAACTGAATTAACTAAAGGTGATAAACTCATCCTTTACACCGATGGTCTTCCTGAAGCCAGATCCAGAGAAGGGGATTTTTATGGAGACGATAGATTTTTAGATCTGCTCAAAAACTTTTCGGAATTAGAGCCCGAACTCTTTTGTAATTCAGTGATCGGGAAGATCCAACATTTCACCCAAGAAGAACAAAGTTCTCACGATGATATGGCATTGGTCGTTCTGGAATACCTAGGTTGACCCTCCTTTAGCTTTTTCATACTGGACCCTGTAGAAATACCACTTTCCGGTCCGATACTTAAGTCAGCCTTCGTAGGTTAAGTTATGATAAGCTCGAATAACCGCGTTAGAGTATATTGGGACGTACTCGTATTCATTTGTATATTTTGGGCTTCCCTGGAGTCACCTCTTCGGATCGTTATCTCATACGATCAGAATCTGCTTTTAACCGGGATCTATTTTTTTATAGATTCAGTCTTTGCTTTGGATATCATTTGGAATTGTGTCACTCCCGAATATAAAGATGGTAAATGGGTAGTCATACGATCAGAAGTGATCCGAGACTATTTAAGATCCTGGTTTATTATAGATCTGATCGCAGCTGTACCTTTTGAATATGCGACTCTCAAAATTTTCGGGCTACAACAATCCCAATATCCTTATCTATATCTTATCTTAGGCATTACCCGGATCCTAAAAGTATTTAGGATATCGGACATTTTACATAGGATCAATCTAGCCTTCCAACCCACGCCCGGGATCTTAAGATTGGTCCTTTTTGCTTTTTGGGTTACATTAGTCGCTCATTGGTGCGCGGTTGGCTGGTTGTATATGGATGATCTTCAGGATTATCAGACCGGTCAGTCTGAATATATTAGAGCCTTGTATTGGACCGTGACCACGATTGCCACTGTAGGCTATGGCGATATTACTCCTTCTACAGACGTGCAGAGAATATATACTATATTTGTAATGATGTTAGGAGCGGGAGTGTACGCAACGGTTATCGGTAATATTGCAAGTATATTAGGAAATCTTGATTTGGCCAAGGCTGCTCAAATGAAAAAGATGGCCCAGGTGGATTCATTCCTGAAAGCGAGGAATATTCCAAATGATATGCGAAGAAGAGTTCGAGATTATTATATGTACATTATAGATAGAGGATGGGGAGAAGATGAAAGTTTGCTTTTGAATGATCTCCCTCTCTCTTTACGGAAAGAAGTTAAAATACAATTACATCGGAGCTTATTGGAGAAGGTTCCGTTCCTAAAAGGTGCGGATCCTGCCTTAGTCGCGAGTTTGGTATTTTCATTAAAGCCTACAATCTTTCTGAAAGGCGATATTGTTTTTAAAAGAGGAGAGAAGGGAGATGGCCTTTATATTTTGAGCGAAGGCTCCGTAGATATATTAGGCTCCGATGATAAAACAGTTTTGTTGAATTTGCAGGAAGGTCAGTTCTTCGGTGAGTTGGCTTTGGTAACGGAAGAACCTAGGTCTGCAACGGTTCGAACTACGAGCACCTGTGAAATTTATACTTTAAGTAAGTCGGATTTCGATCAATCTTTGGAAAGATTTTCAGAATTCAGATCGGCAATAGAAGAATCTGTTTCCAATTTAAAAAAATAACGGCTCTAACTCACTTTCATAGATCGGTTTCGAAATTACTTGACCGGGTTGTAAATTCTGCTAAAAAGCACGAGCTGAAATAGGAGATTATATGCTACCGGTAATACCGTTAAATTATTTGGCAATTTTGGTCGGAGTTCTTGCAAACGTAGTGATCGGATTTCTTTGGTTCGGCCCGATCTTCGGGAAGGTTTGGATGAAAGAAATGGGTTACGAGAACATGGAACCCGATACTAAGTCGATGATGAAATCTATGGGAATTATGATCGTCGGTTCCTTTCTAACAGCGTATGTTTTAGCTCATAGTCTATTTGTTTGGAAACCTTCTTCTTGGAATCTTCCTGGAGATGGACCCGCTTGGATGTACGGAGCGTATGCTGCTTTTTATATTTGGCTAGGTTTTTATATACCAATGCTTTTAGGTTCCGTTGCTTGGGAATCTAGATCTTGGAAATTGTTTTTTATCAATGCAGGGTATAATTTAGTTTCCTTAGCGGCTATTGGGCAGATCCTCGCTGTTTGGCCTGCTTAATAACCGATCTGCATTCTTAATATTTAAAAAAGGGATTCCAAATCGGAATCCCTTTTTCTATCTTAAGCTAAAGTCAGAAAATTTTTTCCGAAGGATGTCCGGAAGTTCTCTTGAAAAGCAAGCATAACGTATTAATTTTTATTCCCTCTTTGATCGGAGTTTCGGTCTTACTCGGCTGGGTATTGGATATAGAGATCCTGAAACGACCTAGGATTTCTATGGTTGCAATGAACCCGATGTCCGCGCTTTCTTTTATTCTTTTGGGATTTGCATTTTATCTCAATCTAAATCAACCTGATTCTAAGACTTCCCGCAATATCATTCGTTCGATTGCGTTATTCGTCATCTCTCTAGGTCTTTCCAGATTATACTCCGTCTTAAGCGGATTCGATCTGGGAATGGATGAGATCCTTTTTCCGGACAAGATCTCGGCTGTTGTTGTAAACGGTTTTCCAAACAGAATGGCTCCTAATACTGCTTTCGATTTTGCGGTGCTTGGATCCGCTGTTTTCTTAAGTTCCTTTAGGAAGGAAGTTTTAAGTTCTATCTCCAATTATTTATGTATTTTGGTCCTTTTGATCGGACTTTTTTCTGTGATCGGCTATGTGTATCAGGTCCAGGAATTTTACGGAATTCTTTCCTTCATTCCTATGGCAATCCATACTGCTATTAGTTTTATTCTCTGCTCCTTCTCCCTTCTATTGATCAACGGACATTCCGGATTTATGAAGGTGTTTACGAGTAAAAGTTCGGGAGGGATTTTAGCTAGGCTCTTAATTCCATTCTTGATCATTATTCCTGTTATATTCGGTTATATCCGTATTTATCTGAACAAGTTGAATCCTGTCAGTTTAGAACTTGGAGTAGGGTTCTTGATGACAGGGATCATCCTTACTTTTTTTATCTTGGTCTGGTTCGTAGCTAGTCAATTAGAAAAATCAGATACAGCAAGAACAGAAGCGGAGAGGAAACTATCAGAGTTGAACCATGAATTGGAGCAGTTGGTCAATTCTAAGACCATGGATCTTTTTAAGAGTGAGAATCGGTTTAGGACAATTATAGAACAATTTCCTTATCCAGTATTGACTTACAATCCGGAAGGAGTTTGCACGGGGACGAACTTTGCCTGGGAAGAAATGTGGAATACCAGAAGGGATGTATTAGTAGATTATAATATATTAAAAGATCCCCAGATAAAGGAGGCAGGATTTCTTCCGTTCGTGGAAAAGGCCTTCGGTGGAGAACCTGCAATCTCAGAACCTTTTTCCTACGATCCCAAGTTAATCGGAAGCTCCGGAAGAAATCGCTGGCTACAAATGGTACTCTATCCTGTCAAAAACACTGCGGGGAACATCTTAGAGGTGATTGTGGTCCACCAAGATATTACAGCAAGTAAGGAAGCAGAAAATGAGATCCGCTTATTGAATAATGAGTTAGAAGAAAGAGTAAAGGTCCGCACGGAACAATTAGTTTTGGCTAATAAGGAATTGGAATCTTTCTCTTATTCCATCTCTCACGATTTAAGGGCACCAATCCGAGGAATCAGCGGTTTCACTCAGATCTTAATGGAAGATTATGGAGTGAATTTTGATGATGAAGGAAAAAGGATCATCGGCAAAATTATAGAGAATGCCAAGCAGATGGGACAGTTGGTGGATGATCTTCTGGAATTTTCCAGGCTGGGAAGAACGGAACTCGGCGAAAAAGAAATTTCCATGAAAGAATTGGCTATGACTGTATATAAAGAATTGATAAACTTAGAGTCGGGGAGAGAAATCCACTTTGAAATACAAGATATTCCTAATGTAAGAGCGGACCAACCTGCGGTGCGTCAACTTTGGGTGAATCTGATCTCGAATGCCATCAAATATACTAAAAAAATCGGATCACCTACCATCCAGATCGGTTCAATGGAATCTCAGGAAGGAACCGTTTTTTATATTAAAGATAATGGTGCAGGTTTTAATATGCAATACTACCATAAACTTTTCGGAGTCTTTCAAAGATTACATTCCAATTCGGATTTCGAAGGGACTGGAGTGGGACTTGCCATAGTAAAAAGGATCGTTTCTCGCCATGGAGGGAATGTATGGGCGGAATCTAAAGAAGGAGAAGGTGCCACCTTTTATTTTACTCTGCCCGGACAGGATCCTAAATTAAAGTGATTTTAGAAATTTAGCTATTTGGTTTCTTCTTCCAATTGAGTGCATCTATCCTCTTTTGGGATTGTGAGTCTGAGATGAGGATGTCCAATCGTTTGAGTCTGGTTTCTTCCCTTTTGGGACTGATCACCCACCAAATGGCAGTTCGCTGGTAAGAAGGAGCCTGGCCAGTAAAGAACTCCCAGGACTTTGTATTTTTCTGGAATTTCTTTTTATAAACGGAAGGCAACTCTATCTTCTCTTGCTCGAAAGAATATTGAGCGGTTTTTTTCTTTTCGGAATGGAAGGCCTGAAGGCCGGATTCTTGGACCAAACCTTCTACGATCAACTCTTGGATGCGTTTTATATTAACCCTACTCCAAATACTTCCAATCTTTCGGGGAGTAAAACGGGCAGAATAACTTTCCTCGTCTATATTCTTTCGGACCCCATCGATCCAACCGAAACATAACGCTTGGTCAATCGCTTCTCCATAAGGGATTCCTTTTTTAGAGGATTTTGTTTTATAAAAGCCTAAAAGAAGTTCGGATTCTTTTTTATGATTTTTGGAAAGCCAGGTGCGGAACTCCTTTCCGGTCTTAAAGAACTTTGGTATCATTAGGAATTTCTACTTGGCAGAAGTTTAAAGTGTATATAACTTTATGAAAGTTATTTTCGGTAGGTAGTATGAATCAAAGAGGTTCCAGGTCCATTTTTTTTAATCTTTTGACTGCGGTCGTATTATTGCAGAACTGTCTGACTTCTTCCGCAAATATCCAGGACTATAAGGATCATTTTATAGGCAATGATCCTAAGGATCTTACTTCCGAGATCCCAAAGGGAAAGGTAAGGGCAGTATTCTTGGGAACTAGCTCCATTCTATTGGATGACGGAGAAACTCAAATATTGACGGATGGTTTCTTTTCGAGGCCTTCTCTTTTTAATACGATGTTCTCCAAAATTTCCTCGGACGAACAGGAAATTAAATACGTTATGCTACTTGCTGGTATTAAACGTTTAAAAGGGATCTTCGTATGTCATTCTCATTATGATCATTCTATGGATTCTCCTTTTATCGCTAAGGAGACAGGCGCAAAGCTGTACGGTTCACTTTCAACAATGCAGATTGGAAAAGGAGGAGGATTGCCTGAAGAGCAGTTGGCTTTATTCCAACCGGGTAAAAAGATCCAGATAGGTAAGTTTAAGATCACCGTGCTAAATTCAAAGCATACTCCTCCTTTTAAAATTTTAGGAAAAACGAATGCCGCAGATCCGAATAGACCTGATTTAACTGAAGCATTGTCTCAGCCCGCAAAGGCAGAGGATTATATAGAAGGTGGGACTTACGACTTTTTGGTAGAACATGGGAAACATTCCATCTTGATCAAAGGAAGTACGAATTATATAGAGAATGCTTGGGACGGTTTGAAGGCGGATGTTCTCTTCTTAGGGATCGCGATGCTCGGCAAACAAGAAGAAGGATTTAAGGCCAAATATTACGAAGAAACCGTGACCAAAACTTCTCCCAAGATGGTGATCCCTGTGCATTGGGATAATTTTTTCAAACCGTTGAGTGAGCCCTTAGAACCGAATTTAAGTCTGGGAGACGATGTGAAAACAGCGATGGAATTTATAATACAAAAAACTTCCCAAGATGGGATACAATTCAAGATACTAAGAGGTTTCGAGAGCATTCTGTTATTTTAATATAATGGTTCTTAAAAATGGAGGCTGCTAGGTTATATGGAAGATGAGGACACCATGGAAAAAGTTTTAGAATACTTAGAACCTTTTGGTCCGGATCTAAAAAACGGACTAAGCAATCATGCTCCAATGGCCTGTGAAGCGTTGGTCACTATGGGAAAAGAAGAGAATATCTTCCCTTGGCTGAAAAGATATGGGAACCAATTCTTAGAAAAAAAGAAGCCTAGGAGTAAAATTTATAGCGGCGATTGGAAAGACTTCTTAGGAGTTCCGGGTACGTATCCTGAGTGGGAAATTTTTTTTAATGCAGAGTTGGAAGAAGGCCCCTGGCAAAAAAAGATCACTGAATGGGCGGTCAAACTTGCTCCGGGAATTTGTGCAGATGCTACTCATGGAGTGATCCGCACCGGGCATGCGGTCAGAAGTTTAGCTAGAAAGGAATCAAAACTTAGGAAAAGGGAGCTTGCTTCCGGATTAGCGGTTTGGGCGTCTTCTTATTTGGAATTGCCTACTTCTTTCGATTCTTTACTAGGTTTACAGCCGGAAGACGCTATACAAAAGGTGGACTTTGTTCCGGAAGAATCCAAAAACTTTTCGGGCACAATTGTTTCTTCCCTGCAAGGGCTCGGAGACTATGAAAATTTTTCTCCTGTGATCGGATATCTGAATGTTTCCGACGAGCCGGAAGAGATCATCTCAGGCTTATCGGAAGTATTTTCCAGAGTAGTCCTGAATAATGTGAAAGATAATCTCTCCGCGATCGTTTTTATCCATTCTGTCACGAGTGTTTCTGCTCTCCGAAGTATATTACCTTTTCTGAATGAGCACGAAAAAAAGTCCGTCTTAAGATATTCCTGGCAGTCCGGAGCGGCATTATTTTCTGCATTCGGTAAAAAGGTAAATCTGGCGCTGCCAGAAAGATTAGAAAATGAATCCAGAGAAGAAATGATTCATAAGGCGATAGAACATGGAGACGAGCATGCTATCAAATTTACGGAAGTATGTTTGAAAGAATATGAATTCAATCCTTCTCCGGCATACTATGCCGCGGCTTGTTTGGCTCGAAAGTTTCTGGAACCTTTGTCTTAATAGAGCATTGTTCTAAAAGTCAGATTGATTCTTGGGTGTTTGACAGATTTGGTTTTAGGCAGACTGTGCAACCAACGTTCTTGGGTTTCTCCCTTCATAACTAATAAACTTCCATGTTCTAATATTAAGGAAATCTGTTCTTTCGTGGACTTATGTTTGAAGTAGAATTTTCTTTCTGCTCCCAAGGATAGAGAAGCGATTGTGGAATTTTTGCCTAAGGCCTTTTCGTCGTCGCTATGCCAAGCCATTCCTTCTTCTCCATTATTGTATAAATTGAGTAAGCAGGAGTTAAATTTTGTCCCAGTGATTTTTTCCGCTAAATCCCTAAGCTCGGAAAGTTCTTTTGTCCAAGAGAGCGCCTTTTTAGTGGTATTAGAATATGTATATTGGTAATCCGCATCTCCATACCAAGCCACCATTCTTTTTGTGATAATATGTTTCCCGAAAATAATCGCCTCGTCGTTTTTCCAGGGAATATTTTTCAGAAGTGTTTCCAAATAATCATTTGCAGAAGATCTGGAAAGAACGGGACCGAAATATTGTACGATCCCTTCGTAAGGTAAAAGATTTCGATCCGTTTCCTCTCTGAACAAATTCATAGATCGTTCCTATTGACCAAATCCGTCTTAGCAGCCTCCCAGCCGATCATTGCCACTTTGCGTGAATCTCCCCAATGATATTCTCCGAATTCTCCAGAAGAACGGATTATTCTATGACAGGGAATTAGAAATGCCACTGGATTATTTCCGATCGCAGTGCCTATGGCTCTGGTCGCCTTAGGGTTTCCCATTTGTTCTCCTATCTGTCCATAGGTAGAAAGTTTTCCCATTGGAATTTTCAAAAGAGTTTCCCAGACCTTGAGTTGGAAGTCTGTACCTTTCAGATGTAATTTGATCTTACCTAATTGACTCCAATCATGAGTGAATATGAATAAGGCGTTTTGTTGGATCATATCTACCGTTTGATTATAAGTCGCGTTCGGAAAGATGGCTTTTAATTCCTGGAATACCTTCTTCTCGTTTTCAAAAAACGAAATATAACAAATTCCTTTTGGAGTAGATGCCACTAGCAAATTTCCGAAAGGACATTCCGCATAACTATAGTTAATCGAAAGGTCCTTTCCTCCATTCTTGTATTCTCCAGGAGTCATTCCTTCTATATTGATAAATAGATCGTGTAGTCTTCCTGTTCCGGAAAGTCCCGAGTCCAAGGCTGTGTCCAATAAAGAAGATCCAGTCTCCTTCAATAAACCTTTTGCATATTCCAGAGTGGTATATTGCAAAAACTTCTTCGGACTTACTCCTGCCCAGTCGGTAAACATTCTCTGGAAATGATGAGGACTAAGTTTGAGTTTGCCTGCTACATCTTCCAGGCTCGGTTGAGTTTTGAAATTTTTACGAAGATAGAAGATCGCATCTGCAATCCTATCGAAGTCGGTGTTTTGTTGCCCTTTCATGTTTCCAAAGTATAGGTAAGAAAGATAAAACTCGAAACCCGATACTTGCTATTTGTAATATAAATTCCAGCTATTAAAAATGGCCCTTCTTCTTTCCTGATTTTAGAGAAAACAAGACTTGACGATTCTTTGTTTCCGGTCCATTTTTTGAAAAATGTCACAATATGTGACATTTTTCAAAGAGGGGAATGTGGGCACAAGGGAGCAGACACGAGAACTTGTCTTAGAAGCCGCAGAATCCCTATTTCTGACCAAAGGGCTCATAGAAGTTTCCATGGAAGACATTGCCACCAAGGCATCTTGCACCAGGCGAAATCTATATCGTTATTTCGATACGAAAGAAGCGCTCAGTATTGCAGTTCTTAGAAAACTTCTCTCTCCTTGGAATGATTTCCAGCTCCAAACATTTCAGCAGCTTAGAAGTTTAAGCCTTTCCGGAAGAGAGGAACTTATCTCCTTTCTCAAAACTTTAGCTAAGTATTTGGAAACCAATAAACCTTTGCTTCGTTTTACCGCAGAGTTCGACTTTGTATTCAGAGAACGTAGCACTTTTCAATTGGATGCTTCTTCCGAAGAGTCCTTATTCGCAGAGTTCCAAATCACAGAAAAACTCATCACACAAATTTTAGAAAGGGGAGAAGTGGACAGAAGTCTCAGTATCCCTTCTTCCAAAGCAATTATAGTTCCTACAATTACGACAGTTCTTTGGGGCCTCGGTCAGAGAGTCGCTCTAAGAGAAACTTTGATCCCTAGAGAATTCGGAGTGAACGGTATGGAACTTGTACAAACACAAATAGATCTATTGGTCCTTGCTTTAGAAACGAAAGAAGGTCCTGGAGAAAAAAAGGAGAATTTACATGTCTAAAAGTTTCGAACTTCCTAAAGAATTTTTATTGGGTTCCGCAACCGCTGCAACTCAGATAGAAGGAGGAGACATTTACAATAATTGGTATGCTTGGTCTCTGATCGGAAAAGTGGGTAATGGAGAATCTTCCATTACCGGAGCGGATCATTATCGAAGATATGTAGAAGATATAGAACTCCTTTCTCAACTTCACCAAGAATGTTATAGAATGAGTATTGAGTGGAGTAGAATAGAGCCAAAACAAGGAGAATGGTCTAAGGAAGCTGTAGAACATTATAGAGATGAATTTCAAAGACTGATAAAAGCTGGAATCAAACCTCTTGTCACTCTTCATCATTTTTCTTGCCCTCAATGGTTCCAAGAAAAAGGAGGATGGCTCTCCGACAATGCGGTCGAGGACTTTATTCGATTTGTGGACTTCTCTACAAAAAGTTTTGGGGACCTCGTTTCAGAATGGTGCACCATCAATGAGCCAAATGTATTCGCAAACGATAGCTATATGGATGGAAAATATCCTCCGGGAAGTCACGGTGATATAGCAGCTTATATGAAAGTCACTAAACGTCTAGTGATCTCTCATTTGAAATCTTATAAACTCATTCATAAGATCCGCAAGGATCTCGGTTTCGCAGGAGAAACAAAAGTAGGTTTCGCACATCATCTTGCTATATTCGAACCTTTTAATTCTCATCCGCTTGCTAAACTCGGTCGTTTTCTAAGCGATTATCTATTTCACGAGATCCATATGAAAGGTTTTGTAGAGGGTAAACTTTGTTTCCCTTTGGGCTTCGGATATCCGGAAGGAAGGGGGATCTTCTGCGATTTTATTGGGATCAATTATTATTCACGCCATCTATTCAAGGCGAGTTATAATCCAGGAAATCTATTCGCTACACCATTGGTGGATCCTAATATTTCGGATTCAGAGAAAAATGACCTGGGCTGGGAAATTTATCCTGAGGGACTCCACAAGGTTTGTCATCGCGCCTGGGACAAATACAAACTTCCGATCTATATCACAGAGAATGGAATTCCGGACGAGAAAGACGAGAAGAGAGAAAAATATATCGTGGATCATCTCTACCAGATCAAACTTCTTTTGGACGAAGGTGTGAAAGTAGAACGTTATTATCATTGGTCCTTTCTGGATAACTTAGAATGGAATGACGGTTATGGACCTCGCTTCGGCTTGGTAGAAGTAGATTACACTACAATGAAAAGAAAACCTAGGTTGAGCGCGCTTCGTTACGCAGAGATCTGTAGGACCAAGAAGATCCAACTCCGCGGATAATATTGACTTAGTCTTACACAAACGGGCGAATGGTGTTTCGACCAGCGGCCGGAGACCATGTCAGTACCATTCTTAAATCCAGGAATATTCGCGCATATTGATGCGGGCAAAACCACACTCTTAGAGAGGATCTTATTCGAGACCGGCAAAATTTCCGCGCCGGGTAGAATAGAAGAAGGTACCACAGAGTCGGACTATCTTCCTGAAGAGATAGAAAGAGGAATTTCTATCCAGTCGACTGTGGCCAGGATCCCTTACCCTGATCCTGAAAAGCCTAGGGTCATTTTGCAGTTCGTGGACAATCCTGGGCATTTGGATTTTCAATCCCAAGCAAATGCCTCCCTTCTCGTTTCCGATTTTGGCCTGGTTCTCATAGATTCGTTCGAAGGACTAAAATCCCAGACCTTCCAAAATGTGGAGGCCCTTCGAAAATCAGGAAAACCAATATTATTTTTTCTAAATAAACTGGATCGTCCCGGAGCGGATATACTTTCCCCTTTGGTGGATCTGGAAGTCGCCTTAGGAAAGGAGCCCATCCTCCTTTTTAAAGAAGACGGAAGTATTCCTGTGTTAAAGGGAGAAGGTCAGGAGTCGGAGCTCCTACCGCTCATTGAATGGGATCACGGCCTTTCCGAAGAATATCTTAAGGATCATAAACTTCTCCCCAAGCTTGCCCTCCAAGGTTTAGTAAAAGGATTCTGGGGAGGGAAAATTTTTCCGGTGCTCGGAGGTTCCGCTCTCCAAGGCCTTGGAGTAAAGGAGCTGCTTGCATTCTTGGAAGTCCTTGCTCATGGAAAGCCTGCTCCACCTTCTTCTAAAGATCTTGCTGGGATTGCTTTCAAAAGAGAGATTCATCCCGAACTTGGGAAACTTCTTCATTTCCAAACACTCGCATCCATCAGGGTTGGGGACTTCTTCCTACATGGAGAAACAAAACACAAGATAGAGAACTTATATCAGATTTCCGCAAGAGACTATGAAGAAGTTTCCAAAGGAGAAATCGGAGAACTTCTCGCAACAACCTCTCTTCTTAACTGGACTCCCGGAGAAATTCTTGCGAGACATAATGCAGATGGCGCGACCAAAACACTACTCGCTCCCATCAGAAAACAATTTCAGATCTTGATAGAGCCGGAAAAAGAAGAAGATCGACAGGAACTTTGGGATCGTCTCCAAGATCTGGCCTGGCTGGATGAAGCGGTGAGTGTAGATATCCTCTCCGAGACCGGGCAATTTCGCTTATCAGGCACTGGAGAGTTGCATTTAGAGATCTCTCTCTCTCGTTTGAGAGAGTCTTTTTCGAAAAGCTTTCAAACGAGCGGAATCAAGGTTGCAAGATTTGCTCTATGGAAAAATTTGGTTCAAAAGGTCGCATTTCAGCATACCGCGTTCGATCAAAAAATCTCGAGCGGACAGGTGCTCGCGTCCTTGGAAAGTTCTCACAACTTTTCTAAGGGAGTGCGGTTTAATGTTCAGCTAGCTGATCCGATCAAAGAGGCGATTTCATCCGCGTTTACGGAAGTCACCGCCCGGGGAATAGATGGAGAAGAAGTTCTCGGTCTACAAATGATCGTCGAGGGTTACGAGTCTCCAAGTGAGACAAAGTCTTTCGATCTTTCTTCCCTGATTAAAGTAGCTGTCATCAAAGGTTTAAAGGACATAATTCCGGATCATTCGGATTTCATTGGTCCCCTTTCCGAGATAGAGATTCTTACACCGAATCAATATCTCGGAGACATATTGGCCAGTTTGGCCAAGAGGGACGCGAAGATTCGTAAGGTCACTGAGTTGACCGAAGGGCGTCATTTGATCCAGGCAAGCGCTTCTACGCAAAACTTGCTTGGCTTTAGCGGTGTCCTTAGAAATATGGCACAGGGAAGGGGCGTCCTATCTTTGGACACCCTTTTCGACTTTGATAACCATTCTGTATTGTTTTAACAAACAAGTCTGAATTCAGATTTGTTAATAAAGTAAGGAGTTAAAAACGCTATGGCTAAGGAGAAATTCGACAGGTCCAAACCACACTTAAACGTTGGTACTATTGGACACGTTGACCATGGAAAAACCACGCTAACGGCAGCAATCACCACTACGCTTGCAAAAGTATTGGGTGGAAAAAACAAAGCCGTAGCTTACGACCAAATTGATAACGCGCCTGAAGAAAAGGCTCGTGGGATCACCATCGCAACTTCTCACCAAGAGTATGAGACTGCGAACCGTCACTATGCACACGTAGACTGCCCAGGTCACGCTGACTATGTTAAAAACATGATCACCGGTGCTGCTCAGATGGACGCTGCGATCCTAGTTGTTTCTGCAACTGATGGACCAATGCCTCAAACGAAAGAGCATATCCTGCTCGCTCGTCAGGTTGGTGTTCCTTACATCATCGTATTCATCAACAAAGCGGACATGCTTGCTGCGGACGAACGCGAAGAGATGATCCAAATGGTTGAGATGGACGTTCGCGACCTTCTTAACAAATACAGCTTCCCAGGCGACGATACCCCTATCGTTCACGGTTCTGCACTTAAAGCTCTTGAGGGCGATGAGTCTGAATTAGGAACTCAAGCTATCGTTAAGCTAATGGAAGCTCTGGACACTTACGTTCCAAATCCTAAGCGTATCGTTGACAAACCTTTCCTAATGCCAGTAGAGGACGTATTCTCTATCACTGGTCGTGGAACTGTTGCAACCGGAAGAGTAGAACAAGGAACTTTGAAAATCAACGACGAAGTTGAAATCGTTGGTATTCGTCCTACTACTAAAACCGTTGTTACCGGTATCGAAATGTTCCGTAAACTTTTAGATTCCGCAGAAGCTGGAGACAATATCGGCGCTCTTCTTCGTGGAACCAAAAAAGAAGACATCGAGAGAGGACAGGTTCTTGCTAAGCCAGGATCAATCACTCCTCACAAAAAATTCAACGCGGAAGTTTACGTTCTTACTAAGGACGAAGGTGGACGTCACACTCCATTCTTCAATAACTACCGTCCACAGTTCTATTTCAGAACTACCGACATCACTGGCGTTTGTAACCTGCCTAACGGTATGGAAATGGTAATGCCTGGTGACAACGTTACGATGAGCATCGAGTTGATTCACCCGATCGCTATGGACAAAGGTCTTAAATTCGCGATTCGCGAAGGTGGAAAGACTATCGGTTCTGGCGTAGTGGCTGAGATCACCGAGTAAGAGAAAGGGAATGGCTGGCCAAAAGATCAGAGTAAAGCTTAAAGCTTTCGATCATAAGTTGATCGACCAATCAACTTACGAGATCGTTGCGACTGCCAAAAGGACCGGAGCTACTGTCTCCGGTCCGATTCCTCTTCCAACGAAGAAGGAAATATACACAGTCCTCCGTTCTCCACACGTAAATAAAAAATCAAGAGAGCAGTTTGAGATGAAAACTCACAAAAGGCTCATCGACATTCTGGACACCAACGAAGACACAGTTGAAGCTTTAATGAAGCTACAACTCCCTGCAGGTGTTTCAGTGGATATTAAATCCTAAGGGAAGAAGAAATGGCAAAGGGATTAATCGGTAAAAAGATAGGGATGTCCCAAATCTTCGACGAGCAAGGAAACATTATTCCTGTAACCGTCTTAGAGGTAGGTCCCTGCGCAGTTTCCCAAGTCAAGTCCGCAGCTACGGACGGTTACGACGCGATTCAATTAGCTTATCAGGATGATAAAGAAAAACACCTGACCAAAAGCGAGATAAAGCATTTGGCAAAAGCTGGACTAACTCCTAAGAGAGTGTTGAAGGAATTCCGGAATTTTGGCGAAGAGCCAGCTGCCGGAGCTGAGATAAAAGCACAAGACGTGTTTGCGGTTTCAGATACTGTAAAAGTTACAGGAACAAGCAAAGGTAAAGGTTTCCAAGGTGTTATCAAAAGATACGGACACCATGGTGGACCAGGCGCTCACGGTTCTCGTTTTCATAGACACCCAGGATCCATGGGATCCAACACCACTCCAGGAAGAGTATTCAAAGGTCGTAAATTACCGGGCCGTATGGGTTTTGATACAAAAACTGTATTGAACCTGAAAGTGGTTCGTATTCACGAAGCAGAAAATTTGGTTTTTGTAAGCGGATCCGTTCCGGGACCTGCAAACTCCATCATCACTATTGAGAAGATATAAAGACCGCGGTTAGTCATGAAAGCACAGAAGTACTCAAAAGAAGGAAAACTGCTCTCGGAAATCGAACTTCCTGCAGCGTTGTTCGAATCCAAATATAGCAGTGGCGCGATTTACGACGCCATCAAAGCGGAGAATGCTAACCTCCGTTCCGGGAATCATCATACCAAAACCCGCTCGGAAGTTTCCGGGGGTGGTAAAAAGCCTTGGTCCCAAAAGGGAACTGGTAGAGCTCGTCAAGGTTCTATCCGTGCTCCTCAGTGGGTGGGCGGTGGTACTGTTCACGGACCTCGCAAAAGAGATTATTCTTATAACGTTTCTCCAAAAGTGAAACGCAGAGCGGTTCTTTCCGTTTTGAATAAGAAGGCTCAAGACGCGGTCATTAAAGTAGTAGAAGATCTGGATCCTAAAGAATTCAGCACTAAAGCATTCGCTACCTTATTCAGCAATATCGGATTAAAGAATACCGGAGTGATTGGATTCGTAGTAGGTGGAGAGAACGACTTCCTTAAAAAGTCAGTTCGCAATATCCCTACTGTGAAATACATAAACTCCAAACGTATCGCGGTTCGAGACATTCTATATAATAGAAATCTTGTGATCACCGAAGCTGCTTTGGGAGAAATTCTCAAACATTACGGAGAAGGAAAATGAATCTTAACGAAGTGATCTTATCTCCGATCATCACCGAAAAGTCCCAGGATCTGGAGACTATCGGTGAAAAAGCCGGTAAAAGAACCGTAAAATACACCGTGGAAATCCATCCTAGAGCGAACAAAACTCTGGTGAAGGAAGCATTCCGCAAAATTTACAACGTAGTACCTTCTGCAGTAAACATTCAAGTGTATCGCGGAAAAGTAAAAAGATTCCGTCATCTACCCGCTCCAAAAGCTCATTGGAAAAAAGCAATCGTGACTTTCCAAGACGGAGCGAGCATCGACTTCGGAAAGGAAGCATAAGAAATGGGAATTAAAAAGTTTAAACCCGTTACTTCCGCCAGCCGTTTTAAATCGGTATTAACCTTTGAGGAAATCACCGAGTCTGAACCGTATCGCCCTTTAACGATCAGCTTAAATTATAAAGCAGGTCGCGGAGAAGGCGGTAAAATTGCGGTTCGCAGAAAAGGCGGAAGAGTAAAACGCAAATATCGTATCATCGACTTCAAACGTCGTAAAACCGGGATTCCAGCTACTGTAAAAACAGTAGAATACGATCCATATCGTTCTGCTTTCATCTCTCTTGTCAGCTATTCTGACGGAGAATACGCGTACATCCTGAACGCAGAAGGATTGAAAGTTGGAGATAAAGTTTCTTCCGGAGAAGGCGTAGAGATTAAGATCGGAAACGCACTTCCACTCGGAAAAATCCCTCCAGGCACTAACGTGCATAACGTGGAATTGAAGATCGGAAGAGGCGGGCAGATCGCAAGAACTGCAGGTTCCTTCGCTACTATTGCAGGTAGAGATGGAGAATACATCCTTCTGAAACTTCCAAGTTCCGAGGTTCGTAAGGTTCACGAGAACTGCTACGCAACTGTAGGAGTTTGCAGCAATAGAGATCATAACCTTGTTTCCATCGGTAAAGCCGGTAGAAACAGATGGTTGGGAAAACGTCCTAAGGTCAGAGGGGTCGTAATGAACCCGGTTGATCACCCACATGGTGGTGGAGAAGGACGTACTTCCGGAGGACGTCACCCAGTGACTCCTTGGGGTATTCCAACCAAAGGATACAAAACTCGTCGTAGGGCTAAACCATCTGACAAGTTCATTATCCAGAAGAGAAAGGGAAATAGGAGCAGGTAATCATCATGAGATCTTCTAAAAAAGGTCCGTTCATCGACAGTCACCTCATGAGCAAGGTGATCAAGCTGAACTCTGAAAACCAAAAGAAACCGTTTAAAACCTGGTCTCGTAGAAGTACGATTTTCCCGGACATGATCGGTCACACAATCATGGTTCATAACGGAAACAAATTTATCCCTGTTTTCATCAATGATAACATGGTAGGACACAAGTTAGGAGAATTCGCTCCTACTCGTACTTATCGTGGTCATGGAAACACCGATAAAAAGGCGGCTAAGAAATAATGGAAGCCGTAGCAATCGCAAGATTTGTCAGAATGTCCCCTCGTAAACTTCGTCTTGTTGCGGATGAGATCCGAGGCTACGAAGTTGCGGAAGCTCTGGATATTCTGAAATATACAAACAAGAGAGCTATCGAGCCTATCTTCAAACTTATCAAATCCGCTTCTGCAAACGCAGTCGTGAAAAGTGATAACGCTGATCCAGGTAAGATGTTCATTAAAAAGATCCTAGTGGACGAAGGCCCAATCCTAAAACGCTTCCGTCCTCGCGCTCGCGGTAGAGCAGCAAGGATCCGTAAGAGAACCAGCCACGTTACAGTGGTAATCTCGGATTAATAGGGGAAATCATGGGACAGAAAGTTAACCCAATCGGACTTCGTATCGGAATTACCCGCGGATGGGATTCCATCTGGTTCTCTCAGCAGGACTACAGAAAGAACCTGCACGAAGATATTAGAATTCGTAGATTTATCCAAGGCCGTTTCAAAGAAGCAGGCGTTGTAAAAGTTGTAGTGGAGCGTTTTCCTGAGAAGATCAACGTAAACCTTCATACTGCTAAGCCAGGTGTGGTAATCGGAAAAAACGGAGCGAATATCGAAGCCGTTAAAAAAGTCCTTAAGACTATGACCGAAAAACCTTTGAACCTCAACATCATCGAGGTCAAAAAACCGGAAACGATCGCACAATGTATCGCTGAGTCTATTGCGATCCAAATCCAAGAGCGTCAGCCGTTCCGTCGCGTGATGAAACAAGAACTTCGTCGTGCGATGAGAGGTGGAGTAGAAGGAATTAAGATCCTTATTTCCGGACGTTTGAATGGAGCGGACATGGCTCGTCGCGAAGGTTATCGTGAAGGAAGAATTCCTCTTCATACACTTAGAGCGAAAATCGATCTAGGATTCCGTGAAGCCAGCACTACTTTCGGACAAATCGGAGTGAAGGTTTGGACTTATACCGGGGACTTCATCAACAGTAAAGAAGAGTCCGAAGAAGATAAATACGCCGTTAAGAGAAGGACCAACTGATCGTCTTTGATGATCCAAAGGTAAAAAACGATGTTATCACCTAAAAGAGTTAAGTTCAGAAAAAGACAAAGGGGCCGCTTGAAAGGAAACGACGAGCGTGGTTCCAAAGTGTCCTTCGGAGAGTTCGGTCTGAAAGCCGTTACTTCCGGACGTTTGACTGCAAGACAGATCGAAGCTGCAAGGATCACTATTAACCGTCAGGTAAAAAGAGGCGGGAAACTTTGGATTAGGATTTTCCCTCATCTACCTATTACTAAAAAACCAGCGGAAACTCGTATGGGTAAAGGTAAAGGTAACCCTGAATTCTGGATCGCAGAGATCAGACCAGGTAGAGTTTTATTTGAAATGAGCGGTATCGATGAAGCTACCGCTAAAAAAGCTTTGGATTTAGCTGCTTATAAACTGCCTGTCCAAACTGAATTTGTGAAGAGGTCTACGCTGTGAAAAAGATCAAACTCGCAGAATTGAAAGACGCAGAAATTTTAGCACAATTGGAAGACGCTCGTAAGATCATTCGTACGGCTCGTTTCCAATATGGAGTGGCTCGTTCTCTGGAGAACCCGAAG